>CAZBXY010000558.1:0-3355 GCA_964495365.1 uncultured Frigoriglobus sp. | reverse complement strand
TCTTCCTTGATCTTGTCCACGAGAAGCCGGGCCGCCGTCAAGTCGCCGACGAGCACGAGACGGGCGAGCGTAGCCGCGGCCTCGGTCGCCGTTTCCGGATCCGCGGGCGCGTGGTAGCCGCACCACCAGTCCGGGGCGACCGCAGGGAATGCGTGGGCCCGGGTCGAGTGGAGACGAACCCCGACCGCTGGGGGATTCAACTGACAGCAGACGTACCCGCTGTCCTCGATGCCGTACAGACAGTTCGCACACGTCCGGCCTTCGGGCTGCTGCGCCATGGCTCCCCACCTTTCCCTTCCGCTTGGTCTTATCCGTCGATGCCGGCTTCTTCTCTCACGGGCGCCCGCTCGGGCCTTCTGTGTCCGGCGGTGTTCTTCTAGCGCCGGTCGTGTTGGGATCAGTAGGCGAACACGTCCCTGTAACCTCCAGACTCCAGAAGAGCGCGGGTGGGGAGGTGCCGGAAACAGTCCTCGGCCAGCGTGCCGAGTCCACGTTCGTCGAGGAGGGCGTGGAGCGCGTCGTACAGCGGCAACAGGTGAATGACATCATTGGCGGCGTATTCGACCTGCTCGAGGGTCAGAGCCCGAGCAAACCAGTCCGACAACCGTTGAGACTTGTCGATCGCCACACCGAGGTGATTAGCCAGCAGCGCCTTGAGGCTGTGTTCCTCCGACAGCGGTTGCAGCAGCTTCGACGACACCTTTGTACACGCCAGATTCGCCGGGCGGATCTTCCACGCCCGGATCATGAAACTCGTATCGAAGACGGCGTAATGGAACACCTTTCGCGTCGCCGGATCGGCGAGCAGACCGGCGAGGTTTACCGGCACCGCCCCGTTGAGCTGCACGAGGAGCACCTGACCGACGCGGTTTGCGAGCTGACAGGTCGCGATGCGATCCCGGAGGCAATCGAGGCCCGAGGTCTCGATGTCCCAAGCGACCTCTCCAGTGGTGGTGAACTCCGCGAGCAGACCGGCGGGCGCGTCACCGATGAACGTTTCGATCGCGGCTTCGGTCATTGTGCGTCCCCTATGTTTTTTGGGGTGGGGTGGCTTCGGCCCAAAGGTAGTTGAATTCGTCCTGGAAGAAAGCATACAACGGCTTACCCGCTTTCGCGATGACAGTAGGAACGGGTGTCGGAGCCGGTCGATGAGAGTGAGTAGTGAAGACAACCACCTGAGTGAACAGGTAGACGGTAAACAGGGGGCAGCGCTTCGTCAGCCGCATTTCGATTTTCGCGTTGGGGCGCCCGGCGAGTTGGGTGTAGTGTGCGATCGCCCCACGGATGCGTCCCTGAATATCATCCGCGCTCGTCCGATACCACAGTGCCAGCTCTCCCACTACCCGAGCGTCCTCGGGGTCGGGTAGCAGAACCCGCATCGGCACCGGTCGGTCGGCCATTTCTTGAAGGTGGAGCGCGTTCGCGTTGGTCCATGTGCGAGCGTAGGAGAAGAACACATCGAACGTCCTCGTCTCCTTGAACATTTCCGGCCACGGCACGCGCAGGTACGCATCGGAAACGTGAATGATGCCTTGTCCCTCAATGTCTTCAGAAAGGTCAACGGTCGCGAGGATCTCCGACATGAATGCCCGCCGCGCCGTCAACTCCCACATCAACGCGATGATGCCGATGCCAAACGCCGCGGTCCCGAGTTCCTTTGTCAGCTCTCCCACCCACTTCGGGCAGCCTTCGACGTCCAGCAATCTGATCCCGCCCCACGTCATCACCGCACCGACAAGAACGATCACACCCGCCGCGAGAATGATGTTCCGGTTGACGAGGGCTTCATGAACCGCGTTGTTCTGCCGGGCCATTCGTCTGTGCTCCGTTCGGTCGGATACAGAAACAGTATACGCAGTCGGATACCCGAACACACGTTGATCCGGGTCAACCGCACCAGTTAGGAGGTGATGACGAGATGAGCTAGATGAAATGCCGAAGAGTACCTGTCGCCGGGTCAAGGGCCGGTCATTCACCCCTTCTTCCCCTTGCGCGCACCCGCCTTCTTCGGCACTGGCGACTGAGCCGCCGTGCTATCGGATAACGGTTCGGTCGGCTCCGGATCGGGTGGGGGCGGCGGGTACTTCAGGTGCCGCCGCAGCGCGTGCAGCACCACGGCCTTGAACGACTCGCCGCGGGCCCGCGCGAACTCCTCCACCGCGGCGGCCTGGTCCGGTGGGAACTCGATCATCTTCTGGGTCACGTTCTTCATCCCGCGCGTCGGCATCGCTCGGCTCCTCATCGTCCCCGGGACACGTCACTCGCGGTCATCCTACACCACTCACCTAACCGACACCTAGTACTACAGCGCACGGTTGGTCGCCCATCGGCATCGGATCAGTGTCGTGAGCCGAATGCCAGCGGCGCGAAGTTTCCGTCGCGTGGCCTTCGTGTGACTCTTGCGGGCCTGGGTTCGGCGGGCCTGCGTGTACCGCAACTCCTTGGCCGTCGTCTCAAGCAACCGCGCACCACAGCGGCCCAACAGCCACAGGCTCCTCACCAACGCTGACACCGCCGTCCGCACCTGGCACACCGTCAGCTCCGGGTTTTTCCCCCCGAAGCTCTTGGTGAACCTGCGCCAAAAACAGGTGGCTCACCGACGTCAGGATCATGTGGCGCTTCAGCCCCGGGTACTTCCGACCCTCGTAGTGATCCAGGCCCAGTTCCCCCTTCTCGTCTTCAAAGCAGCGCTCCACACGCCAGCGCGAGAACGCCACGAGCAGGAGCGTCGGCAGCGGCACCTCCAACGGGGCGTTGCTCACGAAGTACTTCACCTCGTCCGGGGCCAACACGTTCCGCGTCACCACCAGGCGGTAGGTTCTTTCGGGCAGGTCGTCCTCGTTCTTCGGGTAGATCGGGATCGACTTGGCCTCCCAGACCATCGGCCCCTTCTCACCGTCCTTGACCCGGTACCGCACCCACTCCTGATCCCGCAGCGGCGCGTGGTAGCGGAGCATGTCGCCCACCGTCACCGGCTTGGGACTGCCCGCGACCAGACGCGGCGTGCGGCGAGGTCGGCCCCGGCCCCTGCGCCGATACGCACGCTCCGTCACCCGTGGCGGCTTCGTCCACGCCACAAAATCCTTGTGCACCTCGCCCACGAACTTCTGCTCGCGCGTATCGAGCGACTGGAGGAACGCCGGCTTGGTGCCGTACCACTCGTCGAACGTCAGCCACGCGAAGTGGACCCCGTTCTTGACGGCGCGGTCGTAGAGTTCCAGGGCGATCGCGGTCTTGGGCCGGTAGACCATCGTGTCGGGGATCCCCGCCGCGCGGCACCGGGGGCGGTCGTCCGACCAGCTCTCGGGCAGGAACAACTCGCCGTCGAGCAGGGTGTGGAAGTCGTCCGCGGCAT
>CAZBXY010000557.1:0-3373 GCA_964495365.1 uncultured Frigoriglobus sp. | reverse complement strand
GATGCGGATCAGGTCGCCGCGCACGGTGCAGCAGATGCACCCGTTGTTCATCTCGAAGATTTCCTCTTCCGCGTTGATGACCAGATCCTGATCGACGCCGATCTCGCCGAACTCGTTCTCGATGACCGCGATCCGCTTACCGTGCTGTGCGGTGAGGATGTGGTTCAGAAGGGTCGTCTTGCCGGCCCCGAGGAACCCGGTGAGGACGGTCACCGGTACGCGGGCTTGCGTCGCGGGCATAACAATAGCTCCCGTTTGAGGGTGGAGAATTCACAACACCCAAATTGTACCAGTCGGGGACAGAGCGCGAAGGTTGGTAGTGTACAGCGCCGGAACCCGTAGCGCAAAACGCGACTGGCCGGCGGAGTTGTGCCCCGCCGGCCGGTCGCGTGTCGTGCTTGTCGTGGCGCACGCGGCTCGCGTGCTCTTGCTTGAACGCACGCGGGCCGCGTGCGTTACGAGGAAAGGCGCTCCGCGTCAGTAAATCCCACCGCGAATGCGCTCCGGCGTCAGGTGACCCGGCAATTCCTTCGGCTTCTTCTCCTTCTGAACGGGCTTCGACGCCGCGGGACCGGTCGGTTCGGTCGTCGGCCCGGTCGTCGCGTATTCGGTCGTCGGGACAGTGAGCCGCGTCGCGTTGGGCTTCTCGATCGGCGCGACTTGCCCCGAGGACTTCACTTTAATCACGTCCGAAGGATCGCACTTGGGGCCCTCGCCGCAGAGGATCAGTTGCCCGTTCCCCGATGCCGGGCGGGATTCGATCTGGTTCTTCCACGCGCTCGCCAGTTCGGATAGTGGGGTGGGCTTCGGCTCGCGAACAGAAACCGGCGGCGCGACCGGTTGCGGCATCAGCGGGGCCGGAGCCACCGGCGGAATCATCGCGGGAACCGTCACCGTCGCGCCGGCCCTCTCGATCGCGGGCGCGATCGCTTCGCAAATCGGAAGCGCGACCGGTGCGGGCACCGGCACCGGGCGCCCCAGGTTTTGCGGCGGGAGCAGGTCGCCGGTCGGCGCGGGCACCGGGCACGAGTACACTGGCGGCAGCGCGACCGGCGGGCCGAACGCGCCCGGGGGCAGCGGCGGCGCGCCGTACACGCCGGTCGATGGGTTGAACGCGCCGGGCGGCAGCGCCAGCTGTGGCACGCACACCGGCGCCGGCCTCAGTTCGGACGCCTTCGTCGCCTTCAGCGCCGGCAGCGGTTTGTCGCCGGCGGCCCGGTAGCGCCCGCCGAGGTACGTCGCCGGTTCGGCCTCCATCACCCCGCTCGACGGCATCCGCACGTTCCCGATCACCAGCGTGTCGCCGTACAGCCGGAACGTCAGCGCCAGCGGCTTGTCTTCGAGCGCCCGCCGGAGTTCGCCGACCCACTGGGTCATCCCGAGGGTTTCGTCGCCCGACAGGTCGCCGTCACACCGCGCGTCCACATTGGTAATCAGCCCGACGGCGGTCATCCCGTCGCGGGTCAGGTGGTAATCGGCGGTGATGACGAGGTGCGCGGCCACCGTCTTGCCGTCCGCCTCGTGCGCCTCGGATACGGTCACGGTCAGGTGATCGCCCGCGACCTTCACCACGCACCGCTTCGCCCCGATCTCGCGCACCCACGTCCCGACGGCGCCGGGTCTGAGTGAAGCAGGAAGTGTGGCTCCAGTCGCTTCGTACACGTAGAGCGGTTTTTCCTGGGCGGCCAGTTCGCGCGGCAGCGGAAACGCCGGGTCCGGTTGGAAGTATTGCGGGAAGTGTTCCAGGTAGCGCGGGCTGGGCAGCGTCATGCTGCCGCGGCTGCGGTCCTGCACCGTCCGTTGAAACTCCTCTATTGTGATAGCAAGGCGGACGCGGTCACCGACAATGCGGTCCTTCTCCCGCATCATCTGGTTGAACGCCTCGACCGCCATCTGCTTCGTCCCGTCCGGCGGGGCCGCGGACACCGGGCGCACCGGGGCCGGCGGAACCGCGGCCGACGGCGCGGGCAGGACGATCAGACCGCCCGGCACGAGCGGTTGGCCCATCACCGGGGTGGAGAAATCGACACCGATCCGCTCGCCCGGGGCGCAGGGTTTCTCGCACGCGATGCCGATCACGGCGCCGATCGTGACGTGCGGGGTCTGCGCGTTCTGGGCCTTCGCGGGCTTCAGGTCCGGCACCTTGCCGTCCTTCGCGCGCTTGTACAGCCCGCCGAGGATCGCCAGTTCCTTCGCGTCCCAGTGCCCACCCGCCGCGACTTTCAGGTGACTCACCATCAGCCCGGCGGAAGTCATCTTGGTGCGGAACGAGAACGGCGTGTCGATCAGCTCCTGGAGCATCAGCGACAGTTCGGCGATCTCCATCCCGCTCGCGGCGTCGGCCTTGCCGTGACACTTCACGTCGGCGTCGGCGCTCGTGATCGCGCCGAACACCAGTCCGTCCTTCGTGACCGTGCAGTGTGCCGTCAGCGTGACGGTGACGATCGTGTCGTCCTCGCGCTGGCACATCCGCACCGTCACCTCGTCGCCGGCGAACGTGACCGCGATCACCGCGACGCCCACATCGCGATACCACGTGCCGTTGAGCGGGTTCGCCGCGACCGGCAGCGGGCACGGCGGACACGTCACGTCAACGCCGCCGGCCAACGGCACGGCCGCAACCGGCTGAACGCCGAAATGCTTCCACGCGATCGCCAGTGGCTCGCCTTTGGCGAATTCCGGGCACACGCCGCTGAAGCTGAAAAATCGAGCGGCAGCCGGCTGTTCGCATGTCATCAGGAACTGCATCGAGTGCGGCTCGCGGGCGTGCTGGAAACTGCCGCAGCCGGCGACGCCCCCGACCAACTGCACCCGGCCCGGCTGGAACAAGCGCGCGACATCGCAGGTGGGGTGACCGAACCCGCAACGGGTGCCCGGCGCCGCGGTCGGGTTCGGCACGCACCGCAGTTCCGGCAGCGTGATCGTGTATTGCACCTCGCTCGACCCGACGACGATCGTGTTCGGCAGAACCACAGGCGTGGCGATCGCCGGCGGTTGCGGCGGGGTCATGGTCGGCACCGGGGCCGGCGGTTCCGGTTGCGCCATCAGCGCGAGGGCGTAAACCTCGTCGCGTAACGTTTGAAGGCAGATCGTGTGGTAAATCCGCGCCGCGTCGCCGACTGCGCGCGGCATGGGCGCTTGCGGGAGTGATTCCTGGGCCACGGCGGGTGCGGCGAGCGCCGCGACGAGCAGCGCGGTCAGGGCGAATCGCGGGACTGTCCGACTCGACATGCACGGTCTCCTTGGGGGAGTATTCGACCGCGGAGGTGGGGCGAACCGGGCGGGATCATGCCGTGGGTCGGTCGAACGCACAACCCCAACGGCGCGGGCCGTTCGGGCGGCTGTTTCGGGTGGCCGGCTCTCTCCGAGAGCC
>CAZBXY010000556.1:0-3388 GCA_964495365.1 uncultured Frigoriglobus sp. | reverse complement strand
CCCATGAACGCGGTCGCGAGGTACGCCCCGGTGCGTGCCGGCGTGTCACCGCCGAGCGCCCAGTAAACGGACGCGCTCAACCCGCCCTGCTGGCGGAACGGCCTGCACAGGGCCCGCAGCCCGCCGGCGACGAGCAGCAGCGCGAACGCGGCCAGCGGCAGCAGCGTGCCGACGACGTACAGCCGACCGGGAACAGCCTGGAACCAGTCCATTGTTGTGTGCAGTGTGCAGTGAGCAGTGAGCAGAGAAGACGCGAACCAGACCCTGCCGACTTCACTTCGACCTTCTGTTCTTTATCTTCTCTGCCCGCTGCCCACTGCCTACTATTTGCTACCCTTTCAAATCCTTGGCTTCGTCCACGTCAACGGTCGCGTGGTTGTTGTAAAAGTTCAGGATGATCGCCAGCGCCACCGCGGCCTCGGCCGCGGCCAGCACGACCACCATCAGCGCGAACACTTGCCCTTCGAGCCGAAACGCGGGGTTGAACCGGGCGAACGCCACGAGGTTCACGTTCGCCGCGTTCAGGATCAGTTCGACGCCCATCAGAATGCCGATCGCGTTCCGCTTCACCGCGACGCACGCGACGCCGCACGCGAACAGGAACGCGCTCAGGAGCAGAAACGGCGTCAGGCCCAGTTCGCTCATGACCTCACCCGGCGCTTGGCGCGGGCCAGGTACGCGGCCCCGATCAACACGACGAGCAGGTGAACGGATACGATCTCGAACGGCAAGAGATACGCAACGGATGTGCGGCGCATCTGTTTGTCCGCCGGGACGCCGCTGAGCGGTACCGACGGGCTCGTTTCGGTTACCCCCAGAAAGCTCAACCCGAGCGAACCCGGACCCGGGAGCGCCTCGTCATTTGTTTGTGGCGAACCGAGCTTCAGCGAGACCGCGACCAGCAGCACGAACAGCACCGCACCGAGCGAGCCGCCGACGATCCACTCGACCCGGCGGGTGTGCAGCTCGCGGAGCGGGCCGTGCGCGGTGAGCATCACGCCGAACACGACGAGGACCAGCGTTCCGCCGACGTAAACGATGAGCTGGGCCGCGCCGGCGAACTCGGCGCCGAGCAGGAAGTAAATCAGCGCCACGCCGATCAGGGTGAACAGCAGCCAGATCGCCATCCGCACGACGTTTTTCGACGCGACGACCCCGACGGCCGAAACGGCCGTTGCGGTGCTAACGATGG
Source organism: uncultured Frigoriglobus sp. (assembly GCA_964495365.1). Classification (GTDB taxonomy): domain Bacteria; phylum Planctomycetota; class Planctomycetia; order Gemmatales; family Gemmataceae; genus Gemmata. Next base: position 2,196 of record CAZBXY010000556.1, on the reverse strand, counting down.
CGAACAGTATTACAGCTAGCGACATCGGGCCGACGGGTGGAGAGTGTGTTTGCCTTTGTGAAAAGAATAGGGATAAGCCGGCGCGTGTCCGGTCGCAAGCAGAAATTGTCGAACCGCCGGCGGCGCGAGTGCCCAATGCTTGTAGTGGCCCGCTGAGGCGGGTCACTACGAACCAGCCTACGCCAGGAGCCCCTTCACCACGTCACCCTTGCTCACCACCATCGGCCGGCCCTGCTGGTCGATCAGTTCGTCGCGCGGGTCGATGCCCAGACAGTGGTAGATCGTCGCCGCGAGGTCCGCGGGCGATACCGGGTTGGTCGAGGGGTACGCCGCGTGGCGGTCTGAGGAGCCGTACACCTGCCCGGCGCGAATGCCCGCGCCGGCTAGCACCACCGAGTAGCAGAACGACCAGTGGTCGCGGCCGGCGTCTCGGTTCACCTTCGGCGTGCGGCCCATGTCGCCCATCCATACGACGAGCGTTTCATCCAGAAGTCCGCGGGCCGCGAGGTCGGTCAGGAGCGCCGAGAACGCGCGGTCGGTGTGCGGGGCGAGCGAGTTCTTCAGGTCGCGGAAGTTGCTGCCGTGGGTGTCCCAGTCGCGGTTACCGATCGAGTAGAGTGTGGTGAGCGGAACGCCGGCTTCGACGAGCCGGCGCGCGAGGAGGCAGTTCCGCGCGAACGGGTCGGGGCCGTAGGCGTCGCGCACCTTCTGCGGCTCGCGCGACAAATCGAACGCCTCCCGCGTCGCGCTCGTGGAGAGCAACTCGTAGGCGCGCCGCGAGGCATCGTCGAGCGTGCGGCTCTCGGCCGTAGCTTGTAGCGCGGGCGCGGCGCGGTTCATCTGATCGAGGAGTGTGCGCCGGCCGCCGAGGTCGGTGCCGGTCGTATCGGTCATCACCGACGTGACCGGGCGCAGGTCGAGTACGCGGTTGGTGCGCGTCTCAAACGGCAGCAGGAACGGCTCGTAGTTCGCGCCGAGACAGCCGGCGGTCGCGCCGAGGCTGTCGTTGTTGCCGAAGTGCCGCACGTCGCCGAGCGACACATACGAGAACACCGGGCGCGTCGCCGGGCGCAGTTTCGCGACCACCGACCCGATCGATGGCATGTCCTGCGGAGTCGCGGGCGGCTCGATGCCCAGGATCTCGTGCTTCGGGTGCGAATAACCGGTGAGCGCGAGGTACGCGCCGATCGCGTGGTCGTTGTCGTTGTGCGTGACCGAGCGCACGATCGCGTAGCGGTCGGCGAGTTGTGCCAGCCGGGGTAGGTGTTCGCCGATCTGCACTCCGGGTACGTTCGTGGCGATCGGCTTGAACTCGCCGCGAACCTCCTGCGGGGCGTCGGGTTTCAAGTCCCACAGGTCGAGGTGCGACGGGCCGCCGTAGTTGAAGACGATGATGCACGCCTTCGCCTTGCCGAACGTTCCCTTCGGTGCCGCGAGCGCTCGCCGGCGGAACAGGGTCGGCAGCGCGAGACCGGTGAAGGCCAGCCCACCAACGCGGAGGGCTTCGCGGCGCGAGTGGCCATCACATAGAGTGACGTTTTGACCGAGGAAAGAAAGCACGGGCGGCTCCGAGTGGGGTGGGAGCGATTCGGCGGTGAATGTGATGATACCCGCGGGGCCGGCCCGCGGGCCAGCGCGAATTTGCCGCTCCGGTGCTTGTGGTCAGGCGCGCAGCGGGTTACGCTGGCTTCCGTTCTCGCAAGTGCGTTTAGCTCGTGGCTCTGCCACAGGACGATGCTGCGTCGTCCGAGCGCTTGCCTTACCACTCTGCGCGGGGAAGGCTGTTCCAGCACCGCTTCCGTGAAGGCCTTTAAATAGTGTACCGGTAGCTGGATCAACCCCGTGATTCTTGGTTCACCGGTACACTATTTAAAGGCCTTCACGGCGGTGCCGTGAGCCTTCCGCGCCACAGGTCGAGTAGTAAACGCCGCGAGAACGACGTGGGCCGAGCGAAAGCTCGGCTCACGCTTTGTAGGACAGGCCGCTGGCCTGTCATGGCTTCGACAGGCCAGCGGCCTGTCCTACAAAGACACAGATGAACACCAATCTCCAACCGCCGGTCGGTCTCCGGTTGCTCGGCGTGGCTGGGTCATTCGCGGTCTGCAAACTGCCGCCCGGGTCGGCGATTCCGAACTGGGCCATTAGCGGGAGTTTCTTCTCGGTCACGCGGACCGAGAAGGAACTCTCCGTCGTGTG
>CAZBXY010000555.1:0-3392 GCA_964495365.1 uncultured Frigoriglobus sp. | reverse complement strand
TACAACAGCAAGTTCTACTACGTCATCACCGACTTCGCGGGCAACGGCGAGCAGGTGGTGCGGCTGCCGCACACCGGCAACGAGACGGTGCTGGACGCGGTCTCGCTCATCGGCGGACTGTCGGCGGTGTCGAGCAAGCACATCTGGGTGGCCCGCCCGGCCCCGACCGAGTGCGGCAACGACCAGATCCTGCCGGTGGACTGGTGCGGGATTACCCGCAAGGGCCAGGTGAAGACCAACTACCAGATCATGCCGGGCGACCGCGTGTACATCCTGTCGCAACCGCTGACGAAGTTCGACACGTACATGGCGCGGGTGCTCTCGCCGGTCCAGCGGGCCTTCGGCGTGACCCTGCTGGGTACGAGTACGGTGAACCAGTTCCGCAACAACGGGAACAACGGGTTCAACAACGGCGGTATCGGGATCGTCGCGCCGATCCTGCCGTGATGTGAGTCTCAAGTCGTAAGGTCGCAAGTCGTAAAGTCGAAGACCTCAACTGTAGAAGTCTTCGACTTTACGACTTGCGACCTTACGACTTGAGACGGTTGTTCCGGCCGACATCGGGCGGAACAACTCGGGGGGCGGCGGGAACGTGCTTCGGTGCGGCTTCCGCCGCCGATGTCGTTGATGGAAGCTGGCGCCGGGTGTGCTAGGATGGGCGCATTCGCCCGGTGTTGAAGGAGCCGCGCATGTCGTTCCGCGTACCCGCGCTCGTGGCCGCCGTGGTGGTGTTCGGGTCGGCCGAACTGGCCCCGGTGCAGGCCCAGCCGCAGGCCCCCGTTCGCCCGCGGTACTCGTCGTTCGGCAACATCTTCAGCCCCAACCGCGGGCCGGTCGGCGGGGCCGGGTTCGGCCAGAACCAGCCGTTTGTCAACCCGATCGGCCCGCAGGTCGCCGGCCTCAACAACCCGCAGGGGTTCGCGTATCCCGGGGTGTACGGTCAGGGGGCGGTCCCGTCGGCACTGATCGGCGCTTACGGCACGCTCGACCCGACGCTCCCGCCGACCGGGGTCGTCGGCTCGTTCAACAACCTCGGGCACTGGTACGGCGGCAACTACGGCCACTGGTACCCGGGCGGGGTGTCAAACGGGACCGGTATTCTCGGAGGCGGTGGCGGGTACGGCGGGAGCGTGGGCGTGGGGCGGAGCGGCACCGCCCGGCTCGGCGGCGGGGCCGGCGGCGCGCTCCTCGGCACCGCGATGACCGCCGGGGCGACCATGAACCAGTTTCGCCGCTGATCGTATTGCCTTTGTTATCTGTAGCCGGCCTCTGTGAGGCCGGAAGCGAGACGAATGGGACGCGCCGGGGTCAATGACCCCGGCTACAGGAAGAAGACCTTTCTTCTGTAGCCGGCCTCTGTGAGGCCGGAGCGACACGCACCGGATAGCACCGGCCTCACAGAGGCCAGCTACAGAAGAACTATCCACTCAACCGTGAAAGGAGTCTCGGTATGAGCATCCGTTCATTTTTGGCTCGATTCGGTGTGAAGGCCGCCGCGGTGGCGGCGCTGGCGTGGGCTGGGTCGTCGGCGGTCGCGTCCGACGTGACCCCGCCGGCCCCGGGCACGGTCGTGGCCGCGCCGGTGTCGGTGGGCGGTCCGGGCTGCGAGAGCTGCCAGCACGGGGCGATCCGGGCCAACTGTAACGTGTGCGGGAAGCTGCTCGGCGGCCACCTCCACAAGAACAAGAAGGCCCCGTACCCGGTGACGCTGTGCCCGGGCGCGTGCTTCGGGTACTTCCAGACGCAATGGCGGAAGTGGGACGAGGTGTGCCCGTACCCGTACATCGGGGTGGGCGTCGGCGACGCGCCGCGGCCCCCGTCGGGCGTGCTGAACCCGCGCCCGACGGTCCCCGGCGGCAGCGACCTCACCCCGCCGCGCCCGCTCGACCCGAAGATGACCGATCCGAAGATGCCCGACCCGAAGGCGCCGAAGGCGCCTGAGAAGGCGCCTGAGAAGGCGCCGAAGGCGCCCGAGAAGCCGTCGGATCCGCCGAAGGTGGGCACCACCGGCGGCGGGCTGCCCGCGATCCCGGTCGTGCCGAACAAATTTGGCCCGTGATTCCTATCCTACACTTCGGACAGTCGCCACCCGGCCGCGGCCGGGTGGTTGCGTTTTTGTCGTAGCGCACGCGGCTCGCGTGCGCCGCGGACAGGTCGCACGCGAGCCGCGTGCGCTACAGATGGAGCGTCGATGGCGGGAATCTCACTGGTCACCGGCGGCGCCGGGTTCATCGGCTCGCACCTGGTCGAAGCGCTCACGGCCGCCGGGCGCACGGTGCGCGTGTTCGACGACCTCTCCACCGGCTTGCCGACCAACCTCGCGCACATCTCGCCCGCGCCGGAACTGGTCCGTGGGTGCGTGACCGACGCGGGCGCCCTCGAACGCGCCGCCGGCGGCTGCGACACGGTGTTCCACCTCGCGGCACTGGCGTCGGTGGCCAAAAGCATCGAAGACCCGCACGCGACGCACGCGGCGTGCGCGACCGGCACGCTGAACGTACTCGTCGCGGCGCGCAAAGCGGGCGTGCGGCGGGTGGTGTACGCGGCCAGCGCGTCGGCCTACGGCGGGGCCAGCGACCCGGCCGGGCAGGACGAATCGACCCCGCTCGTCGCGCTATCGCCCTACGCGGCGGCGAAGCTCGCCGGCGAGTTCTACTGCGAGTCGTTCGCGCACACCTACGGCCTGGAAACGGTCCGCCTGCGGTTCTTCAACGTGTTCGGTCCGCGCCAGCGCGCCGACAGCCCCTATAGCGGCGTCATCGCGATCTTCTCCGCGCTGCTCGCGGCCGGGCGCACGCCGACGGTTCACGGCGACGGGCTTCAGTCGCGCGACTTCGTGTACGTGTCCGACGTGGCGAACGCGCTGATCCGCGCCGCCGACACCCCGGGCGTTTCGGGCCGCGTCTACAACGTGGGCACGGGCCGGAGCGTGACGCTTCTGGACCTGATCGCCGAACTGAACGCCGCGCTGGGAACGGCCGCGGTCCCGGTTCACGGCCCGGCGCGGCCGGGCGACATCCGCCACTCGCGGGCGAAGATCGACCGCATTCGGGCCGAACTGGGTTACGAGCCGAAGGTGGCGTTCGCCGACGGGCTGAGGCGAACGCTGGAGTGGTCGCGGGTGTCGGGGTGAGGGTACTCGGGTGGTCGCGCTTTTGTCTTTCAGCCGCGGAGCGGCGACCGATGTTAGCCCGGGGTGGAGCAAGCCGAAGGCGCCGCGCAACCCCGGGAAACGGTAACCAATAACGCAAAGCCCCGGAGGGGCGACAGAACCTCTTGCGAAGGTTTCTGTCGCCCCTCCGGGGCTTGAGGCTTCTTCGGCGTGTTCCCGGGGTTGCGCTCACTTCGTTCGCTCCACCCCGGGCTAACATCGGTCGCCGCTCCGCGGCTGA
>CAZBXY010000554.1:0-3413 GCA_964495365.1 uncultured Frigoriglobus sp. | reverse complement strand
GGGCTGGAGTTCGCAGGCGCGGCGCAGGGCGGAGAGGTCGTCTATGGGAGAAGGGGTAACTCTAATGGATATTATACCATGACCTGCGATTCTGAGGAAGTTTGGGCGGACGCTGCCAACGGGCGGTATCGCGGTTGCTCTGCGCATTGTGCCTCCGGCACGGTCGGGCCGGTGTTCTTTTCAACCCCGGCCCCCGACGGAGACACGACCATGGCCAAGGCACGCGCGAAGAAGGCGACCCCGCTGAATGAACCGGAGAAGGCGGACGAGGCAACGAAGTCCGAGCCGCTGGAACCGCAGAAGGTCCACGAGCTGTTCGGCCTCGCCGAGAGCATCGTGCCGACGCGGAAGACGTGAAAACCAACGCGCCCCAGAGCACCTCTGGCTCGCCGCGGCTAACAAGATCTGAGTCTTGACCCGTGCCTCCCGAACACCCCATCCCCCGGCACAGTGTGCCGGGGGATTCCTTGGCGCCGTTCGCTGACACTGGCGCAATGTGCGAAAGAGTGGGATAGTGCTTGCGGTGCTCCTTCGGAACACCGGCAAGGTTCAGTACGAGGCAGGTGTCGCGGGTACCCGATGGGCACCTGGGCCGCCTGCCTCATCGCTTTCACGAGGCACGTCGCCGCTCCGGCGGTCCGGGGCTGGAGGGTCCGGCATGGACCCAACGATTCCCGTCAGGCAGGGCTCGATCCCCGATTGGGTGCACCGAGTCATGGCCTTGTTCCTCCTCCTCGCGCTCTGCGCCGCCGTCGTCGCGGCAACCCTAGTCTGGCACAGTCCGTGAACGGACACCGGAACCCCGCGTCTACCCGTCGTAGGCGGCATCTGCGCCTCCGGCACCTCACCCCGGCCGTCGTACGGCCGGGGTTTTTGCGTACCCGTCGTTCCGCACATCCAACGACCCGCCCGCGGGCACCTCCGTTCATTCCCAACACCCTCGACCCCTCCTACCGTCGCCCCGCGCCGGCACGTCGCCGGCGATCGGTTCTTCACAACGAAGGGACGGGTCATGCCCACACTCCACGCCGCGGACGCCGCGTTCCTCGCGGTCCTCCCTACGGTCCTCCGACACGCGCAGATCCGGTTCCGGTTTGTCCGCTGCGCCCACGAGCGCGAGGACCTGCTCCAGGAAGTCCTCGCCTACGGCCTCAAGTGGACGCGCATCCTCTGGGAACGCGGCCGGGACGTCCGGAGCTTCCCCACCGCGCTCGCCGCCTACGCCGTTCTGGCGGTCCAGAGCGGCCGCCGGCTCTGCGGGATGTGCAAGGCCAGGGACGCCCTGAACCGCGCCACACAGGCCCGGCTCGGGGTCACCTGCGAGAGCCTGCCGCTCTGTGAGCCGCCGCCCGAGAGCGCGCTGGCGGCAGCGCTCGCAGACAGCAAGCGATCGGAGATCCCGGCACAGGTCGCCTTCCGCATCGACTTCCCGGCATGGCTCCAGACGCGCACCCGCCGGGACCGGGCCATCATCCGCGACATGCTGCTGGAGGCCCGGACCACCGACCTAGCCGCACGCCACCGAGTGAGCTCGGCGCGGGTCAGCCAACTCAGGCGCGAGTACCTCGCCGGCTGGACGGCATTCGTGGGCGAGGGGTGAGCGGCCCGCGCACACCCCTTCGGAAGAACCCCGCCGCAACCCCGGTTGCGGCCGCCCCATCCCGAGTGGATGGGGCCTTTTGGCATGCACCACTCCCGAACCCGCCAGCCCGTGTCCCGGCACATCCTTCCGGTCCGACCTGCTATCGCAGCGTCCGCAGAACGAGCCAGTGGAAGTGCCTCAATCCCCTCACCCGGCGCTCGCTGCGCACGAGCCCGTGGTAGCTGCCGATGTTCCCGGGACGCAGCCGCGCCTGCCAGCGCGCGGCGGTTGCGGGTCTCAGTCGCCTGCCCGTGGGGAACAGGTCGTACCCGCAGAAGTGCAATCCCCGGCGTGCGGCGACGATCACGTCATTGCGCGGATGGACATGCAGCCGGAGTTCGTCGTGGAGGAACGCGGTGACCGCCCGCCGCGCGTGCTGCGCCTCCGCCTTCCCAGACACGAAGAGGAGGAAATCGTCGCCGTAGCGGAGGTAGCGCAGCGGCCGGACGACGTGGATAACGAAGCGGTCGAGTTCATGCAGGACGATGTTTGCGAAGATCTGGCTCGTCACGTTTCCGATCGGGATACCACGCCGTCGCGACTCCAATCCGGTGGCGGGAGGATGGCTATAGATGATCCGGTCGAGGACGAACCACGTCTGCTCGTCGGTGACCCGGCGACGCAGACACGAGCGCAGCACGTCGTGGTCCACACTCTCGAAGAACCGGGAGATGTCCGCCCGCCAGACCGTGCAGTGCGGGAACGAGGAGAGGAATCCTTCGACGCGGTCGATGGCGGCGTGGAGCCCCTTGCCCTCCCGGCACGACCAGACATCGAAGAGGAATACCCGGTCGAAGCGTTCCACAAGAACGTCGTACACCAGCCGATGAACCACGCGATCCCGGATGGGGGCTACGGCGATCACGCGCCGCTTGGGATCCCGAACGGTGAACGTCCGGTAGGTGCCGTGGCGGTACGTCCGGGTTGCCAGTTCACACGCAAGGGCACGGAGATGTCGCTCGAGGTGGAAGGCGAAGTGGTCGAAGGCGGGCGTCCGCCGCTTCCCACGGGCGAACCGCTGCCATGCCCGCCACAAACCCTCTATACTCACGTCGATCGACACGCTCCCCATCATCAACCGGACCTACGACGCGTACAAGCAGGTCACCGAACTCGTCGAGCACCTACCCAAGCGGCAGCGTCACAGCCTTGGCAGCAGCGCTGAGAGCACCGTGCTCGCCTGCCTGGAGCAGCTCATCATGGCGAAGCATGCGCCCCGGCCGCTCAAGGCGGCGTATCTCATCCAGGCGAGCAGCCACCTGGAGATCCTCACTCTGAAGTTGCGCCTGCTCCTGGAGCTGAAGCACGGGAGTGCGACGACGATCTTCCGGATCCAGGAATCGACCGCGGAGGTCGGCCGCATGCTCGGCGGGTGGCTCAGGTCGCTGAGCACGCCCTGAACCCTCACCGCGGCCCGCGCGCCGTTGTTCGCATTGCGGTTGCCCGGATCGTCCCTGTTCAGGTTCGCCTGCCCGTTCTCCGGATTCCAGTACGCGCCGGGCACGTTGCGGGACGTCGTTTGCCGGTGCCGCCTCGGTGACGGAGTCCACGGTCGCGACCGTGGATCCTGCATGGGCTTGCGTTTTCATCCCTGCGGCAGGCGCAGGAACAGAACGGCACCCGGACGTGAGGGGGTCAGAGAGAATCGCCTGCGGTAGCCCGCCTCGATGCGGGTGGCTCTCCGGCGCAGGCGGGAGGCAGCGTACGCCGAGGACGAAGGAAAAAGAAGAAGGAGAAGACAAAGCTCAAATCTCAACGGACCCTCACCGCG
>CAZBXY010000553.1:0-3414 GCA_964495365.1 uncultured Frigoriglobus sp. | reverse complement strand
GGCACGCTACCACCGCTGCCAGAAAAATGCCGTTCAGAAGCCTGAAGGGTTACCGCCAAACGATCCACGTCCAGAGCCTCTCCTCCGCTCGGGGATTCGTTGCCCCGTACCCATTCGCCTCACCCCACTGGCGTGCGATCTCAACCGCCCGTTCCCGTGTGATGAGCGGGGGTGGAATCCGAAGCAAGGATCGAATCAGGCAGAGCATCACGACCTACTGGTGAGATCCGCTACCGATGTGGGACTGACACGCTTCTCCAGATAATCGACGAGCCGCGCGAAGGGATCGAACCCCACAACGTTCGGAGCGTCGGCGACAAAGTTGGACAGCGCGTTGATGTCGTAATAGTTGAGCTTGCCGTCGCGATCATCAATCATGTATTCGATCCCGCCGACATCGATACCGGCGGTTTGCATGATCGTCTCGCACGCCGCGATCACCTCCGCCGGCGGGGTGTGGCCCTCGACCTTCATGCCCGTTTTGGGCGCGTTCACCGGGCACGCACTGCGGACCAACTCGACACCATCGGCCCGCTGGCAGATATCCGCGGGGCAGAGGTTGAACGAGTCGCCCGCCGCGTAGACCTTGATCGCGTAGAGGTATTTGCCGCCGAGTGTCTCGACGCGGGTGATGTGGCTGCCGCGCGCGGGCACAAACTCTTGCACGAGCGCGGTGTGATCCACGCCGAAATCGAGCTGGTTGGCGCCAACGGCTTCGGCGAGCGCGTCGCGCGAAGCGAACTTCACGATGCCGGCGCCGCTCCCGCCGATGTTCGCCTTCACCACCACCGGGAAGCGCAAGCCCTCGGCCGCTTCTACCGCTTTTGCAGGGTGGTTAATCACCTTTGCCCGCGGGTACGACAGTCCGAGCGATTCAAGCAGTGTTAGTTGCCGCGTCTTGGAAATCTCGACCTCGAACCCCTTCCGCCCGTTCACGACCGGAACGCCGAGCCGCTCCAGGTGTGCCATGAAGCCGACCGTGAAGAACATGCCCTGCACGCCGCCGCGCAAGTACGCCGACGGGCTCATGCGGTTGAACACGAGCGCATAGGGCGACGACTTTTCGGCCGGGTCGTAGCAGTGTGCGCGCGGGTCGAGCCGGACAAAGGGAATATCGCGGCGTTCGAGTTCCGCGAACAGCGGGCGAAACCAGTCGGGGTGTTCGTGGTAGATCGCGAACGGCTTCTTCGGCATCGTGAACCCTCAAGGGCGATGTCACGATTGTAGCCGCGTCAGGTGAAGGTGTCAGGTTGTCGCGTGCGTGCCCACAGTTCGATTGCCGCTGCGAGGTCGGCTACCGCGCCCGGCAGATTCTGCCCGTACCCGGTGCGTACTGGCACCGCGCGGCAACCTGCGGCGGTGCCGGCTTCCGCGTCGCACGGCTTGTCCCCGATCATCCACGACCGCGAAAGATCGATGTCCAGTTCGCACGCCGCGGTCAGCAGCAGTCCCGGCTTCGGTTTGCGGCACTCACAGGCGACGCGATACGCACCGATTCCTTCCGTCGGATGATGCGGGCAGTAGTAATAGGCGTCGATGTGCGCGCCGCGTTCCGCCAGCAGGGCCGAAAGATGCGCGTGAACTTCGGCGACGCGCGATTCGGGGAAGTACTCGCGCGCGACGCCAGCCTGGTTTGTCACGACGACGACGAGCACGCCGGCGGCGTTGAGCCGGCGCACCGCTTCGGCCGCACCGGGAATCAACCGCACCTGCTCCGGCGCCGAGAGGTAGTGTACCTCCTCGATGAGCGTGCCATCGCGGTCGAGGAAGACGGCCTCACGAGGCATGGGCTACTTCCCGACGGCGGACGAACGCACGGTAGTCCTCCGGCGTGCCGATGTCCGCAAACGGCTCCTCGTGCGGTACCGCGGCGAGCCGCAGCCCGTCGCGTAGCACCGCCGGGAACACGTCGCGCTCGAGCGACACCACTTCGTCTCGCGGAACGCGATCGAGCAGTTCCCGCTCGATCACGTACGCGCCGGCGTTCACCCACCCGCCGCCGGCGTCGGCGACCTTTTCGCGGAACCCGGTGACGCGGTTACCGCGCAGTTCCACCGTTCCGAATCGGCTCGCGTCCGGCACGTGCGCGAGCACGAGCGTCGCCACGGCGCCGCGCGCCCGCGCGGACGAATGAACGCGCACGAGCCGCGAGAGGTCGAGGTCGAGGTACGTGTCGCCGTTCACCACGACCGCGGCCGGCGCGAAGTGCTGTTCGGCGCGCTTCAGCGCGCCGGCGGTGCCGAGCAACTGCTCGCCGTCGCGCGAGTAGTCGATCCGCACGCCGAGCGCCGAGCCATCGCCGAACGCCGCTTCGATCTGCTCGGCCATGTGCCCGACGCACAGCACGAACCGGCGCGCGCCGCGATCACGCAGCGCCTCCAGTTGCACCGCGAGGAACGGCCGATCACCCACGGTCGCGAGCGCCTTCGGGCGGTCGGCAACGGCCGAACGCAAGCGCGTACCTAACCCGCCGCACAGCACGACAACAGGGAGGTCGAGCGTCATGATCGCTCCTTTTGGGAAGGAGCGTATCGTCGCGACCGCGCGGCACGATGTCAACCCGAACTGAATAGTATACTGAAGTTCAAATCTGTCAAGGTCGGTAGCCGAATAATCGCGGCGCTCGAATTCCCGCTGCCCCCGCGCGCCCGCGGCGGTACACTCAATGTGTCCAGCGCGATCCTCTGCACCGGGGCAACCACCGTGACCTTGCTCGCGACCGCCAAACTCGCCAAGCGCGTTCTGCTGGAAACCGACAAGCGGCTCCTGTGGAAGCTCGCGTACAACATGGGCTTCAAGGGCGCGCTGTCGGTTCACCGGCACAAGCTGCGCCTCAAGCGCGGGCAGGTGTTTCCACCGTTTTTGTACGTCAGCATCATCAACACCTGCAACCTGCGGTGTCAGGGCTGTTGGGTCGATGTGAGCATGAAGCAGCAGACGATCGCCCCGGACGCGTTCCACAAGCTCATTCGCGAAGCGAAGGCGATGGGGAACGTGTTCTTCGGCATCGTCGGCGGCGAACCGTTCATGCACCCGCACTTGCTGGAGATGCTCGCGGAACACCCGGACTGCTACTTCCAGATCTTCACGAACGGCCACTTCATCACGCCCGAGCGCGCCAAGCAGATGTGGCGGCTGGGCAACGTGACCCCACTCATTTCGGTCGAAGGAACCGAGATCGTTTCCGACGAGCGCCGCGGGCGCGGGGGCGTGCTGAGCAAGACGATGCAAGGGCTGCACACCGCGCTCGACGCCGGCGTCTTTACCGGGGTCTGCACGAGCCTCGCGCGGACGAACATCGACGACCTGTTGCGCGAGGAGTGGATCGACCGGCTCATCGAAATGGGCGTGCTGTACACCTGGTTTCACGTGTACCGGCCGATGGGACCGAACCCGAACCCGGACCTGTGCCTG
>CAZBXY010000552.1:0-3415 GCA_964495365.1 uncultured Frigoriglobus sp. | reverse complement strand
GGAACACGTCCACCAGGAACGTTCCCGAAGGGGTCGCCAGCGACATCAGCCGGACTCGGTCCCGGGCGTGATTCAGGCCCGTCGTCTCCAGGTCCAGCCCGACGGGTACGGCCGCGTTCCCGACGGCCCGGACGACTTCCTGGAGCTGACCCGAGTCCGATACCAACTCGGATCGCGTGCATGACACAACCCCCTTTGCATGACACAACCCCGCCTCGGCCACGGACGAAGCCTTCGGACCCACCTCGGACCGCTCGCGGTCGTGCATGACGCATGACACGCATGACACAACCTCCGACACCGGTACGCCGCACTCGTCGCAACTCACGGCTTCTGAAGCACTTCCGCTCTCGTCGGGGTCCGCGGCCCCTGGCGTGGGACGGTCCCCGTCGGGGGTTGTGTCATGCAAACCGCCGTTCCCGTCTTCGTCGTCGGGCGAGTCCGCGTCCTCCCCCTCGGAGGTTGTGTCATGCGTCATGCACGGCACGTAGCCGCGGGTCGAAGCCCCGCCCTTCTCACCGGCGGTCACCGTCTCCCACCGCCCGAACCCGAGTCCGACCAGCCGGTCCAGGACCGCGTCCGCGGCCTCCGAGGTGGGGTACTTCCGACAGTTGAACCGCTGGAGGGTGCGGGGCGTCACCCGGCCGCCGTGCTTGTCGGCCAACTTCCGCACGACCTCGGCCAGGTGGCGGGCGCCCTGGACCTCGGGCGGCTCGCCCAACGCCAGGTACACCCGCTCGGCCTCGTCGCGGAACCAACTGGTCAGCTCGATCGCCGCGGCCATGTCCCCGGCCGTGATTGGCGCGTCCTTGGCGTACTCCTTGAGCCGGCAGCAGTGGAACACGAGCGCGAACCGCAGCGCGTAGCCCTCCAGTTTGCTCATGACCGCGCTCATGTCCTCGTCGGCGGTCTCCAGGGCCGCTCCGTTGGCGTCGTAGAACGCCACGAACAGGGCCTTGGCCTCGGGTGAGAGCTTCACCAGGTGGGGCGCCGGCTTGCCGCTGGGCCACGTTCCGGTCGGCAGTCGGTACAACTCCTCGAGCAGTGCCGCGAACGCCGTGCGGATCGGTTCATCGACCTCCGCCTCGGTCCACTGGCGCCTGCGCCACGGGGGCAAGGCCAGGAGCAGGCGGGCCAGGAACCCCGAGGCCCGGAACTCCTCGGTGAGTACCCGGGTGAGCACCTTGGGCTGGATCGTGCCGGTGACCGAGACCCCGACCCCGCGGACCCGGACCTCGCGCCGGTCCGGGTCGCCGGTCTTGCGGGTGTAGTTGATCGTGCCGGCGTGATGGAGCTGGAGCCACCTCGGCAGGTCGGTGGTCCCGGCCTTGCCCGAGTACTTGACGAAGCTGCCGATCCAGGCGCTCAGCTCGTCCTGGCCGATCAGCAGCCCCCGCGGGTTGTCCTGGAGTTTGCCCACCAGCGCCTCGATCGTCACGTCGCCCTTGATGAACGCCCGCTGGACCGGTTTCTTGGGCCGGGGGCCGGCGTCGGCCCCGTCGTTTCGGGCCTCCTCCCACTGCTCGAGTTCGACCTCGTAGAGGGCCAGCGCCTTCTGGTACTCGACCTCGAGCCGGTCGTTGATGTCCTCGGCCATGTCCTCGACGTCTCGGTAGGGCGGGCTCTTGATGGCCCCGGACTTGCCGATGGGCAGGGCCCAGATGTAGGGCGGCTCCTTCCACCGGGCCTTGGGTGAAGCGGCGTGGGAACCGCCGATGGCCGCGCCCAGGGCCGCCAGCGCCGGCAGGGCGCTGTAGGAGGGGTCGCAGTTCATAGCGGTGGCGGTGGCCCCGACGTAGGCCCGCACGACCGGCGGCAGCAGGTGAACGGGGAACGGGGTGTAGGGCGGGATCGGTGGGGCCGGCGGTCGGGCCGCCGCGCCGGGTGCCCCAACGGGCGGCGTGACGCCGGCGCTCACTGTCGGTCGAGGCGGATCGGGGAGTCCGAGCCAGTCCTTGATGTGGGCGACCACCTTATCGGCGGTGGTGTTGTCGAGTGCGGGATCGAGCATCTCCTTGAGCGCCGGCAGCCCCTTCATGGGCTTACCGCTTTGGAGCCGTTTGCGGGCATCCTTGACCGCGCCGAGTCCCTCGCCGTCGGTGACCTTCGTCGCCTTCTCGGGATCGTTCCGGGCGGTGAACACGGCGGCGATGAACCGGACGATCTTCGCGTCGTCGTTCCCGTCGGCACGAACCAGCAAGTTCGCCAGCAGCAGCACCAGCGCGTGGCGCTCCTTGGGCTTGGCGTAGCGGGCCAACAGAACGGCGGCGCCAACGTGCTTGACCGCGGCAACCAGATCCGCACCAGCAACCTCGGTCGGTGTGCCGTCCCGCAGCCACGCGACCGTTGCGCCGCTGCGGTGGAGCGAGGGCGGGAACACCGTCTGAATGTTCTTGAACCGTCCTTCGGTCTCGTCCCATTCGGGCCAGCGTAATTCGACGATGGTGGCCCGGTCCCCGCTCAACACCGGGTCATGCAGCTTCAGGTACGCCGCGGCGCGGTCGGTCACGGTGTAGAGCGCGTGGGTCATCTGTTCCGCACGCCCGAACGCACTGTCGGTCGCCGGCAACAGCGCCGGCCCGACGGCCACGGCCTCGCGGCAGTCCAGGTCCACGTCGCCCAAATCGGCGGACTCGGGACCGAGCCGGACCCCGATGTTACGACCGGCGAAGTGCGCCGGGTCCGACGAACCGGCAGGCCAGAACCGCGTGTCGGGGTGTTTGCCCGGCTTGGGGCAGTCGGTCTTCCCGCACGAGCAGGTGCCGGTATCGGGGTCGGGCTGGTGAACGGGCACCGTACACCACCGACGCGCCAGGTAGCGGGACAGGTATCCGTTGGGGCCGGCCATCAGTTGCCCTCCCGAAGCGGTTCCAGGTCGGCAGCGGCCCAGCACCGCGTGCCGTCGAGGGCACGCAGCTCGGTGGCGTGTGGGGCCAGAACACGGATCGCGTCGGGATCGATCCCGAGGTCACGAAGCTGGTCCTCGGTCAGGTAGTCGTCGGGCACGAGATTCCTCCTTCGGCGCGCACCTTCCACGGCCCCGCCGTGCGGCAGGTTGTTTCGGTGCACCGGGTTGAACGGGCGGTTAGACGGTTACGGGTTCGGGCTTCGATTGCGGTATGCGGCTAATCCCTTCGACGCGCTCGACCCTAAAGCTCGTCGCGCCGAACTCTTTGACGAGGAACCCGGCGAACAACCGGTTCAGGTCGCGCCCGACGGCGGTCGCGGCGTCGATCACCACCGAGCGCGCGTCGGCGTCGAACGTGTGGCCCGCGTCGAGCCGTGCCTGGCTCTCACCGTGCAGGGACTCGACGGCGATGATCGACAACAGCAACGTGATCTCGACCTCCCCGATCGGCACCTTGCAGGTGTAGGTCAACGTACGTGTAGTGCGTGAGGCATGGGTCGGTTTAAG
>CAZBXY010000551.1:0-3420 GCA_964495365.1 uncultured Frigoriglobus sp. | reverse complement strand
CGCTACAACCGTTATTTGCGCGACCGCGACCTGGCCCAGACCGACCGCGCCCGGGTGTGGGCGTTCCTCGGCGACGGCGAGTGCGACGAGCCGGAATCCCTTGGCGCCATTAGCTTCGCGGGCCGCGAGCGGCTCGACAACCTCACCTGGGTCATCAACTGCAACCTCCAGCGGCTCGACGGTCCGGTGCGCGGCAACGGGAAGATCATTCAGGAGCTGGAAGGCGTCTTCCGCGGCGCCGGGTGGAACGTCATCAAGGTCGTCTGGGGCAGCGGGTGGGACG
The DNA here is from genome assembly GCA_964495365.1 of uncultured Frigoriglobus sp. GTDB lineage: Bacteria > Planctomycetota > Planctomycetia > Gemmatales > Gemmataceae > Gemmata. The sequence goes on along the minus strand of CAZBXY010000551.1, from coordinate 3,137 downwards.
AACTGCTCCGCAGCGACCACACCGGCGCGCTCCAGCGCCGCATGATGGAAGTGGTGGACGGCGAGTACTGCGATTACGTCGGCCGCGAGATGCGCACGCCGGAGGAGATCAAGAACAACAAGCTCATCAGCCAGGACGAGGACGCCGACCGGCGCGGGGCGTACATCCGCGAGGTGTTCTTCAACACGCCCGAACTGAAATCGCTCGTCGAACACCTCTCCAACCGACAGATCGCGGGCCTCAAGCGCGGCGGGCACGACCCGCTGAAGGTATTCGCCGCGTACAAGACGGCGATCGAACACACCGGCGCCCCGACGGTCATCCTCGTGAAGACCGTGAAGGGCTACGGCATCCCGGGCGAGGGCGGCGCCGGGAAGTTCACCACCCACCAGCAGAAGAAGCTCGTCGTTCAGATCGAGGCGGTTCCCGACATGAAACCGGAGGAGAAGGCGAAGCGCCAGATGCTCGCCGCGCTCCGCCAGTTCCGCGAACACTTCGAGTTGCCGCCCGTCGCCGACACCGACCTCGAACACATCCCCTTCTACCGGCCGCCGGCGAACAGCCCCGAAGCGCAATACCTGAAGGCCCGGCGCGACGCGCTCGGCGGGCCACAGCCGTTCCGCAACAACGTGTTCGTGCCGTGCAAGCCGCCCGAGCGCAAGAGCTTCGAGCGCCTCTACGCCGCCACCGTCGCGGGCAAGGGCATCTCGACCACGTTCGCGTGGGTCAACCTCATGACCCAGCTCTGCCGCGACCCGAACATCGGCAAACTGCTCGTTCCGATCGTCCCGGACGAGGGCCAGACGTTCGGGATGCCGCCGATGTACAAGACGTTCGGCATCTACTCGTCCGTCGGTCAGACCTACACACCGGTCGATAAGGGGTCGATGACCGAGTACCGCGAGTCGAAAACCGGCCAGATCCTGCAAGAGGGCATCAACGAGGCCGGGAGCATGGCGAGCTGGATCGCGGCCGGCACCGCGTACAGCACGCACAAGGTGAACACGATCCCGTTCTACGTCTACTACTCGATGTTCGGGTTCCAGCGGATCGGCGACCTCGCGTGGGCCGCGGCCGACGCCCGCTGTCGCGGGTTCCTCATGGGCGGCACCGCCGGGCGCACCACCATCAACGGCGAGGGGCTCCAGCACGAGGACGGCCACAGCCACCTGATGGCGATGACCATCCCGACGTGCCGCACCTACGACCCGGCTTACGCCTACGAACTCGCGGTGATTATCGAGGAAGGCATCAACGCGATGTACGTGCGCGGCGAGGAGTGCTTCTACTACCTCACCGTTTACAACGAGAGCTACGAGATGCCGGCGCTGCCGGGCGAGCAGGTGCGCGAGGGCATCATAAAGGGGCTGTACGCTCTCAAGACCGTGCGGCCCGACGGCACGAAACTGGAAGTGCAGTTGCTCGGCAGCGGCGTCATCCTGAACGAGGCGCTCCGCGCCCAGCAGATTCTGGCCGAGAAGTACGGCATCGCCAGCACGGTCTACAGCGCCACCAGCTATCAAATGCTCCGCCGCGACGCGATCGAGGCCGAGCGGCACAACCGCTTGCACCCCGACGCGGCGAAGAAAACCCCCTACGTCGCGCAGGTACTCGGCAACACGAAAGGCCCTGTCATCGCGACCAGCGACTACATGCGAGCGCTGCCGGAGGCGCTCTCTCCTTATTTGAACGGCCGCCTGCTGGCGCTCGGCACCGACGGGTTCGGGCGCTCCGAGACGCGCAAGTCGCTGCGGCGGTTCTTCGAGGTGGACGCGGAGAACGTGGCGGTCGCGGCGCTGTGCGCGCTGTTCCAGCAAGGGCAGCTCGACCCCGGCACGGTGAAGAAGGCGATCGTCGAGCTGGGGGTGAACCCGGACGCCCCGCACCCGTGGACGGTATAGGCGGGGTGGTCCGCTCGCGGAGCGAGCGGGGCTACGCCCTCATTGTCGCTGTGTGAATAACTCAGTCACGAACCCGCGCGCGTCGCACCGCTCGCGGAGCGAGCGGACCACCCTGAAGGCGGTCCGCTGGAGATGCGCTGATGGACGTTGTGTTGGCGAACCCGGGTGAGGGGATCGAGAGCGGCACCGTGACGGCGGTGTTCGTGAAGGCCGGTGACGGTGTGAAGGCGGGTCAGGTGCTGGTCGAGGTGAGCACCGAGAAGACCGCGATGGAGATCACCGCCGAGGCCGACGGCACCGTCGAGGCCGTCCACGTCAAACCCGGCGACAAGATCCCCGTCGGCGGGAAGTTGGTGACGCTCAAGGCCGGCGCGAGGGCCGTCGAACCGCCCCCCGCGAAGCCGCAAGCGGCCCCGACACCGGCACCTTCGCAACCCCCGCCGCCGGCGAAGCCGTCTGCGTCGGTCGATGTCGTTCTCGCCAACCCCGGCGAGGGGATCGAGAGCGGCACCGTGACGGCGGTGTTCGTGAAGGCCGGTGACGGTGTGAAGGCGGGTCAGGTGCTGGTCGAGGTGAGCACCGAGAAGACCGCGATGGAGATCACCGCCGAGGCCGACGGCACCGTCGAGGCCGTCCACGTCAAACCCGGCGACAAGATCCCCGTCGGCGGGAAAATCGCCACCATCCGGGCGAGTACCGGCGCGCCCGCGAAGGCGCAAGCTCCTTCGCAACCTTCCACTTCCGCGCCAATACCCCACGCAAGAGAACAGGGAACAAGCGCCCCCCGCGCGCCGATCCAAAACGGCAGCGCCGCGGCGGTCGGGATCGCGCCGAGGACGCTCGTCCCCGCCGGGCCGGCGACGCGGAAGCTCGCCCGCGAACTCGGCGTCCTGCTCGGCGAGGTCCGCGGCAGCGGGCGCGGCGGGCGCGTCACGCTCGACGACGTGAAGGGGTTCGTGCGGGTCGAGCGGCAGCGCGCGAAAGAGAGCGGGGGCGGACCCGCGATCGCGGGCGGCGTCATTGTGAACGCCTTCGCGCTCCCGCCGCTGCCGGACTTCGGCAAGTTCGGCCCGGTCGAAGTGACGGACGTGCTGCCGATCCGACAGGCGATCGCACGGAACCTGACCATCGGCTGGCGCACCATGCCGATGGTGACGCAGCACGAACTGGCGGACATCACCGACCTCGAAGCGGGCCGCAAGCGGATCGTCGAGGCCGTGCCGAAGGGGAGCCCGA
>CAZBXY010000550.1:0-3443 GCA_964495365.1 uncultured Frigoriglobus sp. | reverse complement strand
TTCAAGTTGCTCGACGCGACCTTCCCGATTCAGGGCGGCGCCGACGCGATGAGGGCGAGCGTGGTCGCGCTCCAGAGCGCCGCGGAGAAGGCCGTTCACGACGGCTACCACGTGCTGTGCGTGTCCGACAAGGAAGCGTGCAAGCGCGGGATCTTCCCGCTGCCGTCGCTCCTGGCGCTCGGCGCGGTGCATCAGTACCTCTGCCGACAGGGGCTGCGCGACAAGTGCAGCCTCATCGTGCAGGCGGGCGACATCCAGGAAGGTCACGACATCTGCTGTCTGGTCGCGTTCGGGGCCGACGCGGTTCACCCCTACATCATGCTGCGGCTCGTGAAGGACGGGCTGAACTTCAAAGACCCGGACTCGAAGAACGAGTTCAAGCTCGAACCGCGCGAGGCGCTCGAAAACCTCTTCGCGGCGCTGGAGGACACCATCAAGAAGGTGATTTCCAAGATGGGGATCACCACGATCGAGGGCTACCGCGGCGCGCAACTCTTCGAGGCCGTCGGGTTCGGCCCGGAACTCATGGCCTTCCTGGGCGACTTCCCCAGCCGGCTCGGCGGGATCGGCTTCGCCGAGCTGGTCGAAGACGCCCAGTGGCGCGTGCAGCAGGCCGAGAAGATGACCGTACTCGGCCGCAACCGCGACTACCACGCGTTCAACGCGAAAGTGCGGATGGCGCTCCGCGACGCCGTGAAAGAGGCCCACCCCGAACCGGAGCAGGGCGGGGGCGAAATGGCCTACACCGCACCGCCGGCGGAGACCGACCCGAACGCGCCGATCAAGGTCGGCGAGAAGTTCGTGAAGTTCTCGGACATGGTGAACACCCGCGCCCCCACGGTGTTACGCGACCTGTTCACGGTCAAATTCGCCGCTCGCGGCTTGGCACCCGAGGAAATTCAGCCCGCCGCTGACATCATCAAGAACACCTTCCGCGGCGCGGCGATGAGTCACGGCGCGCTCACCGGCGCGTCGCACATGACGATCGCGGCGGCGATCAACGAACTGGGCACGATCAGTAACAGTGGCGAGGGCGGCGAAGCGCGGTGGCGCAACGACATGCCCGAGCGCGCCTACGGGGCGTTCTGGGACAAAGTGCGTGCGCAGCGGGAAGCGCACCCCGAGATTTACGCCCTCGGCGGGAACATCGCGAAAAGCCGGTTCCGCAGCCGCATTCGTCAGGTCGCGAGCGGCCGGTTCGGCGTCGATGCCGAGTATCTGGTCAACGCCGACGAGCTGTCGATCAAGATGGCGCAGGGCGCCAAGCCCGGCGAGGGCGGGCAGCTCATGGGCAAGAAGGTGACGACCGAGATCGCGGAGATCCGCTTCGCCAAGCCCGGGACGGACCTCATCAGCCCGCCGCCGCACCACGACATTTACTCGATCGAAGACCTCGCGCAACTGATTTACGACCTGAAAGCCGCGAAGCCGGGCACGCCGGTATCGGTGAAGCTCGTCGCGGTGGAGAACATCGGCACGATCGCGGTCGGGGTGGCGAAGGCCGGGGCCGACATCATCGAGATCGACGGGATCGACGGCGGCACCGGCGCCGCGATGGTATCGTCGAAGGAACACGCCGGGCTGCCGAGCGAAATGGGCCTGGCCGAAGCGCATCAGGCGCTCGTCGTGAACGGGATGCGAACCTGCGTGAAGCTCCGCGTCGGTGGCGGGATCAAGAACGGGCACGACGTGGTGAAGTACGCGCTCTTCGGCGCGGACGAGTTCAGCTTCGGGCAGGGGCTGATGGTGTCGGTTGGCTGTATCGTGTGCAAGAGCTGCCACATTCCGAATTGCCCGACCGGCATCACTGGCAGCCCGGAGATCTTCAAGGGTCACCCGGAACACACGAAGGCGTACCTCCACGCCGTCGCCGGCGAGGTGCGGGCGCTGCTGGCAAAGATGGGCTTCAAGCGCCTCTCCGAGATCACCGGGCGCACGGACCTGCTCGTCAAGCGGACCGACTTCAAGAAGGAGCAGTCGCGGGCGGCGCTCCTCGACCTGTCGAAGTTCTTCCAGCCGGATATGGCTCTGTCGCGCCTCAGCGAGAACCACCCGCAGGTGCCGGGCAACCGCGGCGTGTGCGACATGACCGGGTCGCTCAACGACCGCATCATCGCCGCCGCGTTCGACGCCATCGACACCGCGCAGAACGCCGACCTCGTGTTCCGCGTGCGCAACAGTGATCGGTCCGTTGGGGCGACCGTCGCAGGGCAGATCGCCAAGCTGTACGGCCGCGAGGGGATGCCCAATCACCGGAAGATCAAGGTCCGGCTCGACGGAGAGGCCGGACAGAGTTTCGGCGCGTGGTGCGTCAACGGCCTCGACCTCGAACTCCGCGGGTTCGCGCAGGACGGCGTCGCGAAGGGCATCTCCGGCGGCACGGTCGTCGTCACGCTCGACTACACTGCCAGCGACTACGGCGGCGAGATTCAGAGCGTCGCCGGGAACAACGTCGGTTACGGCGCGACCGGCGGCACGATCTTCATCGGCGGTCGGGCGGGACACCGACTCGGTATCCGCAACAGCGGGGCGACGATCGTCGCCGAAGCCGCGGGCAAGTACGCCTGCGAGTACATGACCCGCGGGCGTGTGTTGATTCTGGGGCCGGTCGAGAACGAAATCGGTTCCGGGATGACTGGCGGCGAGTTGTTCGTCTACGACCCGAAGACGGAAGCGCCCGCGAAGCTGCACGGCAAGAGCGTGACAGTAATCGAGTGTTCGCACGTCGATTACGAGTGGATGCACCCGCTGCTCCACCAGTATTTCGCGCGCACGGGGAGCCGGCAGGCCGAATACATCCTGAAGAACTGGGCCGACGTGCGCCGCGGGCGCCGGCTGCGGAAGGTGCTCCCGCTGGCGGTGGCGCGGGCGATGGAAGACCTCAAAACCGCCGGGACCAACGCGGGCTAAACGTTCCCGGCTGACTCAGCGGACGCCGGCGGCACAGACCGGTTCGGCCCCGCGGTCGGCTTGACAACCAATCCCACAGTGAAAGCGTATTCCTCGTGGGCTATCGCAGGTTCGTAGAACGCCCAATTGTTCCCGGCCGCTTCAAGTTGGCGACCGTCCTCAGCTACAGCCCAATTAAACTCTTTCGGCCTTTCTGTCTTTCTCTGTGGCTCTCTGGTTAACTCTTACCCCCGCCCCACGAACGGCATGTTGGTCGCCATGACCGTCATGAACAGCACGTTCGCGTCGAGCGGCAGGCCCGCCATGTACACCACGGCCCGCGCGACGCACTCAACATCCATCCGCGGTTCCACCGCGAGCGTCCCGTCGGCCTGCGGCACGCCCACGGCCATCTTCGCGGTCATCTCGGTCGCCGCGTTGCCGATGTCGATCTGCCCGCAGGCGATCCCGTACTTGCGCCCGTCGAGCGCGGTGGCCTTCGTCAGCCCGGTGATCGCGTGCTTGGTCGCGGTGTACGGGGCCGAGTTCGGGCG
>CAZBXY010000549.1:0-3445 GCA_964495365.1 uncultured Frigoriglobus sp. | reverse complement strand
GCGGTTTCCGGCAGGCCGCCGATCTCGAACAGGATCTGGCCGGGGCGCACGACCGCGGCCCAGTATTCCGGTTCGCCCTTGCCCTTACCCATCCGGGTCTCGGCCGGGATGGAGGTCACCGGCTTGTGCGGGAACACGCGGATGTAGTACCGGCCCTCGCCGGAGACGAACCGCGTCATGGTCACGCGCCCGCTCTCGATGCACTCGGCCGACAGCCAGCCGCCCTCGAGCGTTTGCAGCCCGAAGTCGCCGTAGGCGACGTAGTTGCCGCGGTGGGCGTTGCCCTTGATCGGCCCGTTGTACTTCTTGCGGGTGGTCCGGGCGCGCACGACGCCGCGCTGCGCCTTTCGGAACTTCACCCGCTTCGGCATCTGAGGCATCGCCGCACTCCGCTGGAGAAATCTCAAACCCCAACAAACAAATCTCAAACAAACCTGATGCCCACTCCCTCAACCCGCCTTCTCTTATTTGGGTTTTGGTTATTGGGTTTTGAGATTTACCTCGGTCCCCCGCCCCCCCCCGGCCCGCGGCGCGGCCCGCGGCGCCGCTGGGTCGGCATCGCGTTGGCGTCGGTCGCGTCGGCGATGTCGCCGGTCAGGTAGTCGCCCTGGTTGACCCACACCTTGATCCCGATGTTCCCCTGCGGCGTCGCGGCCTCGGAGAACCCGTATTCGACCTTGCACCGCAGCGTCGAGAGGGGGATGGAGCCTTCCATGCCCTTCTCGCAGCGGGCCATTTCGGCCCCGCCCAGGCGCCCGGACAGTTGGAGCTTCACGCCCTTGGCGCCGCCCTCCATCGCGCGCTGCATGGCCTGCTTCATCGTGCGGCGGAAGCTCGCCCGCTTCTCCAGTTGCTCCGCGATGTCCTCGGCGATGAGCTGGGCGTCGATCTCGGGCCGCGTCACCTCGACGGTCTTGACCTCGATGTGCCGGCGGGTGAGCTTCTCGAGCGCCTTGGTCAGCTTGTCGATCTTCTCGCCCTTCTTGCCGATGATCGCCCCGACGCGGCTACTGGTCACGACGATGGTGACGCGCTCGCGGGTGCGCTCGATGCGGATGTCGGCAATCGCCGGGCGCTGCTGCTTGCGGTCCTTCTTGTCCGTCAGGTAGTTCTGGATGAACTTGCGGATCGAATTGTCTTCGAGCAGCAGTTCGGCGTAGTCCTGTTTGCTGGCGTACCACGTGCTCCGCCACGGCCGCATGATGCCGGTGCGAAACCCCGTCGGTCGGACTTTCTGGCCCATCGTTCTCGCTCCCCTTCGGGTCGCGGTTGTTAGTCATCGGTCATCGGTCCTTTGTCATTAGCCGAGCCGTCGCGTGCCCTCAGGCTAAGGACCAATGACCAATGACCACTAGTGAAACAACTCAGGGGCCGGCCCTCCGCCGGCCCCCGCGGCACGTGTTCGTTGTCGTCACGCCGTCGGCGGCGTGGGTGCGGGCGTCGTGCTCGTGGTCGGCGCCGGCTCGGTCCCGGTTGGGGCGGTCGGGGTCGTCGCGACCGGGGCGGGGGCCGGGATCGCCGGCGGCTCCCAGGTCTCTTCCGGCGGGTCGGACAGCGTCACAATAATGTGCGACATCCGCCGCTTGATCTGGAACGCGGTGCCGCGGGCGCGCGGCTGGATCCGCTTGAACGTCGGGGCGCCGTCCACGCGGCACTCGGAGACCACCAGCCCATCCGGGTCCGGGCACTCCAGGTGGTCGGCGTTGCCGTAGGCGCTCTCGACGACGGTCAGCAGCAACTTCGCGCCGCGGTTCGGGTAGAACCGCAGCAGTTGCAGCGCCTCGTCCACGTTCTTGCCGCGGATCAGGTCGGCGAACAGCCGGAGCTTCCGGGGGCCGACGTCCGCGAACCGGTGTTTGGCTTTGTAGTCCATCTTTAACAGTGTGAGTGCGAGTGTGAGTGTGAGTGAAAAACCAAAACCTGTCGGCTCTTCTGTCTTTCACTCACACTCACACTCACACTCGCACTCCTCTTATTTGCCCGCGGGCGCGGCGGCGGCCGCCGACTTCTTGCCGCCGGAGTGGCCCTTGAACGTCCGGGTCGGGGAGAACTCGCCGAGCTTGTGCCCGACCATGTCCTCGGTGACGTACACCTTGTGGAACGTCTTGCCGTTATGAACGAGGAACGTCGCCCCGATGAACTCCGGGACGATGGTGCAGTCCCGCGACCACGTCTTGATCGCGTCCTTTTGCATCCCCTGCTTCTCGACCTTTGCCAGGAGGCGCAGATCGACGTAGGGGCCTTTTTTCAGCGACCGACTCATGCTCTACCTGCGCCTCGTGTACTCGAGCCGGTATATCCGGTCGGGACTGTTCACATTAGGGGACGAATCCGAAACCGACCAGTTGAAATCTCCGTAACCCCACCCCGCTCGCTTCGCTCGCTGCCCCTCCCCTAAACGGAGAGGGGCGAAAGGCAGAAACCAGACGCCCACGGTCTTACTCCCCCTTCCTTCTTGGGGAGGGGGGTCGGGGGGTTAGGTTCTTCTCACATCACGCCGTGTTCTGGAACGGCCCCGCGGGCCGGCGCCGGATGATCGCCTTGCCGCCGGGCTTGCGCTTGTGGCGGGTCTTGCCGCCCTTGGCGGGCACGCCGGTCGGCGAGACCGGGTTGCGACCGCCCTTGCTCCGCCCCTCGCCGCCGCCGAGCGGGTGGTCGGTCGGATTCATGCTGGTGCCGCGGTTGTGGGGCTTGCGGCCCTTCCACCGCATCCGCCCGGCCTTGCCGATGCTGATGTTCATGTGCTCGGCGTTCGAGACACTGCCGATCGTCGCCCGGCACTTGTTCGGCACGCGGCGGATCTCGCCGCTGGGCATCGTCAGTTGCGCCCAGTCCTTGTCGCGCGAGGTCAGCACCGCGCCGCACCCGGCGCTGCGGCAGATCTGGCCGCCCTTGCCCGGCACCATCTCGACGTTGTGGACCGTCATGCCCAGGGGCACCTTCCACAGCGGCATGCAGTTGCCCGGCTTCGGCTCGACCGCCTCGCCCTCGCCGCTCATCACCTTGTCGCCGGCCTTCAGCCCGTTGGGGGCCAGGATGTACGCCTTCGTCTTGGCCTCGTCGGCGTACTGCAGCAGCGCGATGCGGCTGGTGCGGCACGGGTCGTACTCGACCTGCACGACGGTGGCCTCGACGTTGTCGAGCCGCCGCTTGAAGTCGATGATCCGGTACCGCTGCTTGTGGCCGCCGCCGCGGAACCGCGAGGTCGTGATCCCCTGGTTGTTCCGGCCGCCCTTCTTCTTCTTGGGCGCCAGCAGCGACTTCTCCGGCCGGTTCTCGTTCGGATAGGTGCAGTCCGAAAAGTCGGACACCATCCCCGCCCGGCGGCCCGCGGAGGTCGGCTTGTATTGCTTGATGCCCATAATAGCTATTGGCCGTTAGCTGTTAGCTGTTAGCCAACCCTGTTCGGTTCTTGGTATCGCGTCCACCGGGCCCTGTTCTGGCT
>CAZBXY010000548.1:0-3464 GCA_964495365.1 uncultured Frigoriglobus sp. | reverse complement strand
CCCCGGAGGGGCGGCCGATGTTAGCCCGGGGTGGAGCGAGTCCGCGAGCGCAACCTCGGGACACCGAGACGAAACACAATGAAGCCCCGGAGGGGCGACAGAACGAACGACGAAGGTTCTATCGCCCCTCCGGGGCTTGAGGTTATTTGATGTTGCCTACCCAGGGTTACGCTCGCTTCGCTCGCTCACCCTGGGCTACCATCGGCCGCCCCTCCGGGGCTGAAAAACAAGGCCCTCCAGACTCACAATCAACAAACACCGACACATAACACAAGGTCGATACCCATGATTGCCACCGACCCCCACGCCCCGTCCATGAACGCGGCGAGCGACAAAGACCCGTTCAATAACAACTGCTACGGCACGCTCGTGGACCGCGAGTACAAGCCGGTCACCGGGAAGTCGGCGATGAGCCTCCCCGTGCTGGACGTGGCCGACTTCAACGAGCGGATCATTCGCGGGTATGAGGAGGGCTACGGCGAGAAGGAACTGCCCGCGGACCTCACCGTCGCGCGGTCGCTCATCCCGGCCGGCACGGCGTCGCTGCGCGACTTCAGCTACATCGCGCCGGAGATCCCCGAGTACAAGCCCGAAAACTGCACCGGGTGCATGGACTGCGTCACCGAGTGCCCCGACACCGCGATTCTGGGCAAGGTACTCGGCGAGGACGAGTGGGAGCAAAAGCTCGCGGCGATCCCCGAAGCCGACCGCGAGATGTTCAAGGCTCAGTGGTCGAAGACCAAGAAGTATTACGACGCCGGGAAGAAGAAGCAGGGCGTCGGCGGGATGTTCAACATCATCATCGACCCGTCGAAGTGCAAGGGGTGCGCGGAGTGCGTCACCGTCTGCGATGACGACGCGCTCAAGATGGTCGCCAAGACCGACGACCTGATGACGAAGGCCCGGAAGAGCCACCGGCACTTCAAGAATATGGGGCCATCGAACGAGAAGTTCATCAGCGGCAACCTGCTCATCGACATGATGCTGAAGGAATCCACGCACATCTACACCGGCGGGGCCGGGAGCTGTGCGGGGTGCGGCGAGGGCACGGCACTCCGCATGATGTGCGCCGCGACCGGCAGCAAGTACGGCGAGGACTGGGGCATCGTCGCCGCGACCGGGTGCAACACGGTGTACACCTCGACGTACCCGTACAACCCGTACATGGTACCGTGGACGAACTCGCTGTTCGAGAACGCGCCGACCTACGCTATCGGCGTGCGGATGCGCTGGGATCAGAAGGGCTGGGGCAAGAAGCCGCTGTGGGTCGTCGGCGGCGACGGCGCGATGTACGACATCGGGTTCCAGGCGCTCTCGCGCATGTTCGCCAGCGGAATGAACATCAAGGTGTTCGTGCTCGACACGCAAGTGTACTCGAACACCGGCGGGCAGGCATCGACCGCGAGCTTTACGGGCCAGAACACGAAGATGAGTGTTCACGGCAACGTGTTCGGCGGCAAGCAGGAGCGCCGAAAGGAGATCGCGCAGATCGCGATGATGCACCCGCGAACTTACGTCGCGCAAACGACGTGCGCTCACATCAACCACTTCTACAAGTCGGTGCTGGGCGCCCTCGAATTCGACGGCCCGGCGATCGTGTGCTGCTACACGACCTGCCAGCCCGAACACGGCGTCGCGGACAACATGGCCGGCGAGCAGGCCCGGCTCGCGGTCGATACGCGGGCGTTCCCGCTCATCATTTACGATCCCCGCGCCGGCGACACGATCAAGACCCGCATCTCGCTGGCCGGCAACCCGAACATGAAGGGCGACTGGTACATCCACCCGAAGACGAACCAGGAGGTGACGTTCGTCGATTTCGCCCGCAGCGAGGGCCGGTTCGTGAAGCACTTTGACAAGGACGGCAACCCTTCGGCCACGCTACTCGCCGCCAAGCAAGATCGGCTCGAAAACTGGCACACGCTCCAGGATTTGGCCGGGCTACGGTAGAACGGGCGGTGGGTAGCGCGCTGCTTGAGGCGTAGGCAGCCAGGCGCCAGTGCCTCAAGCAGCGCGCTACCCACCAACGACGAATGAGCACAGGACGAAGCAATGGCCCTTGTGATCGCTGAACAGGGTAGCGAGCGACTGCATCGGCAGCGATTGCGGGCCTTGTTGAAAACCACGACTGGAACTGTACGAATTGCGAGTGCGTATGTGACTGACCGTGAGTTATTGAGAGAAGTAAAGAATCGGAAGGTTCGTCTCGTCACATCTCTTATGCCGATGGACGTTGCTTCAAAGGCGACTAATCTTGAGGCTTTGCGAGCCTTTCTGCAATCTCAAGTGGAATGCCGACGATTTCCCGGGCCTCAACGGCTTCATGCGAAAGTCTACGTGTTTGGTAATACCTCAGCGGTGGTCACTTCAGCCAATCTCACGGAGAACGCCCTCGGTTCAAACATCGAAGTAGGCGTTGAAGTCAGTGGGAAGAGTGTGCAAGAACTAATCAAATGGTACGATCAACTTTGGGACACTTCGGTCCCTCTTACATTGCCCTACCTAGCCAAGTTGCAACAAGAAACCGCAGCACTATCCCGCGCTTATGCCAAGCTAAAGAAGAAAGTGCGTCAGAAGGTATCACAATCGACTCAGGCGAATACGAATGTGTTTCCAGATGATCTGCGGCAACTGATCGATACCGCTAAGCAGTTCTTCGTGTGTAATACTGATCGGCGCCAACGCCGGCGCACCAAGACTGGCGGCTACGCTCTCGAAGAGGCAATGCACGATCGTGGCTACGCGGCAGCCTGGGAAGATTTCGCCTACCCGAGTCACATGGAACAGGTACAAGCAGGCGACGCCATTTTCATGTACGCGAAAGGGAAGGGAATCATTGGGATTGGGTGCGCCACCGGACCCCACGAGGTCTTGGCGCTTAATACTCCGGGGAGAATTCGCAACTTTGCAAACGAGACGAAGACACGAGAATGGCGAATCCCTGTGCGCTGGCTGGATTGGCGCGATGCGGCGGATGCTTATCCTTGGAATGCACCAAATTTCACGTTCTGGAATGTCTCCGCCGATGACTACACCGAACTGAGGGAGGGAGTGCGCGAGCATTTCCTTGGTGATTGAACGATGGTTGCAACCGCTGGCTATGTGCCATGACCACACCCCTCGCCACACACGACTATACCGCCGGCGATCTCGGCGCCGCCGATCAGTTCGTGCGCCGCTCGCGCTGGGAGCTGCGCGAGCTGTGGATGGTGCGCGTGTACAAGGACCGCTACCTCATCATCGACGTGAACAAGGACTACTTTGAAATTCGCGGCATCGGCTACCCCGATGCGGACATCGTGCCGCTCCTGCGCGTTGTTAACGCGGCGTTCGACCCGGCCACCATCCACGACCCCACGGACGCGGAGTACAAGGAGTTCCTCACCGGGCGCCGGTTCCCCTGGGCCCACGGGTGTGGCAAAACTTCCGGGAGCACCTATTTGTGAGAGAACCGATTGGCGGCG
>CAZBXY010000547.1:0-3464 GCA_964495365.1 uncultured Frigoriglobus sp. | reverse complement strand
CAGGTGCGTGCCGGAAACGCCAAACCGGGAAGTTAGAAAGGCACAGTTCCTTACTTCCGCCAGTAAAGGGATTCCTTCGGCACCGCGTACTTGACCGCGAGGTGCGGCGTTTCGAGGCGCTTTTCGCCGGTCGCGAGCGACTTCAAGCCCGCGGCATTGATCCCGCTCGTCAAGAGCGTGCGCTCGACCGGGTACGGGGCCTTGCCGGTGACGAACATCTCTTCGGCCTTTGACATGAGCGCCGCGGAGTACGTCACGTTCGGCACCGGCGGCAGGTGGAACAGCACCGACAGCGGTTCCTTCTCGCCCTTCAGGCGCGCCGCGAATGTGAAATCCTTCACCAGCCCGTTGAGGAGCAGCATGGTGGATTTGAGGCCGTCGGTGTACTCGACGCGGTGCGCGACCGGTTCCTTCACCCACTCCTTCATCTGTGCGAGCGTCGGGTAGCGGTGGCTCGTCGCCGGCGGCTGTTCGAGCGTCTGACTGCGTGCCAGGCACGCCGCGAACAGTTCCGCGCGGCCGGCTTCGCCGAGCAGCTTCCACACGCTCTCGCCCTTCAGCCCCTGCACCGCGACAACACCCGTTTCGCCGAACGCGCGGCGCTCGGCCATGCACTGAATCGTCTCATGGGCGTGGAAGTCGTACACGTCTTGCCCGCCGAACGCGACGCACATCACCTCTTCGACCTCCGCCCCGTGTGGCATGTCGAGGTCCGGCATCCGCCACGTGACCGGCAGCGACGACCCGGCGAGGAACGGGAACTTCAGTTTCCTGGAGAGGTCCACCATCTCCTTTGCCCACTCCCATTTCCACGAGAGGTGCTTGTCATTGAAGACCGGCGCGGCGCGCCCGTCCTTCTCGTACACGTCCGTGAATTGCTTGAAGAACTCGTACCGCGGGTACTGGATCTGGTTGAACTCGTTCCGCGGGTACTTGCCGTGTTCGCCGATGAGCAGCACCGCGTCTACCGTGAGCTTGCCGCCACCACAGCGGAGTGCCTCCGCGATCGTGGGGTAGATCTTGAACCCGAACTCTTTGGCGCGCCCGGCGCTGAGGTCGGTCTCCGGCTTCTGATCGACGAACGCCGAAACGACTTCGAGCGGCGGCCGGTGCCACTTCCCCTCGACCGGGTAGCCGTGCAGGAACCGCTCGGCCATGTGCCAGGCGTGGCTGCGGTCGGTCCAGACGTTCGTGACCACTGCGAGCTTCTTCTTCGCCGGTTGGGCCGCGAAGAGGTGCGGGGCCAGCAGCGCGGCGCCCGCGGAGCCGAGGAACGTTCGTCGCGTGAGCATGATGAGCCTCGTGGGTGGGAGCGTTAGCATCTGACCCGAACGGGGCGTGGTGTCAAGTAAAACTCTCGCCTGGCGCTCTTGCCTCGCGGGCTTGGCGACCGGTCGTGAATCGGTCATGCTGAAGCGACGGAGGAACTACCGATGACCGAAGCGGAATGGCTGGCGTGCGCCCCGAAGCCCAACCTGTCGATGCGAATGCTCGCGGTCGTGCGTGACCGCGGGAGCGACCGTCAGTTCCGGCTCTTGGCGTGTGCGGAGCTACGAAGGTACGTATGGCTTAATCCCGGGCACGCGCAAGCGCTCGTGTTGGCCGAGCGTGTGGCCGATGGAAAGGCGACCGATGAGGAGGTTCGGGATTTCAATCAGTTCATTCTCTACACCCCGCTGCACGAGCCACAGAATCCGCTTGTGAAGCCTGCGATCAGGTTCGTCGAAAACGCGATCCACTTGGGCGATCCGATACAGAGATTCCCGCCGCTGTTTCGCGACGTCTTCGGCAATCCGTTCCAACCGGTTACCTTCTCGCAGGAGTGGCGGACCGACACCGCGGTGATACTGGCACGCCAGATGTACGATGCCCGCGAGTTCTCCGCGATGCCCATTCTGGCGGACGCGCTCCAGGACGCCGGGTGTGATAACGAAGACGTGCTGAACCATTGCCGCGGGCCGGGGCCGCACGTTCGTGGGTGCTGGGTCGTCGATCTGGTGCTCGGCAAGGAATCAATGCGACACGGCAAGGCAGACACATCACAAAGCTGATGAGCCGGTACAACAACCTCATTCACACGAGGACGACCGATGCTCACCGCAGAATCCCGCCGGCGCGATTTCCCGTCACTCGAAGGGCGCGCGTATCTGAACACCGCGGCCGAGGGAATCCCGCCGCTCGCGGTCGGGGAGGCGCTTCAGCAGTACTTTCGCGACAAGCAGCTCGGCATGGACGGCCGGAAGAAGCACGCGGAGTGGTGGGAGGCGGCGAAGGCACTCGTCGCCGAGTTCTACGGCCTGACGCCGGCGGAAATCGGCATCTGCTCGTGTTCGTCCGAGGCGTACAACCTCGCGGCGATGGCCCTACACCTGAAGCCGGGCGATGAGGTCATCGTGAACGACCTCGATTTTCCCGCGGGGGCGACGCCATGGCTCCAGCCGTCGTGCCCGGCGACCCCGAAGGTCTGGCGCAATCGAAGTGGCGCCCTACGCGTTGAAGACCTGATCTCGCTGCTGAACTCGAAGACGCGGCTCGTCACGGTGTCGCTCGTAAGCTTCTTTAACGGCTTTCGCATCAACCTGCCGGAAGTGGTCGCAGCCGTTCGGAAGCACTCCCCAGCGCTACTCGCGGTCGATGTGACGCAGGCATTAGGCCGCATCCCGCTTGAACTCAGCGGTGCGGATCTGATCGTCAGTAGTACGCACAAGTGGATTCTGGCGTCGCACGGCGGCGGATTGGTCGGGGTGCCCAAGAGCCGCACCGCGGAATGGACCGCGCCGGCCGGCGGGTGGTTCAACCTCGAAGACGCCTTCGGCCCGAACCGATTCGAGAAGGCGGTGAGCAAGCCCGGCGCGGCGAGCTTCACCGTGGGAATGCCCAATTACCCCGCGGTGTACGCGATCCGCGCCGGGCTGGAGTACATTCGCAGCGCCGGGGTGGCGAACATCGACGCCGCGATGCGCCCGCTCGTGTTGCACTGCCTCGCGGAGGTACGAAAACTGCCGGTCGAGGTACTCACGCCGAACGAACCGGAACACGTCGCGGGGATCATGGCGTTCCGGCACCCGCGTGCGGAGGAGATTCACGCGAAGTTGCTCGCGGCGAACGTTCACGTGATGAGCCACGCCGGCCGGCTGCGGATCGCGATCCACGGGTACAACACGGCGGCGGATGTGGAGCGGCTGTTGGGGGAGTTGAAGGCGGCGACAAAGTAGTAGGCACACTCCGTGTGCCGTCGCTGAAACGATGTGTGTAGCGACGGCACACGGAGTGTGCCTACTACTTTGAAACCCTCACCACCGCGCCCTCCCTCGTGCGTACATCAGGAAGCAGCGTCGTGCCCAGCCCCGGCTTCGTGGGCGCGAGAATGTGGCCCTTCTCGATCACTGGGAGTTCCGTCACCAGTTCCGGGTATGGCCGGTCCGAATAAACCAGCTGACGGCTTCGGTGCGGCGGCGTACTTG
>CAZBXY010000546.1:0-3496 GCA_964495365.1 uncultured Frigoriglobus sp. | reverse complement strand
CCGAAACGTTCGTCATCGACGAACTGCGGTGCATCTACTGCGGCATGTGCGAGGAAGCCTGCCCCGTGGACGCGATCGAACTCACCACGCTCTGCGACCTCACCGGCCTGAGTCGCGAACAGATGGTGTTCGACAAGGAAAAGCTCTTGAGCGTGTTCGACACGACCACGAAAGCCGGCACTGACCCCGTGCGGACGCAGTCCGGGCGGCTGAGCGTGGCGAGCGAGGCGCCGCCATAGGCGAACGGCCGGTGTGAGCCGGCCGGTGGGAGCGCCGAGGTGCCGCGGCGGTCTCCGAGTGACCGCCGAAGACCATGGCGGGGTGGTGAGCCGGCCGGTGGCGATTGGCGCCCGATCGGGCCGTGTCGGTTGGTGTGCGCTCGGTGAGACGGTCGCGACGCTCCCACTGGCCGGCTCACACCGGCCGTTCGCCATTTCCGCGCTGCCGTGGGTTGCCGGCCTCGTATACCATCGTCAGTCTCGCTTGTGACAAACTTCACGAACTCCGCATGAACCTGGACTCGCTCTCCAAGACGCAGCAGGCCGGTGGGCAGATCGCCCTGGCGGTCGCGCTCGGCGTGGTCGGGTTCTACCTGCTGTTGCCGCGCCCCCGGGGGCGGTTCGTGCCCGGCGGGATCGCGGCCCTCATCGCGGCCGTCGCGGTGTTCGGCGCGTGGGGCTACCGCACGTTCGGCCGCCCGATGCCAGACCTCCTCGGCAGCATCCTGTTCTGGCTGTTCGCCGGTGGGGCGCTCGTCTTCGGCACGGTCCTGGTGGCGCAGAAGAACCCGGCCCGCGGGGCGATCGCGTTCGCGTTCGTCATCCTCAGCACCTGCGGGCTGTTCCTACTCTTGGCCGCCCCGTTCCTGATGGCCGCGACCATCATTATTTACGCGGGGGCGATCATCGTCACGTTCCTGTTCGTGCTGATGCTGTCGCAAGCCGCCGGACCGTCCGACGAGAACGACCGCTCCCGCGAGCCGCTCTACGGCAGCTTCGCCGGCTTCGCATTCGTGGGGCTGGTGCTGTTCACGCTCTACCAGACGAGTCTGGCGAGCGCCCCGGCCGAACCCGGCGCGCTGCCCCACGAGGGCCGCCTGCCCGCCCCGGTCCTCACCGCGGACGAGCGGAAGATCCTCGCCGACGTGATCGCACGGCTCGACGCCTCCGCGGAGCAGCTCGACAACTACCCGTCCTCGAAAGCCGAGCGGCTCAAGCGGGTCGAACACTTCGAGGCGATCCGGGACACCCTCGCGCAGGTGGTGGGTTCGTCCGCCCGCGAAGAGTCCGGGCAAACCCGCGCCGGCACGCTCCGCGCGCGGCTGGAAAAGGTGCCCGCCCGCAAGACCGAGAGCGGAATCGAACCCGCGGTGTTGTTCCGCGGCGACCCCCAGGCGCGGGCCGCGCTCGAGCGCGCGGCGACCGTTCGCAACAGGAACTTCACGACCGCCGCCCTCACCCAGGCGCTCAACCCCGACCCCCCGACCCGGCCGACCGAGCCGCCGACCGAGCCGAACCCGACCGCGATGAAGGAACACGTCCGGCAGCTCCGTAACGAGGTCGTGCTGCTCCACGGGATGAGCGAGCTGCCCGCGGCCAACGTCCGCAACCTGGGGCTGGTGCTGTACTCCGAACACCTGCTGGCGATCGAGCTGGCCGGCACGCTGCTATTGGTCGCCGTCATCGGGGCGATCGCGATCGCGCACCGGAAGGGGGTCGTGAAGTGACCATCACGCTCTGGCACTTCCTCGCGGTCGCCGCGGCGCTGTTCGGCATCGGGCTGGTCGGGTTCCTCACCCGGCGCAACCTCATCACGATGTTCCTCTGCGCCGAGATGATGCTGCAAGGCGTGGCGCTCAACTTCGTCGCGTTCGCCCGCTACCACGGCAACCTCCAGGGCCAGATCTTCGTCCTGTTCATCCTCGCCGTTGCGGCGTGCGAGGCCGGGGTAGCCCTGGCGCTGTTTCTGAGCCTGTACCGCCGACGCCGGTCGCTCGACGCCTCCGACTGGCAGGAACTGCGGGAACTCGGGGTGCCGCCGGCGGTGGACGAGGAACCGCTGGACGTGGTGACAGAGGAACCGCTGCCGACGCTCACCCCGGCCGGGGCCAGGCCCCAACCGACCGCGGAGGAGGCCGCCCGTGTCTGACCCGATCGGCCTCGCGCTCACCGTTCTCGCGCTGCCGCTGGCCGCCGCGCTGCTCGCGTGGTCCACGGCCAACAACAAACCGCTCCAGAAGTACGCGCACGTTCCGCTCCTGGCGGCGTGCGGGCTGGGGGCGGCGCTCTCGGTCCTGATCTTCGCCGACGTGCTCTCCGTCCGGCAGTACGTCTCCGCCCCGCGCACCTGGTTCGAGGCCGGGCACCTGAAGGTCCACTTCACGGTCACCGTGGACGCGCTCTCGACCACCATGCTCGGCATGATTACGTTCGTCGCGACGTTCATCGCGATGTTCTCCAGCGGGTACATGCGCGGCGACAAGGGCTACGCGCGGTTCTTCGCGGTGATGGGCCTGTTCGTGTTCTGCATGTGCGGGCTGGTGCTGGCGAACAACTTCCTCCTGCTCGTCGCGTTCTGGGAGGGCGTCGGCCTCTGCTCGTACCTCCTGGTCGGCTACTACTACGAGAAGCCCAGCGCCTCCGCCGCGGCCCGCAAGGCGTTCCTGGTGACGCGGCTCGGCGACGTCGGCTTTCTGCTCGGCATCTTCATGCTGTGGAAGATGGGCGGCTGGCACACCGACCTGAACCTGCTGTTCGACTACCTCAAGACGCACCGGCCGGACGAAGGGGAAATCACGCTCGCCTGCCTGCTCTTGTTCTGCGGGGCGGTGGGCAAGAGCGCGCAGTTCCCGCTGTACGTCTGGCTCCCGGACGCGATGGAAGGCCCGACGCCGGTTTCGGCGCTCATCCACGCCGCGACGATGGTCACCGCCGGCGTGTACCTGCTCGCCCGGTGCGCCCCGCTGTTCGCAATGTCCCCCACCGCGCAAATCACCGTCGCGTGGATCGGCGGGATCACGGCGCTTCTCGCTGCATTTATCGCCCTGGCCCAGACCGACCTCAAACGCATCCTCGCGTATTCGACCGTCAGCCAATTGGGGTTCATGTTCCTGGCGCTGGGCACGTGCGGCACGATCGACCCGGTGTTCGCGGTCGGCGCGGCGATGTTCCACCTGTTCACACACGCCTTCTTCAAGGCGCTGTTGTTCCTCTCGGCCGGTAGCGTGATGCACGCGATGGGCGGCGTTATCGACGTGCGGCAGTTCGGCGGTCTGCGGCGCATCATGCCGGTCACGCACCTGACGTTCCTGTGCGGCGCTGCGGCGCTAGCGGGGTTCCCGCTCCTGTCCGGGTTCTGGAGCAAGGATCTGATCCTCGAATCCCTGACCGAGGCCAGCGAGAGCAAAACCAGCCCGTACAGCGCCGGGTATTACGTCCTGTTACCGGCGTGAACCGCTGGTTGTAGGTGATGTTGGTCACCGTCACTTCGTAGGTCC
>CAZBXY010000545.1:0-3508 GCA_964495365.1 uncultured Frigoriglobus sp. | reverse complement strand
AGCCTGGCCATCGGCGACCCGGCCGACGGCTACTTCGCCGCGAACCTGATCCGCAGCACCGGGGGCTGGGCCGAGGACGTGACCGACGCGGAAATCGTTGATGCGATGCAACTTCTGGCGAAAACGGAAGGCATCTTCGGCGAAACGGCCGCCGGAACGACGCTCGCGGTCGCCCGGAAACTGATCGAGGCCGGCCGCATCCCGCGCGACGAGGAAATCGTCATCTGCGTGACCGGCAACGGCCTCAAGACGCAGGACGCGGTGTTCGAGGCGCTGGAGGAACCGGCGACCATCAAGCCGTCGCTGGCCGAGTTCAAGGCGCTCGCCGGCGTGGAAGTAGCCGAACCGGCTCTGGTGTGACGGCGAACGGCCGGTGTCAGCCGGCCGGTGGGAGCGAGCCACTCGGACGACCGAGGAATTCAGAACTCAATCCGCGGCGAACGTTCACCGGCCGGCTGACACCGGCCGTTCGCCAAGAGGGCACACATGGCGATCAAGGTTCAGATCCCGACGCCGCTGCGCGAGCAGACCGGCGGGAAGGCGGAGGTCGAGGTGGCCGGCGGGACCGTAAAGGCCGCGCTCGACGACCTTCTGCGCCAGTACCCCGGCGTCGGGCCGAAGCTGTTCGATAACGGCAAGCTGCGTCCGTACATCAACGTGTTTCTCAACGACGAGGACATCCGCTACCTCGACGAGATGGACACAAAGGTGACCGACGGCGTCATCGTGGCACTGATCCCGGCCGTGGCGGGGGGCTGAGCGTGGCCGACGAGGCGAGCGCGAAAGCGGAAGAAGCGCCCGACGGGGCCGCGGTGTTCCCGCTGATCCCGGCGGAAATCGGCGTTCACCCGCTGTTGCTCGCGGCGCTGCACGCCTACGTCTTCCTCGAAGGCTCCGAGGCCGCGGTGCTCAACCCGGCCGTCGCGGAAGAGGCAATGAACTACGTCGTCACTTACCTTCAGCGGCTCGATGGGAGCGACCTCCGCCGCGTTCGCGAGGACATGGCGACGCTCATCGGGTTCGCGAAATCCGAGGAGTGGCCTAAACAACACGTCCGCTTCCTGCAAGAATTCCTCAAAGAAAACGGAATCGGCGAACGGCCGGTGTAAGCCGGCCGGTGAGAGCGACACGTTTCGCTAACCCGCCCCAACCGATCGCAACCCCACATCACACCGGCCGGCTTACACCGGCCGTTCGCCAACACCCATGACAGACACCAACCCGCTCGAACGATACTCCCGCCAGATGCGGTTCCCCGGCCTCGGCAAAGCCGGGCAGGAGAAGCTGCTCGCCGCCCGTGTCACGCTCTGCGGGTGCGGGGCGCTGGGCACCGTGCTGGCGAACGTGCTGGCCCGCGCCGGGGTCGGGTTCATTCGCGTCGTCGACCGCGACTTCGTCGAGCCGTCGAACCTCCAGCGGCAGGTACTGTTCGACGAAGCGGATGTGGCGAACAATCTCCCGAAGGCCGAAGCCGCCGCGACGAAGCTCCGGGCGATAAATTCCTCAATTACCGTGGAACCGATCGTCGCGGATATTAACCGCACCAATATTGAAGATTTCTGTAGTGGTGCCGATCTCATTCTGGACGGCAGTGACAACTTCGAGATTCGTTATCTCATTAATGATGTCGCCATTAAACACAACAAGCCGTGGGTTTATGGCGGCGCGGTCGGTAGTCAGGGGATGTGTATGACGGTCATCCCCGGGGAGACGCCGTGTTTGCGGTGCGTGTTCGAGGCCGCCCCGGCGCCGGGCGAGACCGGCACCTGCGAAACCGCCGGCGTGCTGGCCCCCGCGGTCAACATCGTCGCGAGCTATCAGGCCACCGAGGCCATCAAACTGCTCTCCGGCAACACGGACGCGGTGAACCGCGACCTCATCAGTATCGACGTGTGGGAGAACACGAACAAGCGGATGCGGGTCGCGCCGCTCGCCGGGCGCAAGGGCCAGTGCCCGTGCTGTGCGAAGCGGAACTTCGAGTGGCTCGACGGCGCGCACGGCACGCAAACCACCACCCTCTGCGGGCGCAACGCGGTGCAGGTGAGCCAGCGCACGAAGGGCAAACTCGACTTCGCGTACCTCGCCGGCGTGCTGAAGCAATCGGGTGAGGTGAGCTACAACAAGTTCCTCTTGAAGTTTCAACTCGTCGAGAACGGCGACCCGTTCGAGTTCACGGTGTTCGAGGACGGCCGCGCGATCATCAAGGGCACGAGCGAACCGGACAAGGCCCGCACCCTCTACGCCAAGTACGTCGGGCACTGATGTGCACCGAGTTCATCGAGTAGACTGGAATGAGCCGAACAGGAACTTCCATGAACGAACCGCTTAACCCGCAGCCACACGAACCAGAACCGACACCCGAACAGATCGCGCGAGCGCGGATGAACGCTCCGTACCCGCGTCGCTTCTTCACCGGCAAAGAGGTGCAGGACACGCTCCGCGCGCTGGAAGCGGAGAAAACACGTAACCCGGCGTTCGGACCGGCCGAACTGAAGCCGTTTCTGGAGCGCTATCATGCCTTGCAACCGACTCACTACCGCCTGGCCGATGGAACCGTCGTAACTTTCATGCCGGACGAACCATCATGAGCTTTCGCCACGATCACGACGCCGAGTCGGCTTGGCGAAAGTGGGTTCGTGCCTACGCGGATGAATTGATTGCAATCGGTATCCCGCGAGAAGTTTGGGGCGACGAACTGACGTGGTGGTTGTTTGTCGATCACGGATATCACCCGCCGGTTTCTAACGCTCGCGACGTGAGATTCAACGTCTCGGACCTCTCACACGAACAACAGTATCGGCTGTATCGGTTCCTCGACGCCGTACTTCCTGAAGCCCGGTACAGTTACTCGCTCTGGTCGTACCTCCAGAGCCGATTCGGAACGAACGACGACAACTGACTATTCCCATGACCTACCTCGATAACGCCGCGACGAGTTTCCCCAAGCCGGAGGCGGTCTACGCCGCGATGGACCGCTTCGCGCGAAACGACCTCGCCAACCCCGGGCGATCGGGGCACAAAATGGCGCTGGCATCGGAACACCTGCTGTCCGACGCCCGGCACCGGCTCAACCGGTTCTTCAACGGCAAGAACGCGGAGCGCTGGGCGTTCACGCTCAACTGCACCGACGCCCTGAACATGGCGTTCAAGGGTGTTCTGAATGACGGCGATCACGTCATTACGACCGACCTCGAACACAACAGCGTCTCGCGTCCGCTCGTGGCGCTCGCCGAGGCGAAGCGGATCACCCTGACCCGCGTTCCGGCCGACGCCGGCGGCACCATCGACCCGGAGGCGGTGCGTGTTGCGATCACCCCGAAGACACGGCTCGTCGCGATGACGCACGCGAGCAACGTCCTCGGCACCGTGCAACCGGTCGGGGAGGTCGGGCGCGTCGCACGCGAACGCGATTTGCTGTTCCTGGTTGACGCGGCGCAGACCGCGGGCGTGTTGCCAAGGCGTCGCTGGCCGATGCCCTTTCGACGGCGTTCTACGTGCTGGGAATCGA
>CAZBXY010000544.1:0-3528 GCA_964495365.1 uncultured Frigoriglobus sp. | reverse complement strand
GCCGTCACCGGTTCGGCGTAGCGGTACACGTCCACCATCGCGGTGGTCCCGGCCTTGGCGATCGCGCCGAGCGACTTCTCGTAGATCGTGGTGAGGCCGCCCTCCTTGTTGCCGGGACTGGGGTTGTTGTTGATCTCGGCGCCGAACATCGATGTGTACCACTCCCACCACTTGATGCGCTCGACGAGCTTCTCGCCCACTTCCTTCGATACCGCGCGGCGGGTGAGGACGTGCTCGGCGCCGTAAATCTCCGGCGTCTCGCCCAGGACGCTCGTTCCGCCCTGCTGAACCATCAGATCGCTCGCCACGCCCAGCGCCGGGTTCGCGGTGATGCCGCTGTTGCCGTCCGAGCCACCGCAGTTGGTGCCGAGAATGAGGTGCTTGACCGAGAGTTGCACGCGGCGCACGTCGTTCACGCGCGGCAGCATCTCCGCCACGGCCTTCACGCCGGCCTCGACCGTCTTGCCGATCCCGCCGCACTCCTGAATGGAGAGCGCGAGCGGCGTTCCCTTCTTGCCGTCGAGCTGAATGAGGTTGAGCTTTTCCTGTTCGATGAGGTGCGAGGCTTGCACGATCTCGCAGCCCAACCCAACGAGCAGATACGCAGCCACGTTGGGGTGCCGGGCGAACCCGGCGAGCGTGCGGTCGAGCTGCTGGTGGTCGGGCCCGTCGAACTGCATCCCGCAACCCTGGCGGTGAACGATCGCGACCACACCATCGACGTTCGGGTAGTCCTTCAGAAGCCCCAGCGCCCGCACGCGGTCGGCGATGTACTTGCTGGTGCTCGCGGAGCAGTTCACGGTGCTGATGACCGCGAGGTAGTTGCGGGTGCCGTACCGCTGGTGATCGGCCTTCGCCGGGCCGCGGTCGTAGCCCATGAACGAGCGGTGTTCCGCCGGCGGGGGCAGCGGCGCGGGAACCTGCGTCGCGTGTGCGTAGTCGCGCTCGAACGCCCCGGCGGTGACGTTGTGAACGTGCAGGTGCTCGCCGGGTGCGGTGTTGCGGCCGGCGAACCCGATGATCTGCCCGTACTTGCGGATCGGGTCGCCCTCCTTGATCGGCACCACCGCGAACTTGTGGCCCATCTTGATCGCGGCCGGGAGGGTGAAGTTCCCGCTGTCGAAGGCGAACTCGGTGCCGGCGGGGATCGGTTTTCGCGCGACCGCGACGTTGTCTTGCGGGCGGAGGTGAACGGCGAAATTACTCAGCGGAACGGCCATGATCGGCGCCTCGGGGGTGGAATCGCGGTGGGTACAGTCAACTTAGCGGGTTCGGCGCCGACGGGTAAGCGGAACCGCGGGCGGGCCGGTGAGGTATCGTCGTGTGAATGTCTTCTGTAGCCGGGGGTCATTGACCCCGGAGCGACACCAGCCGCCCAACTCCGGCCTCAGTGAGGCCGGCTACAGAAGAATGCGATCCGACCCGCCGCCGTGTCTGTCAGGTGTGGTGATGCCGGTTGTACCGTTCGCCCGGCGGGTGGGGGGGGCGGTCCCTATTCCGTTGGCCGGTGGGGAGTTGCGACGCGGCCGTGAGCAAGTAGAATACCAAAACTCCGTAACCCAAACCGTGTCCGTTCGGGCCGTGCCTCTCTAAGCTGACGGCCAACACCGGGGTTGTGCGTCATGGGCACGTTATTGATCGGCCGCGGGTCGCGGAAAGGTCGGGCGATGGACAAGGCTTTCTGCTACGGGGCACTGGGAGTCGGTGTCCTGATGCTGCTCGTGTTCCTGCTCGACCTCGTCGCCGGGTTCCCGTTCGGCGGCGGCCCGTTCGCGTTCCCGGACATTCTGGGCATCCTCGCGTCGGGCATCGTCGCCTACCTCGGCTGGAACGCCTCGCGCGACCTGAAGTGAGCTTCAGAGTAGTAGGCACACTCCGTGTGCCGTTCTTCAAGCGACGGCACACGGAGTGTGCCTACTACTTTAAAAGGCGCGCCAGCTCCACCACCGCCTGAATCAACCCGTCTTCGGTAAAGGTCGTTGCCTCCGCGGCGACCGGTAGCCCCAGCTCACGGACCGCGTTGCCCGTTTCCGGGCTGATCGCGACCAGAAGTATTTCTCCGCGCTCGACGCGCCCGCGAACGGTCTCATCGAACCCGCCGAGTACGCCGCGGGCGATGTTGGAACTCGGCAGCGTCACGTAGCGGATCTCGCCGCGCCGCAGCGCGTCGAGAACCGCCGCGTCCGGGTCGGCGATGTCGGCCTGCTCGTAAACCGCGACCTGCTCGACGGTCGCGTCGTTCGAGAGCGCGTCGCGCAGCAATTCGCGACCGCGATTGGCGCGAGCCAGAAGCACACGCTGACCCGCGACATGCGGTTTCAGTGCTTCGGCCAACCCTTCGGACGAGAATGTCGCGGCGGGCACCACGTCGGCCCGCAATCGGTACTCGCGGAGCGCGTCGGCGGTCTTCGGACCGATCGCGGCCAGCTTCACGGCGCCGAGATCGCGGAGGTCGCGCCCGATCGCGTCGAGTCGGCGCAGGAGCGCGTGAACGCCGTTGGCGCTGGTGAACACGAGCCAGTCCCATTCGCCGGCCCGCAGTTGCTCGAGCGCCCGATCGACTTGAGCGAAGTCGTTCGGCTCGCGGATCTCGACCACCGGCATCCGCGTGACGACCGCGCCGAGGTGTTCGAGTTTCCGCACCATCCCGGCGGCCTGATGCACCGGCCGCGTGACCAGCACGCGATGACCGAACAGCGGCCGGTTCTCGAACCACGGCTTGGCGGCGCGCTGGGCAACCGCTTCGCCGATCAGGATCAACCCCGGCGCTTCCAGCCCCGCGTGCCGGCGAGCCTCTTCGAGCGTGCCGAGCGTGGCGAATACCGACCGCTGCTCGCCGACCGACGCGCGCTCGACGATCCCCGCCGGCGTGTCCGGGTGCTTGCCGTATTTGAGCAGTTCGCCCGCGATCACCGGCAAGCGGGCGATGCCCATGTAGATCGCCAGCGTGCCGGGGAACGCGGCGAGCGCCTTCCAGTCGAGCCGGTTGCCGGGCTTGTTCGGCAGTTCGTGTCCCGTGACGAACGCAACGGCGCTGGCGTGCAGTCGGTGGGTGAGGGGGAGCTCGAGGTACGCGCCGGCCGCGAGTGCCGCGGAGACGCCCGGCACGATCTCGTAAGCGAGTCCGGCGGCGCGGAGCGCTTCGGCTTCCTCGCCCCCGCGGCCGAAGATGAGCGGGTCGCCGCCCTTCAGCCGGACGACCGTTTTGCCCGCGGTCGCGGCCTCGATCAGCTTCAGGTGGATGTGCGGGTACTTGTCGGGGTGCTGTCCGGGCAAATCCCGCACACAAACGCGCTCCGCGGTGGGCGGGGCGAGGTCGAGCATCCGTTCGGGAACGAGCTGGTCGTGGAGAACGAGGTCGGCGCGACCCAGAACCTCCGCCCCGCGGACCGTGATGAGACCGGGGCTGCCGGGGCCGGCGCCGACGAGGAACACGCGGGGGTGGGAGGGATCGTTGTGCATGGCGAACGGCGCGGGGTCAGCCCGCCGAGGTTTATGGCGCTTGGGGCGGCGGGCGGACGCCGCGCC
>CAZBXY010000543.1:0-3536 GCA_964495365.1 uncultured Frigoriglobus sp. | reverse complement strand
GGCTTGATTTTGGGCCACATGTCCTTCTGGCCGGCGTCGGACAGCAGGTACAGCACGACGGTCCCCTTCGCCGCGGCCTCTTCGGGGTCGAACAGCGTTTCGCCCGGCTTCCAGCCGTCTTCGAGGCACAGGTCGTAGGCTTTGCCGCCCTTGCGCTGCCCAACGATGACCGTGATGCCGTTGTCGCGCATGTTGAGCGACTGCCCGCGGCCCTGCACGCCGTAACCTAGTACCGCGACGGTTTCGGATTTCAGGATCTGTTTGACGCGATCGATGGGGTAATCGGCCCGCTCGATGGCCTGCTCCACGGTATCGCCGATGCGAATCTCTTTCATGGGGTCTACTCATTTGAGTTGAGAGGGCGTATCTTCTGCGTAAGTGAGGCTACGAAAAATTATCTCGATGTCAAGAATTCAAATATGGACACGACAGACGCGACACACCCGGTTGAGTCGCCCAAACTGGTCGAACCGCCCCTTCGCGACGTGGTGGACCGACTCCTCGATCAGTGGCGCGCCGCCCGCCCGGACCTCGACGCTTCTCCGCTGGAAGTGGTGGGGCGAGTGATCGTGCTGGCGCAGCACCTCGAACGCGGGGTCGAAACCGCTCTCGAAAAGCACAACCTGGCGCTCGGGCAGTTCGACATCCTCGCGACGCTCCGCCGGCACGGCAAAAAGGGCGGGCTGACGCCGACGCAGCTGCTCGAAAGCGTGGTTCTCTCCAGCGGCGGGATGACGGCCCGGCTCGATGCCCTGGCCGACGCCGGGTACATCTACCGCAAGCCGAACCCCGCCGACCGCCGGATGGTGGTGATCGAGCTAACCGCGAAGGGTCGCCGCGTCATCGACAGCGCGACCAAGACGCGCTTCGCGGAGGCGAAGGACTCGCTCCCGGCACTCAACGAAACCGAAATGGCGACCCTGACGGGGCTGCTACGACGGTGGTTGGCTCAGGTTGCAGGGTGAAGGTGGACTCGGTCTTCAGCCCCGGAGGGGCGGCCGATGGTAGCCCGGGGTGGAGCGAGTCTGCGAGCGCAACCCCGGGTACGTGGTGCAACAAACCTCAAGCCCCGGAGGGGCGACAGAAACCTGGGGTGTGGAGATTTCTGTCGCCCCTCCGGGGCTTCGATTCATTTTTCGCCTCGGTTCCTGGGGTTGCGCTGCGCTCCACCCCAGGCTAACATCGGTCGCCCCTCCGGGGCTGAAGACCGAGCCGCACGCCAATGCGAAATGGTAGGATGTCGGATTACGCAACCCAATCGGCATGATCGACTTGCATTCCGTTCTCGATCCAAGATCGGAAGTGTGGAAAGAGGAACGATCCGGGCCACGGCGGGGTTTCCGGCGCGTTGCTAGTCCAGGTGAGGTGAACAACGGCGACCCGGCGCGAACCGTCGAGCAAGGCAAAGAGAACGTCGTCACAATCGCCGCGTCGAGCGAGGGCCGCGGTCGGGATGCCGAATAATGCATGACCGGGCGCCAGTTCCAAGCAGAGCCGAGTTTCAAGCGCGGAAGCGGTTGGGTCGGAGTCAATCGGTTCCCACGGTTCCAGCCATTCCACGGGCATCCCTCACTCGTCCACCACATCCTCTAACTTCGAGATCGCGACCACCTCGCTGCGGCGCACGAAGACGCGCTTGCGGTTCCGCTTGATGCCCGTCGCCACGGAATCGGCGACGTACAGTTCGCGCGTCGTTTCGGTGTCGCGGAGGTCGTGCAGGTCCGCGTTCTTCAGTTCCAGGAAGTGCTCGTCGAAGCGGGTCAGCTTGCCCAGGCACACGTAGGGGCTGACCAGATCGATGACCACCTTCTGTTCCAGCAGTTCTTCGAGCATGGCGGTTCTCAGAGTAGTAGGCACACTCCGTGTGCCGTTGCTACTCCAGTGGTGTCGCGACGGCACACGGAGTGTGCCTACTACTATTATGCCAACCCGGAGGCGCGTTCCGCACGCGGAATCGCATTCCCGCGGCGCAGCGGCTTGACGGCACGGCCGTTCTCGCGACACCATAAGGCATATTCGCTTCATCCGCACACACGGCTTTTCACATGCCCCGCCGACCGGCCAAGCGGCCCGCACTCCCCGAACAGCTCGTCACGCACCCGGCCCAGCTCGCCGCTTGCCTCAACCACCTCGCGAAGGCCCCGCTCATCGGGTTCGATACCGAGTTCGTCGGCGAGGACGCCTACCGGCCGGAGTTGTGCCTCGTTCAGGTCGCCACCGCGGAAGAGCTGTTCGTCATCGACCCGTACGAGTGCGGTCCGCTCGATCAGTTCTGGCAACTGCTCCTCGACCCCGACCGCACCACGATCGTTCACGCCGGCCGCGAAGACATCCGCATGTGCTTCTTCCAGGCCGGCAAGCCGCCGGCGAACGTCTTCGATGTGCAAATCGCCGCCGGGCTGATCGGGATGACGTACCCCATCGGCTACGCGGGCCTGGTTCACGATCTCCTTCACCAGCGGATGCAGAAGGGCGAAACGCTCACCGACTGGCGGAAGCGCCCGCTCACGCCGGCTCAAGTCCGCTACGCGTACGACGACGTGCGGTTCCTGCTGCCCGCGCACCGGAAGCTCACCGACCGGCTGAAGCGGCACAAGCGGCTCGACTGGGCCGAGGAGGAGTTCGCCGCCGCGGTGAAGAAGGCCATCGCCGACGACGCGACCATCGAGCGGTGGCGCAAGATCAAGGGCATCGGGGGCCTCGACCGGCGCGGGCTGGCGGTCGCCCGCGAGGTCTACGGCTGGCGCGACCGCTTCGCCGAGCGGCTCAACCGCCCGCCGCGGTTCATGATGCGCGACGATCTTCTGATCGAGGTCGCCAAGCGCGCGCCGACCAAACCGGAGGAACTGCACGCACTTCGCGGACTGCCGCGCGGGCAAGAAGACGCGATCCTCGACGCGATCAAGCGCGCGAAGGGACTGCCGGCGGGCGAATGCCCCGAACCGGAGACCCGCGACAACGACCCGCCGAACATCGTGTTGCTCGGCAGCCTGCTGAATGTCGTGCTAAACGATTACAGCGGGCGTAATCGGCTCGCGGCGAACCTCGTATCATCAAATTCGGATCTGCGGGCGATCGTCCGCAGCCGGGCCTACGACGAACCGCTTCCGGACGTGCCGCTGTGCCGCGGGTGGCGCGCCCAGCACGTCCTGCCGGAACTGCTCGCGCTGCTTGCCGGCGATACCGCGATCCGCGTGGCGAACCCGAAATCCGCCGACCCGCTCGAACTGGTCGAACTGGAGCCAGAAGCGGAGGACGAGGAGAGCGAACCGGGCGAGGCGATCGGTTCCGAAACCGCCGAGGCGATCGTCGAACCGACGCCGATCGTTCCGCCGGCCTTCGAGGAACCGTCTCCCCCCTTGCCCCCGCGAGACGGTACACTGGAGTAACGCCCTGTAGGACAGGCTTCCAGCCTGTCCCAACGAAGAGACAGGCAAGATGCCTGTCCTACGAAGAGACCCGCGATGAGCAACATGCTGAAGTGCCCGAACCCGAGCTGCCCGTAACGTCGACGGAGTGGTATGGCGGTACGCGAA
>CAZBXY010000542.1:0-3596 GCA_964495365.1 uncultured Frigoriglobus sp. | reverse complement strand
GGCGATGTCCACGAACCACGCGTACTGCGCGGTGTTGTCGTAGCGGTCCATGAACTTGACGATCTCGCGCACCCGCTCGCGCGGGTCGGCGTCGCGCGCCAGGAGCGCCTGGCTCATCCCGGCGGAGTGGGCCAATTCGGTGTAGTAGTGGTAGCCGAGGATGTCGTCGAGCGACTTCGACACCGGTGCGAGCGGGTCGATGTGCGAGTGGGGATCGATGAGCGGAACCTTCGAGAGCGCGGACTCCAGGTTCTGCACCAGTTGATCGGCCGGCATGACACCCTCGCGGCGCGGAGAAGTGGGGTGAACTTTGTCAGTTTTACCAGAGTTCCGTCTTACAACGACGGGCAAGAATTACAAACTGTGGAGCGTTTGCGAAGTGTGGCACGCGAACCGGGTCCGGGCGCCCCGGCGGGCAATTTTTCTTAGGTGCTTGTGGGGACTGGACTTGCGCCCGCGTCGGCAACTCCGACACCCCGCCGGCGACGAATTGGCACGACCGGTGCATTTGGTTGAGTCGTCCGCGACGAGCAACCCCCAAGTGAGTCGCGGACCGGTGCCGGGCCGCTCGGCGAACCTTCCCCCAAGGCTCTCGCCACCCAAAGCGGCGGGCACCG
This sequence comes from uncultured Frigoriglobus sp., assembly GCA_964495365.1. Lineage (GTDB taxonomy): Bacteria > Planctomycetota > Planctomycetia > Gemmatales > Gemmataceae > Gemmata. The sequence continues at coordinate 2,979 of CAZBXY010000542.1, read as the reverse complement.
CAGAACACGGAGGCCGCAACGACCCTTCCCCCAAGGGTCGCGGCCGCGGGAGAGAGATCCCCCCTCTCCCGACCCTTTCAGACACCACGTCCGTACCCCTGTCTACGGCACACTCCCCCCACCGCCGCCTTCCCCCAAGGCGGCGGTCGTCTTTTTGGGGGCCGCTCACTTTTTCGGAGCAAGGGTCTTCCAGTCGCGGAACGGGTAGCTCACCGCGCGGTCGGGCGTGTACTTGTGCGCGGTCATCCACGCGAACTCGCGCTTGGTCGGGTCGGCCGGGTCCGGCAGCGGGAGTGGCTTGCCGTCGGCCTCCGCGTAGATCGTCGCGACCAGCGGCACTTTTGCGCCGGCCTTCGGGGCGAGGTCGTAATCGGTGCCCTTCGAGTGGAGCAGCCACGTGTTGTCGCGGAACCCGGCCCGCAGTCGCTCCACCGCGGCCCGCACCAGCGCGGCCTTTTCCTCGGCCTTCAGTTCGGGGTTGGCCTCGATCAGTTTGATGAGCCGCTGCGTTTCGGACACGTCGAAGCTCACCCACCCGTAGGGCGGGAGGAACGCCTCCAGCTTGCAGTGGCACGGCAGGTTCTTGGGGAACAGGTGCAACCCGTACACGACCCGCGTCGGCAGCCCGAGCGACCGGCCGAGACTGGCGCACAGCCCGTGGTAGTCGCTACAGTCGCCACGTTTCTTTTCGAGCGCGTGTTCGGCGCTCGCGACGAGCGACGTGTTCGAGTGGTCGTAGGTGAGGTTGTCGTGCGCCCACGCCAGGATCGCGCTCAGTTCCGCGGCCGGGTTCGGCTTGCCGCCGGCGATCGCCCCGGCCAGCTTCTTGAACTTCTCGTCCACCACCACGCGCGACTCGCCGCGGCGGTACGGGTCGAACGTCGCGGGCCACTTCTCGACGCGCGTCACCCGCGCCGGATCGACGCCCCACCGCTGTTCCCACACGGTCGCCCGGAAGCTGTGCGAAATGACCTGCGCCCCCTGTGGGCTATCGAACTCGAAGTACGCGAACGTGTTCCCGAACACGGGTTCGGTGTGGGTGGTCGGTTTCACCTCGGCCGGGAAGGTCGCGAACGTGCCCGGCTTCACGTCCTGCCCCCGGTCCGATTGCGGGACCGGGATCCACACGCGGAGCGTCTTCGTGTTCTGCGGCGCGGTGACGATGACGCGGAAGTCGATGTCGTAGGTCACCGGGTCGGCCCGCGTCGCTGAGTACGGTTGGTTCGGTTCCGGGTCGGCGGACGTGGCGAGGAGCGAAAGGAGGGGCAGCACGAAAAGGGCGGCGAATGAACGTGACATGACTGGCCTCTGTCTAGTGTTTCGGACTTTTTGAGGGGTGCGAGGGCCTAGAAATCCAGGGTTTCGTGAGTCGCGTGAGTATTTTCTGCATGTTGGGTGCAATCTCGAATCACCTAACCACGTCGAAATACCCTCGAATCCCACGAAACTCAGCACGCCCCACCTTCGATAAGTCCGAAACTCTAGTCCGAGATCGCGTTTATAATTGAGCCGCGACCGGCAGGGAGCGGGCCAACACCTTTGTTATAAGTGGTCGGCCCGCTCCCTGCCGGTCGCGGCTCGATACGATCGTCTTCGATCGACCTTAATCGCTGATGTTCACCAAGTAGTCTTCGTACTTCTTACGCGCGGTGAACTCGTCGGTCATGAGTTTCTTCTGCTTGGCGGTGAGGGTATCGATCTCCTTCTCCTGGTCGGCGAGCTTCTTCAGGTACGTCTGGTACACCTCCGCTTCCTTGGGGGTCTCGCGCAGGTTCTTGCGAATCCGGTCCTGATCGGCATTCAGCCGCGCCAGGTCCGCGTTCACCTGGGCCAACTCGCGCACGTGAACGTCCCACTCACCCTTCACCTTCAGCGCCGTCTGGAGTTTCTCCTTCAGCGCCGGGCTGGCTTCGGACAGCGAGATGAAGTAGCGGATCTGGCCCTCGGCCCCGTTGGTCAGTTGCACGGTTTGAGTCACGTCCCGCTCTTCCTTCACCGTGAAGCTCTTGGTCTCACCGGCCTTCACCGGCATCTGGAACCGGTACACCTCCGGCGTGTCTTCCGCGGGTTTGTCGGTATCCACGAGTTTGAAGTTCTGGCTGGTGCGGTTCGGGTGCTCGATCAGCAGCGTGCGGTCGGTCTGACTGCGGTTCACGATCCGGTAGGTCTTCTCGTCGGTGATTTTGGTCACCGTGGTCACGATCCCGCGCACCGCCTTGACCGACGTGATCCGCTGCGCGCCGGGTCCGGCCTTCGGATCGACCTCCGTACCCAGGTCGATGGCGTAGCTGAGCAGCCGTTCCTCGTTGGGCTGGACGTCGAGAACGCGGGTGTCGCCGGCGTAGGTACTGCCCTCGAACACGGTAATCGGCCCCTGATTCAGGTGCGCGCCGCTGGTGTTCTTGAACCGCAAGCCGAGCAAGGGGTGCTTGGCCTGGACCGCGGGGTTGTAGATCGAGACGCGGGTGCCCTCGATGTCCTTGCCCACGATCGGCAGCATCGCGCTCTTCTGCCGCGAGAGCGTCACCGGGTGGTCGATCACGTACTGGAAGAAGTCCCCCAAAGCCCCCGCGGTCGCCGCGTTGCCCACCGTACCCGTGCCCAGCCGACGGGCCAGTTCCGCCGCGGTGTCCTTTGCGTGCGCCGCGTTCGGGTCGTTGGCTCGGGTCGTGCGCCCCAGCGCATCGGCGTCGGCCTTGGGTTCGGGCCTCATGCCCCCCATCGCCCCTCCCCCCTTCGCCATCGGGGCGCCTGGCCGCCCGCCGAACCCGCCGCCGCCGAACCCCGCCCCGGTCGTCTCACGCTCGCGGAAATCTCCGCCCTGTGCCGCGCGTTCACCGCGATCGCCGAACCCGCCGGTGTAGGTAACGGGCCGGAGCGAGGCGAAGAGTTCGGGTTCGACGGTGGGGCGGTTGATGTAGAGCGGGTTGTAGAGGTCCATCTTGAAGGAGATCGGGCGCCCACTGACCAGCGCCATTT
>CAZBXY010000541.1:0-3599 GCA_964495365.1 uncultured Frigoriglobus sp. | reverse complement strand
TGCCGAAGTGAACCTCCACCGCGCAGTCCTGAATTCGGTAGCCAGCGAGCACCCCGCGGTCGAGCATCTCCTTGCAGCCCTTTTCGACCGCCGGGATGAAGTTGTTCGGAATGGTCCCGCCGACGATGTGGTCGATGAACGCGAAGTTGTACGCGGGGTCGTAGTGGACGCTCCGCAACTTCTCGAACTTGCTCTTGTTGGCGAACTCCTTTTCGCACTGTTCCAGCGATTTGATCTCGCGCGACATCGCATAGATGCGCAGGTGAACCTCGGCGAACTGCCCGCGGCCGCCGGTCTGCTTCTTGTGCTTGTGGTCGCCGGCCCCGTCGCCGTTGATCGTCTCGCGGTAGGGGATCTTCGGTTCTTTGGTGTTCACATCGACGCCGAACCGCGCCTTGAGGCGCTCGCGGATGATGTCGAGGTGGAGCTGGCTCACCCCGCTAATCACGAGTTCGTGCGTCTGGGCGTCGTGGGTGACCTTCACGGTCGGGTCTTCGGAGGCGAGCTTGTGCAGCCCGACGGAAATCTTCTGCTCGTCGCCGCGGGTCTTGGGTTCGATCGCCAGGCCGAACATCGGCGTCGGGAAGTGCGGCAGCGGGATCTTCGGCGCGTGGTTCGTGTAGGCGATCGTGTCGCCGATCTCCAGCCCTTCGACCTTCGCAATGGCAACGATGTCGCCGGGGCCGACCTCGTGAACCTGCGAGGTGCTCTTGCCCTGGGCCTCAAGCAGGTGCCCGACGCGGAGCGTCTGCCCGTTGCGGAGGTTCACCACGTTGTGGTTGTGCTGGAGCTTGCCGGCCAGCACGCGGATGAAGCTCAGGTGCCCGACGAACTTGTCGTTGACGACCTTGAACACCTGCGCGACGAACTCTTCCTGTTCGGTCGGCTGGAGCTGGTGCGTCGAGCCGTTCGCGCCGACCTGAAGCCCGGCGAGGCGCTTGGCGGAGAACGCCGGCGACAGCCCGTAGCGGGAGAGCGCGTCGAGCAGCTCGCGGACGCCCTTGTCCTTCTTCGCGCTCACGCAGAAGATCGGGATCAGCGTTCCGGCGTCCATCGCGCGGGTGATGTCGGCTTCCAGTTCGGCCAGCGTCACCGCGCCCTCGCTCAGGTACTTTTCGAGGAGCGCCTCGTCGGCCTCCACGACCGCTTCGATGAGTTGCGAGCGGGCCGCGGGCACATCGATCGGCGTGGACGGCGGCAGAATCTGCCGGGGGTCGAGCAGGCAGTGAACCTCGCGGATGCCGGGGCCGGTGCGGTCCGGCACATTGAACAGCACGCAGTTCTTGCCGAACGCGGCCTGGATGCTCTGCACGAGCGCCGGCAGATCGACGTTTTCGGCATCCATTTTGTTGATGACGATCGCGCGCGACAGCCCGAGCTTGGTCGCCTCGTTGAACATCCGGCGCGTGTTCATCTCGACGCCGTTGACCGCGCTCACCACCACGACCGCGGTCTCGACGGCCGAGAGCGCTTCGAGGGCCGCCCCGATGAAGTCGGGCGAGCCGGGCGCGTCGAGGATGTTGAGGTGCTTGCCGTCGTGTTCGGCGTGGAGGACGTGAGTATCGATGGAGAAGTGGTGTTTGTGTTCCTCCTCGTCGAAGTCGCCGACGGAGGTGCCGTCGTCCACGCTCCCCAGGCGATCGACCGCGTGAGCGTCGAACAGGAGGGCATCGGCCAGGCTTGTTTTGCCCGCGGCGCGGTGCCCGACCAGTGCAATATCCCGCACGTTTTCCACCAGGTGCTTTACGGCCATGACGTGACCCCCACTTCACTTGAGAGAGAGGAAAGTGCTGGCACGTTCGGCCGTAGCCCGGTGGCTACGGCTTCACGGGTTTCTGCCCGTTGTCAGTGCCAGAACGCCTGCCAGATCGAGCGATCCTTCGTACAGTGCGCGGCCGATGATGCAGCCGGGAATTCGTTCCGTCATCAGCCTGCGCACGTGTTCCAGCGTACAGACGCCGCCCGACGCGATCACCGGCAGCGGCACCGCGTCGCGCATCTCGATGAGCGCCTCGAAGTTCGGCCCGCTCATCATCCCGTCTTTGGCAATATCGGTGTACACGACCGCGGCCAGCGGCGCGTCGCTCACCTGCCGCGCGAGATCGACCGCCTTGACCTTCGAGACTTCCAGCCACCCCTCGGTGGCGACGAACCCGCCCTTCGCGTCTACTCCCAGAACGATGCGATCGGGGTAGCGGGTCGCGGTCGTGCGGACCCAGTCCGGCGATTGCAGCGCGCGGGTGCCGAGTACGGCCCAGCGCACGCCCAGGTCGAGAACAGCGGCGAGGTCGGCTTCGGTGCGGATGCCGCCGCCGAGCTGCACGGGCACGCCGGCGGCTTCGACGATGTTACGAACGACGGGGCCGTTGACCGGTTTGCCGGCCTTCGCGCCGTCCAGATCAACGACGTGGATGCGATCGGCCCCGAGTTCGACCCACTTGCGCGCGACCGCGGCCGGGTCGTCGGAGAAGACCGTTTCCCGCGAGTAATCGCCCTGCCGGAGGCGCACGCAGCGGCCGTTGAGCAGGTCGATCGCCGGGTAGATGAGCATGATTCGATCCGCCCGGCCGCAGGCGCCGGGATTCACTCCGTGATGTTCGGGGTTATTTTTCCCGGATCGCGACCCGATTGCAAGGGAATTGAAGGAATCGTGAAGCGACCGGACTCAGCCGCCCCGCCGGCCCGAGTGGATCGGTCCCCTCGGAGTGTAAAAGTTGCCACGTGGCAACTCTACCCATCTTAACATTTCTGGCGCGGTACGCGTGCGCGGAACGGTGGCCAGTTCGTGTTTGCTCTCGGGTTGGCGGTCGCGGAGAATGGCTCCGCCGTACAGACCGGAGGTCGATCCATGCGCACTTCGCGACGCGGGTTCACGCTGATCGAGCTGCTCGTCGTCATCGCGATCATCGCGATCCTGATCGGGTTGCTGTTGCCCGCGGTGCAGAAGGTGCGCGAGGCCGCGGCCCGCATCCAGTGCGCCAACAACCTCAAACAGATCGGGATCGCGAGCCAGCACTACGCTTTGGACCGCGACGGCCAACTGCCCCAGATCCAGGTGGGCACGGCGTACTGGGCGCCGTTCGACGATCGCGTGAGCTACGCCGACAACCCACTGCCGGATTACGACCCGACCAAGTCGTTCCTGTGGCCCTACCTGGAAGGCAACCCGAAGGTGTTCCGCTGCCCGAAGGGGTTCGACGCGCTGCCGGGCAGCCCGACGTTCGGCAACCCCGTGCAGTTGAGCTACGCGGTCAACGGCGTGTCCGGCGGTCCGGCCGGGGCGCGGTTGATCCACATTACCAACGGGAACGGAACGTCGAACGTGATGAACCTGTGGGAGCACTGCCGGCACCCGGGCTGCGCGACCAACGGCACCGCGCCGCCGGGGATCCCGGGGGGCCTGCCGTGGCCGCCCGACGACGCAGACGCGATCAATCACTACCCGGAGAACCGGCACGTCGGGGTGTACGGCGTCCTGTTCTGCGACGGGCACGTGGTGTTTATGCGAAAGGCCGAACTGGCCCCCGTCCTCTACTACATCCGCTGTGTAGGCATCATGTTTGTGGGTAGTAATTGTGTCCGTTGCGAGACCAGTATGC
>CAZBXY010000540.1:0-3608 GCA_964495365.1 uncultured Frigoriglobus sp. | reverse complement strand
AGCGGAGAGCTTACCTCACGTCAGAGTATGGGACACCGCCGGTGGGTTCATGTATGAGAGCCAGGTGATCAACGAACCCGCGCCAGACACTGACTCCCTTGACGGAGGCATTCCCCCAACCTTCGAGCTGCGCCGTGTTGCCGCGAAAACAGTCGAGATGATAACTGGTGAATCGCGGTTCGCCTACCAACCGCTCCCACAACCGCGACGGCCAGCGCTGAGAGCGCTCGACGGGCGGGACTTCTTCGGTACCGAGCGCGTGGTAGAACGGTTCGAGCCAGAACGAACCTCGCAACTGAAACAAATCGTGCGCCTGTTCTCACAGGTCATTGAGTTCGTCGGGGAACGGTGTCGGGTCGCCCAATTCCCGAAGTCGCACGTCCAATTCGCACGCGATGCGCACGAACTCAGCGCGGTCTTCCTCACCGTTCTCCTGGAGCCAGTCGGCGAACGCCAGCCGTGGCGTGTCCTCCGCTGGGTCGGCCGCGATCGCCTCGATAAACGCCTCGCGCTCGGTCATACCGCCATCATCGCCGTGTCCGGCGCGCCGGGCAACACTCACTTCGCGCGGAACCACGCGGCCACCGCGGCGAGCTTCTCGCGCGTCTCGCCGTTCACCTGCCACTCGTTACCCTTCAACTCGTGGAACCCCGCGGCCACCTGCTTCTTCTGCGGGGTCGTCAGGAACCAGCTCAGCGCCGCTTCCTGTTTCTGTTCGAACACCACCGTCGTGAAGAAGTCCGGGCGCTCGCCGGCGTTGAAGACGGTGTGCAGCTCGCCCAATAGCTCGTTGTTGCGGTGGTAGGCGCCCATCCCGCGGACCGTCAGTAGCGCCTGGAGCGGGGCGCTCACCGCGCCCACGATCGCCAGCGCCGGCGAGGGCGATTCGTCCTGGAACTGCAACCCGTCCGCCTCAATCGGGTACGCGCGGATCTGGATCAGCAGCACCCCGCTCGTGTTCTCCGTTACCGCCTTGCGGTGGTGAAGGAGCCACTGGGCGAGTACGTCGATCCCGTAGTTGTCGAAGTACCCGGCGTCCACCACGCGGCGCAGCGGCTTCACCGGGATCGCCACCGCCGGGCTGATGACCGGGAACGTCGCGCTCATCCGCGCGGCCGACCCGACCGTGAAGTCTTTCGAGTCCGGGAACAGTCGGAAGAACTCCACGCCCGGAAGGTCGAGGTCCAGTGGGGTCGGCGGGGCCGGGGCGGGGCGCGGTGGCTCGCCGGTCCGGTGCCCCTTGGCTATGGTCAGCGAATCAAGGTTCAGGTTGCTGATGAACAGTCGCTTGCTGTCCTCCACCATCATTGGTGCGAACACCACCGACGGGCGCTCGCACAGTTCTTCCTTCGCACGGAGCGAGCGGACCGATTTGCGGAACGGTGACGCGGCGCCCCACGGGCGCCGGAACTCCGTGAACCGCTCGTTCACCTGCCGGTCGGTCGTGAAGTTGCGGTCCCACGCGTCCTCCAGCGTGCGCCCGCGGTCGGCCGCGACGCGCCGCGGGTACAGCATCGTGGTCGTGAAGTCACGGACGAACATCGTCTGCGCGGTCGGGCTGAGCGCGTCGCGGGCCAGCGATTGTGAGAACGGCAACAGTCCGGTCTGCGGGTCGCGGGGCTCCTGCGGCAGCGGCTCGGGGCCGAAGTTCGCGACGTACGCGCCGGCCCCGACCATCCCGCCGCTGGCCCCCGCGAAGACCCGCATGTGGTCACGGATCACGGGTTTGCCGTTCGTTCCGTCAAACTCCCGCTCCAGCCCCTCCAGCACGACCCCGGTCCACACCGACGCGCGGATCCCGCCCCCGCTGACCGCGACCACCACCAGCCGCGGTTTCGGCCCGTCCTTGCCCCCGCGCATCGCGCGGAACTTCTCCAGTAACGCTTTGCCGTCAATCAGACCGTCGGCCGGCGCCCGCTTGCTGTAGGAGTCGCGGTACAGGTCGCCGTCGAGCGGCAACGGGTTGTCGTAGCTCGCCGGCGTGCCGTCTTTCGTCGGCCCGGCGATGTGGTCATAGGTCATCGTGTACGGCTCGAACTTCGAGGAGTTGGCGAACACGAGCCACCCCACGACGAGAGCGCCGAGCAGCCGCGGAGCGCGGACCCGGAACGCGATCAGCCCGCCGATCATGTTCAAAATGATGAGGAACAGACTGAGGATCACGCCGGGGGTGAAGATCTGTTTCCCCAGCATCGGCGGGATCAGGATGAGCGCGGTGAGGGTGACGACGACGGCCATGAAGAACGCGGCCATCGCGTGCATGAGGATGATGGTCCGCAGGTTGAACGCCGCGACCCGCACCCGCGGCAGGCCGATGAAGAACCGGCACCCGTCGGGCACGAGCGGCACTTCGCTGGCCGGCAGCGTGTTCAGCACGCCGGGGCCGCGGGCCGCCGGTTCGGGGTCGGTGGGCACCGCGAGCGCCGGCGTGTCGAACGACGACCGGAGCAGTTCGCGGTCGGCGATCCACTCCCGCGCCCCGGTAACGTGCGCGGCGTACGAGATGACGGCCCCGAACAGGAAGCTGAGGACGTAGCCGATGAGGAACCAGATGCCGTAGCTCTGCGACGCGAAGGTGTCCAGCGCCTCCGCGAGTATGACCGCATAGGACCGCTGCGGAGTCTCCTGGCGGTACGCACCGACGTGGAGCGCGACCCATTTCCCGAGGTACGCGACGAGGAGCAGTCCGAGCAGCCACAACAGGAGCTGGCGGCCGACGCGGCGCACGCCGGGATTGCGGCTGGGCAGGAGGCTGAACCACGCCCCGGGGAGGAACTGCGGTCCGGTCTCGGTGGGCAACCCCGGCAGCCCGCGCGGCGGGAGCAAGAGCAGGCTGACGAACACCACGACGCCGAACAGCCAGCACGTCGCGGCGCCGACGAACAACTGGCTCCACCACCACTCGTGCCAGAACGAGTCCGACGCGCCCAGTTCGCCCCCGACCACGCCCCACGCGACGAGCAGATACAGCGCGATCTGACTGGTCAGGAGCGGGTAGCGGACCAGACGCCCCAGCGCGCGGTCGATGGCCCCGAGCGCGCGCAGGAGTTGGTGATACGAGCGGGTGATTGCGTTCATTAGCGCTCCCGTTAGCCCGAACGGTCGAGAGAGGCGCCGAGTGTACCCGCCCGGCGGGCCGGTGTCACGGGAGCAGATCGGCAACGCGAACGACCGCCGCGGCGAGTGGCGAAACGGAGTCGGTGGGCCTGTCAGCGGCAGCCGACCGAATCCGTCGCTGACGCTCCCGGCTCGTTCGAAACTCTTGAGCCTCGGTGCTGCGGAGGTTAACGAGCAGTCGCGGATGCGGAGCGGAACCACTGAAAAGTCAATGAGAACCGAACAGGGGCGGCTACGCTCCACACCCGTCAGTTTTCATCGCCATCCGCGATGCGGTTTCCACAACCGGAGGCACATCGCACGCGTAAAGCCACGAACAACTGAAGCTGTTCAGTTCGACCAAATACAAGCGGCCGCCGGCCTCGCCCATGTCGAGCATGAACAGTTCGTCGGGGCGCCACTTCACCGCGACGAGCATGTCGCGGGCAAACGTCAGAACCGCGTCCGGGCACCCGACCGCAACGGACCGCGTGCCGGCCTCGGCGTACCGG
>CAZBXY010000539.1:478-3631 GCA_964495365.1 uncultured Frigoriglobus sp. | reverse complement strand
TCCTATCCCGTGCGCCGAGGACCGCAAGACCCACTGCAAACCGTGGCGTGGCCTCGGCCGGCGACTTCGCCCCGCTACGGACCTTGACAAGAAATTGTGGAATTTTGTACATTTCTTTGGTGAAAGCCCGCGGGCGCTCACCGAAACCGCGCCAGAAGCTCCGCGGGGCCCGTCCCTGCGCGCCGACGCCCCACACGCGAGCCGCGTGCGCCACGACCGATACCCTCGAACGGTTATCAAAAGCACCTTGAAAAGTTGGCGGTCTTGGTAGCCTCGGACTGACAAAGTGATACCCATTCGCCGGGATCAACGCGCGGGCGGTCACTTCTTCTTCGGCGCCAGGACGCGCGAAATCACCTCCGCGTAGGCGTGGAGCGTGAGGACGGTGCGAAGTTGATAGCCGTTCCTCACCAGCGCGTCGTCGGAGTAGTCGGCGAACTTGCTCGGCGCGCTGGGGTGAACGCCGTCGGCGGAAATGAGCGTTGGCACCTGATACACGTCCTTGGCGAACTCCTTGAATTGTGGCAGGGTTCCGTTCCAGTCGTCCGGGCGGCTTTTCAGAATCCGCGAGTGGTAGTCGATGAGCGGCAGGTGGTTGTCGGCCGCGATCTTGCGCGCGACTTCGGCGAACGCCTTGGCCTTCTCCTCCTGCCCGGCGCGCGGCGGGATCGTGGTCAGGATCACGACGGTGCCGTTCTTCAGACACTTCTCGACCACCACTCGCATTTGCTTGTCGTAGCTCTTTTCGTCGGATCGAATGATGTCGTTGGTCCCGAACATGATGACGGCGCACTCCGGGTTGTGCCGCTTGAGCCAACCGTCGATGTTGTCCTCGGCCCACTTGGCGGTCTGGCCGCCCTCGTTGCCGAAGCCGCCGCCGCGCCACTTGTCCCAGCACTCCGCGAGCATGTGCTGTTTCACGACCGCCAGCGATTTCGCGATGTCCGCGGGCAGGTCTTTCGGGGCGTAGGCGAGTGGCGCCCAGAACGCCTTGGTGACCGTGATGGAATCGCCGAACAGCGCGAGCGTGCCGGGCTTGCCGGTGAACTTCGCGCGGACCTCCGTCATGGGCTTGATCCACGCCGGCGGCTCGTCGGCACGAATACTCGGGCTAAAGGCGATGAGGGCGAGGAAAGTGAGGAGCAGGTGTCGCATGGGGTCTCCGTGTCTTCGATCGTAGTCATCACGCTCCGCGTGATGCCGCCCCGAAGGGGCGCGGTTCTCTCGTAGGACAGGCCGCTCGCTGCGCTCGCGGCCATCACGCGGAGCGTGATGACTACGATTCGAGTCGATTGTACCCTTCTTCTGACCGTTCGGGTAAAATCCGCGCTCGGTCCGCGCGAAGGACAGTGGTAGCCGCCCCCAACAACCGAGAGGTGCCCCGTGTCCAGTCCCGCTCCCGATCTGCCGCCGATGAAAGAGTTCAAATCGGCCCAGTACGAGTTCAACGACGAACAGAACCGCGAGTTTTCGAGCCTCGCCGACGCGATGCGGGTCACCGCGGGGCTGATGCAGCTCGCGGGGCTGGCGTTCGTGGTGCTCACCGCGCTGACGGCCGTTCAGGTGATGAACGCCGGCGGCACGTCGATCGGGCACTACGGCCCGGCGGTCGGGCTGGGCGCGGCGGCGCTACTGGCCCTGTGCGTCGGGTTCTGGACCGGCGGGGCCGCGACCTCGTTCCGCAAGATCGCGGAGACGAAGAACGAGGACGTGTGGCACCTGATGAACGCGGTCGGCGCGCTGCGGGCCATGTACGGCCTGTTGCGAACGATCATCATGGGCAGCCTGGTACTGTCGATCATCGCGCTGGCGCTGGTCGGGTTCGCGATGATGGGAAAGTGACTTGGCGAGCGGCTCAGTTCGAGGCGAACCCCGGCCGCAAGGCCGGGGGTGCCTGTGGGTCGGCTGCGTGCGTTACCTGCGCGTTACCCCCGCCCTTGCGGCCGGGGTTCGCCTCAAGCAGGGCTTACGCCCCCCGCTCGCCTGCTGGCTCCTGACTCGCCACCCACTTCGTGTAGTTCTCCCAGCTCGCGTCGCCGAGGTCGAACTCCGGGTAGCCCTCGCCGTGGATGCTGAGCAGCGCCTTGCGGTACCCGGTGCCGCGGTCGGTCTTCTCGCGCCGCAGGGTGAAATCGTCGGCCCCGGCGATCCACACCGTGTGGCCGGTCGTGGCCACGAAGAACGCGGTGCCGCCGAGCAGCTTCGCCTTCCAGTGCGGGCGGGTCGGCAGGTCGAGTGCGAGCTTGTCGGAGGCCGGGTCGGACGCCCGGATCTCGTACACGAGGTCGTCGAACCACGCGATGTGCTGCCGGTCCGGGCGCTCCGCGAACAGCCGGCGCAACTGGCCGTAGTTCTTGAACCGGCCGAACGACAGGCCGAGCATGTACAGCCCGAGAACGATGAGGATCGCCGAGGGCGGAACCCCGGCGACCATTGCCAGCGCCTGCCAGCCGAGGTTCCAGCCCGCGAACAAGAGCAGGATGAGCGCGTCCAGGAGGATGCCTTCGGCCGTCGGCATGAACATCTTGAACAGCCCGACCGCCAGCTCGGCCAGCGCCAGCCCGACGTAGAGCATGAAGACGACGGCCGCGACCCCGGCCGCGTTCGGCCGGAACGTGTAGTACGCCAGGCCCAACATGATGAGCGCGAAGACGATGTTCTCGCGCCCGCTCCGCGCGACGGACCGGCACAACTCGCGGTACGCGGCCACCTGCTGGAGCCGGAACCGCATGGTCACTTCGTCAGACATTCACGTCTCGGAATAGCGGGAGGAGGTCACCCGCTCATTGTGCCGACTCCGTTCAGAACCGGCAACGCAGCGTGCGAAACTGCGGTCGGGCGCGGCGGCTCGTCGATCAGTTGGTAGAAGACGTTCCGCTGGCGCGGTTCCCAGCCGGCTTCGCGGATACTGCGTTTGATCTCTTCGAGCGTGAGGTAATGCACCGTCCCGGCCGACGCGACCACGTTCTCCTCGATCATCAGCGAACCCATGTCGTTCGCTCCGAAGAACAGCGCGATCTGGCCGATCTTCCCGCCCTGCGTGACCCACGACGACTGAATGTTCGGGATGTTGTCGAGGAAGAGCCGGGCGATCGCTTGCGTGCGAAGGTACTCGAACGCCCCCATTTCGGGGAAGTCGGCCATCTTGTGGCC
>CAZBXY010000539.1:0-468 GCA_964495365.1 uncultured Frigoriglobus sp. | reverse complement strand
CTGCATCGTCCAGCAGATGAACGCCGTGAAGCCGCCGGTCTCGTCTTGCAGGTCACGCAATCGTGTCAGGTGCTCGACGCGGTCGGCGTCGGTCTCGATGTGGCCGAACATCATCGTGCAGGTGCCCTTGCCGCCGAGCGTGTGCCACACCCGACACACTTCGAGCCACTCGTCCGCAAGGGCCTTGCCCTTCGTGAGTTCCTTCCGCACGCGATCGACGAGGATCTCGCCCCCGCCGCCGGGCAGCGAGCCCAGCCCCGCGTCCTTCAGTCGCCGCAGGACCGTTTCCAGGGGTAACTTGTTCAGTTTGTGGAAGTGCCAGATTTCCGGCGGGCTGAAGGCATGCAGGTTCACGGTCGGGAACCGCGCCTTCAGGTCGCGGAGCAGCTCCTCGTACCATTCGAGCTTCAAGGAGGGGTGCATCCCGCCCTGCACGACGTCGCCCACATCGTCGACGTAGTAGTGGTC
>CAZBXY010000538.1:0-3636 GCA_964495365.1 uncultured Frigoriglobus sp. | reverse complement strand
TTGGTGGCCGCTCCGTCGGCGATCACCTGCCCCTTCTTCACCTTCTGGCCCATCGTCACGATCGGCTTCTGGTTGAGGCACGTGCGCTCGTTGAGCCCGTGGTTCTTGCGGAGCACGTACTCGCGAACGATCTTGTCCTTCTCCTCTAGCTTGATGCGCTCGGCGTCCACGTAGACGACGTGGCCGTCTTCCTGGGCGCGGACGAGCATCCCGGAGTGCTTGGCGACTTCCCGCTCCAGCCCGGTCGAGACCAGCGCCGGTTCCGGGATCAAGAGCGGCACCGCCTGGCGCTGCATGTTGGAACCCATGAGCGCGCGGTTCGCGTCGTCGTGTTCCAAGAACGGGATCAGCCCCGCGGAGACGCCGACCATCTGCTTGGGCGACACGTCGATGTACTCGACCTTGTCGGCCGGGATCATCTGGAGGTCGCCGGCGTGGCGCCCGTTGACGCGGTCGGTCGAGATCTTGTCGCCCTCGGTCGGTGTGTCGGCCGGGGCCAGCACCGCGGTGCCCTCCTCGTCCGCCCGCAGTTTCACCACGTTGTCGGTCAGTTTCTTGTGGTGAACCTTCTTGTACGGGGTGATGAGGAACCCGTACTCGTCGATCTCCGCGTAGATCGAGAGCGACGAAATCAGGCCGATGTTCGTCCCCTCGGGCGTCTCGATCGGGCAGATGCGGCCGTAGTGCGAGATGTGGACGTCCCGCACCTCGAACCCGGCGCGCTTGCGGTTCAGGCCGCCCGGCCCGAGCGCCGAAAGCCGCCGCTCGTGCGTCAGCTGCGCCAGCGGGTTCGTCTGGTCCACGACCTGCGACAATTCGCTGCGCCCGAAGAAGTACTCGATCGCCGCGGAGACCGACTTCGGGTTAATGAGCGACCGCGGGCTCATGTCCTGTTGATCCCGAATCGCCATGCGCTCCTGCACGGTCCGGCGCAGCTTCAGGAACCCCTTGCGGAGTTCGTCGGCCGCCAGTTCGTCGATCGTGCGCAGCCGACGGTTGCCCAGGTGGTCGATGTCGTCCACATGGCCCTTGCTGAGCCGCAGGTCGAGCAGGTACTTCACCGAGTTGACGAAGTCCACGCTCCGGAGCGTCATCTCCGTTTCGGCCACGTTCTGGTCGAACTTCCGGTTGATGCGGAACCGGCCGACGCGCCCGAGCCGGTACCGGTTGGCGTCCTGGAACTTCTCCTTAAAGAGCTCCCGCGCCTTCTCCAGTTGCGGCGGGTTGCCGGGCCGGAGCCGCTGGTAGATCTTGAGCAGCGCCCCCTCGTGCGAGTCCGGGTTGGCCTGCGTTCCGGTGGCCACGTCCTCGGCGATCGAGTTCAGCAGGATCGGGTCCTTCGGGTACGGGATGACCAGCACGTCGGCGAGCATCGACCCCATCACCTTGTCGGCCTTGTCGGCGGTGAACGGCTTGCCCGCGTCGAGGTACACCTCGCCGGTTTCGGGGTCGATCACGTCGTCGGCCGCGACCATCGGCATCACGTTGTTGTCGGGATCGCCGACTAGCCGCGCCCGCGCGTCCTTCGACTTCAGCTTGAGCTTCTCGGGCTCGAAGAACTCCTGGATGATGCTGGCGGTGCTGGAGTACGCCGGGTCCATCGCGCGCAGGAGCGTGATCGCGCTGAACTTGCCGCTCTGGTCGATGCGGACCCCGAGCGTGTCTTTCTTCGTCGCGTTGATCTCGATCCAGGAGCCACGCTCGGGGATGATCCGGCACGAGTGCAGGTCCTTGTCGGCCTCGCGGGTGACGACGAAGTCCACGCCGGGCGAGCGGTGAAGTTGCGAGACGACGACGCGCTCGGCCCCGTTGATAATGAACTCGCCGCCGCCGATCATGATGGGCATGTCGCCCAGATAGACTTCTTCCTCGACGGCCGTTCCGTCGGTCTTCTTGAGGCGCAACCAGACGCGGAACGGCCGGCCGTAAGTGAGGCGCAGCTGCCGGCACTCGTCCGGGTCGTAGCGGGGCTTGCCCAGTTCGTAGCGGATGTACTCCAGCGAGATCTTCTTGTCGTAGCTCTCGATGGGGAAAATCTCTTGCAGCACGCCCTCCAGGCCGGTGTGCGTGCGTTTGTCATAGGGGACGTCGAGTTGCAGGAACCGGTCGTAGGACCGGGTCTGCACGTCGGTCAAGTCGGGCACCTCGACGGCGTCGCCGAAGCGACCGAAGTTGCGCGTCTCGGTGGGTGCGATGATCCGCAGGGCCGGGATCGGCATCGGCGTACTCCTGAGCGGAGGGGGAACGATCGCGCCGACGCACGGCGTCCGGTGCCCCAGGTGGCAACGGGCCTTGCGTCGGTCGGCGGGGAACGTTATTGGATCGCGAAGTCGGCGACGGCGCGGGCGCCGGGTGCGGGCGGCACGCGAAACACGAACCCTCCACCATACCGACCGGCGACGGGGGCCGGCAGGTTCGCGGGGGGCGTGTTACGAGACATCAGCATGGTGCGAGATCGAGGGGGTACGACACATCGGAGCGAGTGGGTCGCGCGCATTGTCACCACTGGCTTCGCGGGTCGCCCACTGCCGCCTGACTTCGCCCGGCGAGGGGCGGAGCAGGAGCAAGAGCGTTGGACGTAAATATGGGCGCAGCGGCACGCCGCCACACGATAATGATACCCAGGCGGGACGAAAAAGTCACCCCGTCTGGGCATTTTTTTTGCAGTCCACCCAAATTCCCTGCCGAACGCAGTCAATTTGGCGAGAAAAATCTGCAAACTGAGCTTAGCCAGCCGGCTTGACGCTGACCTTCGCGCCAGTTTCTTCGAGCTTCTTCTTCACATCTTCGGCGGTCTTCTTGTCCACGTTTTCCTTGATGGCCTTCGGCGCGCCTTCGACGGTCGCCTTGGCCTCGCCGAGGCCCTGCCCGGTCAGTTCGCGGACCACCTTGATCGTCTTCACCTTGTCCGTGAAGCTCTCAAGAATGACGTTGAACTCGGTGGCCTCTTCCTTCGGCTTCTCCGTAACGGTGCTCGTCGGCTGGGCCATCATCATCCCGCCGCCGGCGGCCGGTTCGATGCCCTTTTCTTTCAGGAGGTTCTTCAGTTCGACCGCCTGCACCAGCGTAAGGCCGGCGAGTTGGTCGGCGAGTTCGGCAACGGAAGGCATGACACAGTTCCTTTTTGAAATTGCGCCGGGTGAAGCGGTCCGGCTGGGAGCGTAATAGCTGGTTTGGTGACCTCGCGACGGACCGCGAGGGTTAGTTTGTTGACAATCGGTCGGAAGGCGAGGTTCAGCCCGCGGCCGGGGCCGGGGCACTTTCGGCGGCCGGCGCACCGGCGGCCCCTCGCTCTTCGAGCGTCTTGATGATGCCGGCCAGTTGCGTGCCCGGCCCGACGAGCGCGCCGGCGATGGCGGCACCCGGCCCGAGGAGCGCGGCGAGTACGTCGCCGATCGCTTCCAGGCGCGTCGGGATGTCCTTGAGCTTGTCCAACGGCATCGCCTCGCCGTCGGCGACCCCGGTCTTCTCCTTGATCTTCGCCGGCACCTTCGGGTCGGGCCGGAGCTGCTTCAGCATCGCGTCCACCGCGGTGCCGAGCGCCTTCGGGCTGTCCGCGCCCCAGCACAACAGCGTCGGGCCGACTCCCGGATCGACCTTCACACCGTTCTCGTCGAACACCTTCTTCACGAAGCT
>CAZBXY010000537.1:0-3649 GCA_964495365.1 uncultured Frigoriglobus sp. | reverse complement strand
CGGCCCGGTGATGCCGGTGAGTCTGTACAACCGGGCCGACCGGCACCCGCTCCTGGCCGGGTTATTAGTGCTGGGCATCGCGGGCGCTGCGATGGCGTTCCTGGGCGGAAGTTCCCGACGCTGAGCGGCACCGCGATTGCATCCGAACGAGCGGTTCACGTCCGTACCGTTACGAGGTTCGTCATGGCAGCCACTCTCCTCTCTACGGCGGTCAAGTCGGCCGCCGGTCCCGATTCCGGAGTCGCCCGCGCGGTCAACAAGCTCCCGCCGATGCGCACCAACGTCAGCGCGAATGAGCGGTGGCTGGCGCTAGCCGCCGGCGGAACCCTCGTCGGACTGGGGATCACCGGCCGCACCCCGCCGCTCGTGTCATCGCTCCTCGGCGGCTACCTCATCTATCGCGCCACGACCGGCAACTGCGCCGTCTATCAGGCGCTGGGCGTCAGCACCTCCGACTCGACCGCGGAGAACACCGCGATCGCTGCGGGGCACGGTACGCGGGTCGAACACGCCACCACGGTGAACAAGCCGGCCGCCGAGGTGTACCGGTTCTGGCGCGACCTGGAGAACCTGCCGCGGTTCATGACGCACCTCATCGACGTGGACACGACCACCGACAACCGCTCCCACTGGATCGCGAAGGGACCATTGGGCATCAAGGCCGAGTGGGACGCCGAGATCGTGACCGACACGCCGAACAAGGTGATCGGCTGGAAGTCGCTCGACGGCGCCGACGTGGACACAGCGGGTTCGGTTCACTTCACGGAGCTGCCGAACGGCCGCGGCACCGAGGTGCGCGTCGAACTGAAGTACGACCCGCCCGCCGGGAGGCTCGGCACCGCGATCGCGAAACTCGTGGGCCACTCGCCCGAGGCGCAGATCAGGGCCGACATGCGGCGGTTCAAACAGATCTTGGAGGCCGGCGAGATCCCAACGACGAAGGGACAGCCACACGGCAACAGGTAGGGGAACCCCGGCCGCAAGGCCGGGGGTGCCGATCCGTTGTGCGTACCCCCCCCGGCCTTGCGGCCGGGGTTCGCCATCCCATCCACGAGGACCCCATGAAAGCTCTCTGTTGGCGCGGCAAGAAGGACGTGGCGGTCGAACAGGTGCCCGACCCGAAGATCCTGAACCCGCGGGACGCGATCATTCGCGTCACGACCACGGCGATCTGCGGCTCGGACCTGCACCTCTACGACGGCTATATCCCCACGATGAAGGCCGGCGACATCCTCGGTCACGAGTTCATGGGCGAGGTCGTCGAGACCGGGCACGCGGTCACCAACCTGAAGAAGGGCGACCGCGTGGTGGTGCCGTTCACCATCGCGTGCGGCGGGTGTTTCTTCTGTAAGAAGCAGTTCTACTCCGCGTGCGACAACTCCAACACCAACCCGGAGATCGCGGAGGCCGTGTACGGGTACAGCGGCAGCGGGCTGTTCGGGTACTCGCACATGCTGGGCGGGTACGCCGGCGGGCAGGCCGAGTTCGTGCGGGTGCCGTTCGCCGACGTCGGACCGTGCAAGGTGCCATCACACCTCTCCGACGAGCAGGTGCTGTTCCTCACCGACATCTTCCCGACCGGGTACATGGCCGCGGAGAACTGCGCCATCGAGCCGGGCGACACGGTGGCGGTGTGGGGCTGCGGTCCGGTCGGGCTGTTCTGCATCAAGAGCGCGTTCCTGCTCGGCGCGGCCCGCGTCATCGCGATCGACGACGTGGAGGGCCGGCTGAAGAAGGCCCAGGAGGACTGCGGCGCGGAGCCGGTCAACTTCTCGAAGGTCGATCTCTTGCGCACGCTCGACGAGATGACTGCGGGGCGCGGGCCGGACTCGTGCATCGACGCGGTGGGTCTGGAGGCACACGGGACCGGGATCGCGGGCATCTACGACCGCGTGAAGACCGCGACCTACATGGCCACCGACCGGCCGACGGCGCTGCGGATGGCGATCATGGCCTGCCGCAAGGGCGGAACCGTGTCGATCCCCGGGGTGTACGGCGGATTGCTCGACAAGCTGCCGATGGGCGCCGCGTTCGCCAAGGGCCTCACTTTCAAAATGGGCCAGACGCACGTGCACAAGTACCTCAAGCCGCTGATGGCGCGAATCGAGAAGGGCGAGATCGACCCGGCGTTCGTCATCTCGCACCGGTACAAGCTGGCCGACGCGGCCCGGGCGTACAAGGAGTTCGCGACCCAGCAGGACGAGTGCATCAAGGTCGTTCTCAAGCCGTAGGTAAATCCCAAAACCCAGAACCGGATCTCGAACAAACAGAAAGTCGGTGTCTTGGTTTTGTTTGGGATCTGGGATTTGGGTTTCGGAATTCGTTCCGAGGGGGCGTCATGAACCGCGGGCTACTTCTCGCCGCCCTCGGCGTCGGCGGGTACGCGCTCTACCGCGCACTGAAACCGCGGTACGACTTCCGCGGCAAGCACGTTCTGATTACGGGCGGGTCGCGCGGGCTGGGACTCGTCCTCGCGCGACAGCTCGCCGACGAAGGCGCCCGGCTGTCGATCTGTAGCCGCGACCCGAACGAACTCTCGCGCGCCGTGGCCGACTTGACCGAGCGCGGCGCGCGAGTGGTCGCGGTCGAGTGCGACGTGACCGACCGCGCCCGGGTGCGAGAGTTCGTCGCGGTCGCCCGGCAGCGGAACGGCCCGGTCGATGTGCTCGTCAATAACGCCGGCGTCATCCGCGTCGGGCCGGTCGAAGAGATGCGCGAGGAGGACTACGAACAGTCCCTTCAGACGCACTTCTGGGGGCCGCTCTACACGACGCTCGAAGTGCTCCCCGAAATGAAGGCGCGCCGGCAGGGGCGGATCGTGAACGTCGCGTCGTTCGGCGGGAAGGTCGCGGTGCCGCACCTGTTGCCGTACTCCGTCGGGAAGTTCGCGCTCGTCGGGTTCTCGGACGGGTTGCGGGCCGAGGTCGCGCAACACGGGATCGTCGTCACGACCGTCTGCCCGGGCCTCATGCGGATCGGCAGCCACCTGAACGCGGAGTTCAAGGGTCGGCACGAGGAGGAGTACGCGTGGTTCGCGCTGGGGGCCGGGATGCCCGGGTTATCGATGGGCGCCGAGCGCGCGGCGCGGAAGATCCTCTCCGCGTGCGCCCGCGGCGACGCGGAGGCGGTGCTGGGGCTGCCCGCGAAGCTGGCGGTCGCGGCCCGGGCGCTGTGCCCGAACTTCGTGGCCGACGCCCTCGCGCTGGTCAACCGCGTGTTCCTGCCCGAACCCGGCGGGATCGGGACCGCGGTGGCCCGCGGGAGCCAGAGCCGCGGCGCGATCCCGGCGCTCGCCACCGCGCTGGCCGACCGCGCCGCGGCCGCGAACAACGAGCTCCACGCGGCGAACGTGCCGCCGCCACTGCCCGTCTCGTGACACCAACGCTCTCGTGCCGCCCCGGTCGGAAGCGAACGACGGGGGCCAACCACGCTGGCCCTGCGGCGTTCGACCCGGACCGGTGTTGGAATCGCAGTCGGAGCCGAACGGCCCGTCACCCTCGGCCCGCCCGCACCGCGTCCGCTGCGACACAGAAGCCAACAGCCGCGTTCCGGTGCTTCTCGGCTCGGCTTTCTGTTCCCCGGCTCCTTGATTTCCGAGGGGCTTGCGCTGTGGACTTGTAACTCAGCCGCGCTCGGCCGAGTTCGCGTC
>CAZBXY010000536.1:0-3658 GCA_964495365.1 uncultured Frigoriglobus sp. | reverse complement strand
CCCCACCCGCCGCTGCGCGGCGACCTCCCCCTCCGGGGGGGAGGTCAAAGAAATGAGCAGATTCACGTTGTCGGGACCGGAGAGCCGGGGGAACTGAGTCCCCCGGCGTTCGTCTCCGGTGTGAGTGGGGGAACGGTCGGCGCGGCTTCCGGCTTCGGCGGCTCCGGCGGTTCCTTCTTCTCTTCGAACGCGAAGATCGGGTTGCGGAACACCAGGCGCCAGTCCTCCGCGACCGATCGCGGCGGCAGCGGGTGCGGCTGCGGCGTGATCGGCACCTCGTCCATGATACTCGTGAGGAACGTGGCCTTCGCCACCAGTTCCGTGTGAACGAACGCGCTATCCGACTGGATCGGGAACCGCTTCAGGAACGCGGTGCGGTACAGCTTGAAGGCGCTGTTCACGTCGGCCAGCGGCACGCCGAACACCCAGCCGACCCGCACCCGGTACCACCACTCCGACCACCCGTACCACGGCATCGGGTCGCTCATCGGAAGTCCGGCAACCGCGCGCCAGAACAGTTTCCATGCCCCGCTGACGGCCCGCACCACGATCGGGCGCGGTTGGCCGACCCGCGCGCCGCTGATGAGGTCCGGGGGCTTGCCGAGGATCTCGTCGCGCAGGTCGATTCGCTCCAGCATCGGTTTGATGTCGGTCGGCGTGTAAGGGTAATCGACGCCGGCGTAGAGCAAGAGCGGTTGTTTCGATTCGGCGAGTGCCGCGCGGAGGCACGCCCCGAACCCGCGCTGGGTGTCGTGTGTCAATATGTTCAGATGCGGCACGCGCTTCGCCAGTTCGGCGAGCGCGGCAGCGGTGTTGTCGGTGCTGCCGTCGTTGACGACGAGGATTTCAAACGGTCGATTCAGGTTGGTGAGCACCGCGCCCCACGCGGGCAATACGCGCTGCAACTCGGCCGCCGCGTTGTGGGCCGGGATGACGACGGTCACACCGTCCTTCGGGGCAGCGGGTTTGGCCATAAGAGAAGAACCTAACCCCCCAACCCCCTTCCCTAAAAGGAAGGGGGAGATAAAGCCCCTCTCCCCTCGGGGGAGGGGTTGGGGAGGGGTCTGCGGTTTTACTCCGCGGTGCGGAGGCACACCAGCGGGCGGTGCGGTTTGACGGTCGTGAAGTCCGCGAGCACCGCCACCGGTACGAGCTTGCGCCCGGTGATGCGTTCCGCGTCCTCAACGTACTCCGGCGCCATCACGACCACGTGCGGGCCGCGGGCCGATAGCGCGTCCTTCAACTCGCCCCATTCGACAAGGGTATGAATCGGCGAACCGAGGTGGTAGGCGAGTAAGTGCGACTCCGTTCGGAATAGCAGGATCGTTTGCGGGGCCGGGGCGTGTGCGCGGATCGCGGCGGCGAACGGGCGCTTTTCCTGCCGGGCGGCTTCGGCCGGCTCGACCGCGAACCACATCACCGGCCACACCGCCACCGCGACGGTCGCGAGAACCCCGAACGCCCACTTCGCGAGTTTCACCGATCGGGTCCGTTCGCGTGACGCCAGCCACCGCTCCGCAGCGCACCCGAGGGCGATCGCGGCGCCCGGGAACGCCGGGAGCAGGTAATCGGCGCGCTTGAACTTCGCGGCGGACAGCACGGCCACCATCACGACCACCCACACCACCCCGAAACGGAAGAGGCGATCCTGTTTCCACACGCCGGACCGCATCGCCCACACCGCGAGCGGGGCCAGGAGCGTCCACGGGAGGAACGCGAGCGCGAACCGCGGGCCGTAGTACCACCACGGGTGCGACGCGAGCGATTCGGCCTCGCCGGTAAACCGACTGACGTTGTGGTGGAAGATGAACACGCGCACGAACTCGCCGTCGGTCGCGTGATTGGCCCACACGAACCACGGCCCCGCGACCAGAACCGTGACGACCGTGCCGAGAAGCGCGGAAGACAGCGGAAGGCGGACGCGCCCGACGACGAGAACCGCGACCGCGACGGTTCCGATGAGCGCGAGACCGACCGGGCCTTTCAGGAGGACGGCCACGCCGGCGGCGAGTGCGGAGAGGAGGATCAGTGTTTTCCTGGGACCGCGGGCGTCCCGCCCGCCAAACGAATGTTGTTCCGTCAGTTTTGGAGTGCCCTCTGATCGGTCTGGCGTGCGTTCGCTTGGCGGGCGGGACGCCCGCGGTCCCAGGGAACCACGGTAGAACGCCACCAGCGCCACCGCGACGGCGCACGTCAGCGGCACGTCGATGCGGGCCGTGCGGCCGATCGCGACGAAGTGGTTCGCGGTCGCCAGCACCGCCGCGGCGACCATCGCCCCGGTCGTGTACCCCTCGCGGCGCAACAGAACGTACACAAGCAACACCGAAACCAGGGCCGCGAGTGCCGCCGGCAGTCGCGCGACTCCCGGCGACACATGCTCGCCGTTCAGCGAACCGACCGCGGCCACCAGCCAGTAGAAGCCGGGCGGCTTCTGCAAGTCGCGCTGCCCGTCGAAGAGTGTCGGCAAGCCCCACTCGCCGGTGTCGAGCATCCGCTGCGCGTTCTGCGCGGCGCGGGCCTCGTGGCTACTCACCAGGTCGCGCGCGCCGAGCTGGAAGAAGAACAGCAAGACAAGGAGACAAGGAGACAGGGAGACAAGGAGATGGGGCCAATCGGCCGCGAGCCGAAGGCGCGCGCGGCCCGGCGGAGCGAGGGTGCTACTCATGCCGCATCGCGCTTTTCGGGAAGGGCCGGCTTCGCTTGTGCCTCGGGCGCCGGGCTGACCGGAATGGTTTGTGGGGTCGGTTCCCCCCCACCCGCTCCGCTGCGCGGAGCGACCTCCCCTTCCGGGGGGGAGGTCAAAGCACTGACCTCCCCCCCGGAAGGGGAGGGTGCCGGCGCCAAGCAAGACTGCGCAGCAGGCGCAGCGGACCTGACGGGTGGGGGGGGAGAGCTACTCCGCTCCGTCACCGGCTTCGTTTCGGGCTTGGCCTCCGGCGCAGGCACATCCTGTCGCCACATCTGGGCCGATTCAAACAGCCGCCGGTACGCATCGCACCGGGCCAGCAGTTCGGGGTGTGTGCCCACGTCGAGGACGCGCCCGGCCTCCATCATCACCACGCGGTCGGCGATCTCCGGGACCGTGAGCAACTTGTGCGTGATGAGGAACGTCGTGCGGCCCCGCACGAACTCTTTGAGGGTCGCGTGAATGTCCAGTTCGCTCTGCGCGTCCACGGCGCTCGTGAACTCGTCGAGGATCAGGATCCGCGGGTCGCGGAGGATCGCGCGGGCCAGCGCGATCTTCTGCCGCTCGCCGCCGGCGAAGTTCGACCCGGCGACGCCCAGCAGGGCGTCGTAACCGCCGTCCTTCTTCTCGATGAAGTCGTGCGCGCGGGCCTTCTTCGCGGCCTCGATCACCTCCTCGCGCGTCGCCCCCGGTTTGCCGTAGGCGATGTTCGCGAACACGGTGTCGTCAAAGAGTTGGGTGTCTTGCGTGACGACGCCGATGAGCTTGCGGAGCGACCGCAGGTGCGCGGTGCGGAGGTTCACGCCGTCGATCAGCACCGCGCCGCTGTCGGGGTCGAAGAACCGCGGGAGGAGCGACAGGAGCGTCGTCTTGCCGCACCCGTTGCCGCCCACCACCGCGACCGTTTCGTCCGCTTTGACCGTGAAACTGACGTTGTCGAGCGTAGGGGTCTCGGCCGCGGGGTTGTACACG
>CAZBXY010000535.1:0-3660 GCA_964495365.1 uncultured Frigoriglobus sp. | reverse complement strand
CCAGTCGTACAACCTGCTCCCCCAGTACACGGTGGTCGAGAACATCGAACTGCCGCTGTTGTACCAGGGGATCAAGCTGGACGAAACGACCAAGGCGCGGTGCGTGGCGCTGGCCGAGATGGTCGGGCTGGGCGACCGGCTCGACCACCGCCCGCTGCAACTGTCCGGCGGTCAGCAGCAGCGGGTCGCGATCGCCCGCAGCCTGGTGAACGACCCGCACCTGATCCTGGGCGACGAGCCGACCGGCAACCTCGACTCGAAGACCAGCGTCGAGATCATGCAGATGCTCCGCGACCTGAACAAGGCCGGCAAGACGATCATCATGGTGACGCACGAGAACGACATCGCCGCCTGGGCGCGCCGCGTGGTGCGCTTGCGCGACGGGTGGGTCGAATCGGACGTCCGCAACGACACCCGCGCCGTCGTGGAGATGGGCTAATGCCAAGTTTCAGCCCCGGCACCCTCTGGCTCGTCGGGATCGGCGCCGTGCTGATCCTGCTGCCGCTGGCGCTCGTCGTGGTCTTCGGCAGCGGCGTGTTCGGCGCCGTGGCCGCGCAACTGCCGTTCGCGAACAACTGGGTCAAGATCCGCCGCAGCATGTCGCTGGCGGTCAAGAGCCTCTGGCTCCACAAGCTGCGCTCGTTCCTCTCGGTACTCGGCATCATCATCGGCACCTGTTCGGTGATCGCGCTGATGTCGTTCGGCAAGGGGTCGATGCAGGACGCGCTGGACGACATCAAGCGCCAGGGCGCGACGAACATCATCGTCCGCAGCGTCAAGCCCCCGGACGACTCGGCCACCGCGTCAAAGGGGTTCGTCACCACCTACGGGCTGACGAGCGGCGACCTGGACAAGTTCGGCACGCTCGGCACGTCGATCAGTCGGGTCGTGCCGATCCGCGTGTTCCCGACCGAGGTGCGGAACCTGGACCGGCTGGTGAACTGCCGCGTCATCGCCACCCTCCCGGAGTACGCCGACGTCAACAAGCTCCAGATGAGTCGGGGCCGGTTCCTCAACGCCGCCGACGACAACGAGGTCGATCTGAACGACGACCAGCAGATGCTCAACATCTGCATCCTGGGGTCGGAGGTGGCCGACAAGCTGTTCCCCTACGAGGACCCGGTCGGCAAAACCGTGCAGATGAAGTCGCAGTTCTTCCGCGTCGTCGGGGTGGTGCAGGAGCGGATGCCGACCGGCGGCACCGGCGGCAGCCAGGCGGCCGAGGACTACAACCGCGACGTGTACATCCCGTTCAAGACCAGCCGCAAGCGGTTCGGCGACATCATCTTCACCCGGTCCAGCGGGTCGCGCAGCGCCGAGCGCGTGGACATCAGCCAGGTGACGCTCACGGTGGACGCGGAGGTGGACACCCCGGAGGGCCGGGCGAAGGTGCAGGCGATCGGCAACGAGATCAAGTCGATGCTGGAGCGCCGGCACCCGCGGAAGGACTACGCGGTGACCGTGCCGCTGGACAAACTGGAAGAGGCCGAGCGGGCGCAAATGCGGTTCACGATCCTCATGGCGATGATCGCCTCGATCTCGCTGTTCGTCGGCGGCATCGGGATCATGAACATCATGCTGGCGACCGTGACCGAGCGGACCCGCGAGATCGGGATCCGCCGCGCGCTGGGGGCCAAGCAGAAGGACATCATCATGCAGTTCCTCGTCGAGGCCGTGGTGCAGACCACGGTCGGCGGGCTGTGCGGCGCGGTGATCGGCATCCTGTCGGTGTTCGCCATTCCGGGGGTGTGGGACGTGCTCCGCAAGTGGGACTGGTTCGCCTCCGACGCCCGGCTCCCGGCGGCGCTGCACGTGCAGTCGATCTTCCTGTCGGTGGGCGTGTCGATCCTGGTGGGCATGGTGTTCGGCCTCTACCCCGCGTGGCGGGCCGCGAAGCTCGACCCGATCGAGGCCCTGCGGCACGAGTGATTTGGGCGAACGGCCGGTGTCAGCCGGCCGGTGGGAGCGAGTCGGTTCCGCTGCGGTCTCAAGGTGACCGACGAAGACCGCAACTTGGTGGGGTCACCGGCCCGGTGGAGCGCATCGGTTCCACCGACCGGCTGACACCGGCCGTTCGCCCAAGATCGCGCAAGCCCTCAGTTCCACCTCGTTACAACTGTGGGCGGGGGCGGTTCCCCGTCCGTTCCGCTGGCGAGGCGCCCGGTGCAGGGGAAACCCGGCCGGGCGCCTCCTGTTTTTGGCCGCGCCGTACCGGATACGCGGGGGGTGTACTAAGATAATCGCACCGACAACCCGCACGGAGGAACGGACATGATCAGTTGGTTACGGCGCCTGGGGAACCGGAGTGCGCCCGGCACGACCGCGACCGCAGTGACGAACGGTTCGCCGGCGACGGCGGTGCCGACCCCGTCGGCGATGGCGGAACCGCCCGTCCCGCACGACAAGATCGCGGCGCGGGCTTACGAAATCTGGGTGCGGAAGGGCAAACCGCAGGGTCTGGACCTTCAGAACTGGGCGGAGGCCGAGCGGGAACTGCGGGCCGAGTTCGCCCGCTCCGCCCCGGAATCACTTCCGCGAAAGGCGCGATGACCCTCGCGTTCCGCCACCGCCCCGTTCCGCCGTCCCCGCTCGCCCGCTGGGACGCGCGCTGGAAGCTCGCCGCGGTGCTACTGGCCGTGTGCGGGGTCGCGGCGCTCGACCACCTCGCGCCCGCCGCGGTCGCGCTCGCCCTCGGCCTCGTGTTGCTCGTCGGCGCGCGCTTGCCGGGGGCGTGGGTGCGCGGGCGACTGGCTCTGTTCGCGCTCGCCGCGCTCCCGTTTTTGCTCGTGCTACCCTTCACTCTTGATGGCGATGGGTGGGACATCGGCCCGGTGCGCGTGTCGGAGCGAGGGCTGGTCGCGGGGCTGGCGGTATTCTGCCGCGGGCTGGCGATCGGCTGCTTTGCGCTCATTCTGATCGGCACCGCACCACTTCACCACACGCTGGCCGCGGCTCACAAGCTGAAAGTGCCGGGATTGCTCGTGCAACTGACGTTGCTCGCCTACCGCTACACGTTTCTACTGGCCGATGAGATGAAGCGGGTGCGGATCGCGATGCGCACCCGGGGTTTTCGCGTGCGCGCCTCGCGGCACGGCTACCGCGCGCTGGGCCACGCGACCGGGGCGCTTTTGGTGCGCGGATCGGACCGCGCCGAGGGCGTCGCCGCCGCGATGCGCACCCGCGGGTTCGACGGCACCTTTCACACGCTCGCCACGTTCCGCACCACACCGGCCGATATCATTTCCTTTGCGGCGCTCGGCGCCGCCATCGCCGCGCTCGTACTTTGGGACCGCCTGGTTCTCTCGTGACTCACCACTCACCACTCACCACTCACCACCTGGGCCACCGCTACGCCTGCGGGCGCGTCGCGCTCGACGACGTGACGTTCACGGTGGAACCGGGCGAGTGCGTGGCGATCGTCGGGCCTAACGGCGCCGGCAAGACCACGCTGGTCCTGCGGCTGTGCGGCGTCCTCGCGGGCAATCCCGGTCAGGCGAGTGTCGGCGGCCTCGACCCTGCCGTGGCCGAACTCCGAAAGATGCTTCCGGAGTTGGTGGTGGTTGTGTTCCAGAACCCGTACGATCAGCTTTTCAGCCCGTCGGTGGTGGAAGACGTCGCGTTCGGCCCGCTGAACATGGGACTGGCACCGGACGACGCCCG
>CAZBXY010000534.1:0-3669 GCA_964495365.1 uncultured Frigoriglobus sp. | reverse complement strand
GGGGCGCTCCAGGTTGTCCGGGTCGGTCGGGTCGGGCACGTCGGCGGGGTTGAACCCGGCGCCCTCGTCGGCGATGCGCACGTCGAACCGCTGCGGGGTGATGTGATAAACGACCGACACCCGCTTGTCGGGGTCCATCTGGTTGCCGTGCTTGATGGCGTTAACGAGGGCTTCTTCGAGGGCCAGTTTGATCGAGAAGATGTCGTGCTCGGTGTAGGACGAGGCCTGGAGCGCTTCTTCGATCTGATCCTGGACGCGCCGCGCCTCGGACAGGTCGCTGGGGATGGTGAGTTCGGTGGCCATCTGCGCGACGCCCATAGATTCCGGCCGCGGGGGGTGCGGGTGACGGGAACGGCCGCCGGCGCGGGGCACCGCCCGCGCCGGACCGGTTCGGCGAACGGATTCAGGAGAACGATTGCAGCCCCGACTGCTCGTCCGTGGTGATGCTCAGGATCTTGTCCAGTTTGGTGATCTTGAACACGTCCAGGATGTCCTTGGCGATCTTGCACAGCACCAGCTTGCCCTGAACGGCCTGGAGCTTGCGGTGCAGCGTGATCAGCTTGCCCAGCGCGGCGCTGGACATGAACTCGACGTTGCCGAAGTTCAGCAGCACCTTCCGGCGGCCGAGTTCATCGACCAGCCGGAACAGGTCGTCCCCGATCATCTGGATGTTTTGCTCGTCGAGAATCTTCTTATCGACGAAGTTGACGACCGCGATGTCCCCGATGTCTTCGACCTCGAGCCGACGACGGCGGGGCTGTTGGGACGCCATGGCGCACCTGAACGGGGAAGGTGAGTGCGGGCCGACCGAACACTGCCGCCCGCGAACCACACGGAATATCGAAATCATTCTGCTTACGGGCCGCCCTGTCAAGTGGGGCAATTTGATTTTACAACCCGCCCAAGGAGTTCCAAGCCCTTCGAGCAAGTTCCACGCTTGGTTCTGGGCGAACGGCCGGTGTCAGCCGGCCGGTGGCGAACCCGACCCGCGAGAGTTGTGGGTGATGCCAACCCGCGCCGCTGATCGCCGACGGCTGCGCCTACCGGCCGGCTGACACCGGCCGTTCGCCTACAGTTCTTTGGAACTTGGAACTCCTTGGGCGGCGTCGAGTTGGGCGGCCAGCACTAGCTCCGGGGCGAGCGATTCCGCGGCGACCTGCGGGCTGTTCGCCGGGTTCAGGCAGAACAGATCCCACAGTTCACCGTCGAAGCCCCACTGCCGCACAAACCAGTGGCCCCGGTCGCTCTTTTCCAGCGGGAACAGCGCGCACTGGGTCGGCTTGTACTGGTACGACTGCCCGTCCTCGGCCCCGATCGTGTGGAGCACACACCCGGCGTTGAAGAACACGCACCACCCGCCGGCGACGCGGACCATCGGCTGCCCCAGCTTCGTGCGGGCGCTGACGAACCCGTCGCGCTCAACCGCCTTCTGCGCTTCGGGGCGCATGAGCGGCAGCGCCCGCGCGAGAACCGACTCGATGACCGCCCGCTCCGCCGGCGTGACGCTCGGGCGCCCGTTCTTGCAGCAGATGCCGTCGCACCCGCGGCCGAACGAGCAGTCGAAGGTGGCCGTGTCGATGTTCGCGACCGCCAGCGGGAGACTCTTCATGGAGTGCGGAATTCGGAATGCGGATGATAAGAACGAGCATACTACCGGGACGACGGCGGCGCAACCGCATTGTTCGTAGTGATCGGCTTCAGCCGGTGGTCTTCTGTCTTGTGGCACGGGCTTTCGAGCCTGTGTGCCAGCGAGCGATTCGGACACCGGCTGGAAAACCTGTGCCACAAGAAAGCAAAGCAAAAACCCGCTGAAGCGGCTCACTACGAACAAAACTACGGCAGCGGAATGTCCCTCAACTCGAACGGCACCCGCACCTCCGCGAGCGGGGCGGGCGTCTCGTACACGATCTTCCAGCCCTTCGCGGTCGGGTTGCCCAGGCCCTTCGCCGCGTCCTCCTTGAACCGGTGAACGACCCGCAGCGGCTGGGCGCTGTCCGGCGACGGGATCTCGTAATCGTCGATCACGAACTGCTTGCCGGTCGGCGATACGACGGTCAGGCGATTGTCGCGGAGCCACCACTCGCCCTGAAAGCTCTCGAACACCGGCTGCCCGGCCGGATACGTGACCTCCACCGCGATTTCCCACGAATCGTCCCGCTTCTGCACCCGCTTGAGGACCGCGGACACCCCGTCTTGCCTCTGCACGGCCGGGAGCTTGCCGTCGGGAGCCTCGAAGGTGAACTCCAGCAGTTTGTCGGCCGCGGTCACGCCGAACGCCCCGGCCAAAACGGTGATTTTGTCGCTGGCGCGAGTGAGTCCGGTCACTTTCACCTTCATTTCGGAGGTCGCGTCGGTGGGGAGAACCCGGCTCCCGCCGCCGTCCGCGACCAGTTTCGAGCCGGGAACGTCGGTCACTTTGCTAATCGCCGGCGTGGTGTCGATCCGGTACACCCGGAGCCGGGGTTCCCAGTGAACGAGCAGTTGAACCTCGTGAGTGACGACCCCGTCGGCGAGAAGCGCCCGCCCGACGACCTGTTGCGAGACGATCCGAAACGCCCCGCTGGTCGCGGCCGATTCGCGCGACGGACCCCGCGGCACCAGTTCCACCTTCCGGCCGCCGTTTGAGAGTGCGAGCCTGGTGCTGGTCTTGTCAGCGGCGGTTTGAAGCGCGGTCCAGAACGGCTCGCCCTTGAAGCGCGCGTCGAACTTGGTTTTCTGGAGGGTCGGCGCGACACTCAGTTCCGCGCCGGTGTGTTTGGGGAACTCGCGGGGCACCTCGCCGAGGAACGCTCCGGGTTTCTCCCAGGTGACGAGCGTGGGCGCCAGCGGGCGCGCCGGCTGGGCCGCGGGGAGGGCCGCGAGCGTGAGAACGCCGAAGACGGTCGTGAGTATAATTCTCATGGGTCGGTTCGTTTTCCGCGGGTTTCCACCCATGTAGACGCGGCAGAAGCCCCGGCCTATCCTAGCTTTGTCGAACGATCCGAGCCACTCGCGACCCGCACGCCTGCCCCGCTCGCTCGATCCACGAGGACGCCGTCGATGCTCGTCACCCCTGACGCGTTGGCCCACAGTACCGCCCGACTCCCCGACGACATCGACCCGCAAGAAACCGCCGAGTGGCTCGAAGCGATGGAGGCCGTACTCAAACACGGCGGCCCGGAGCGGGCCAAGTTCCTCCTCGAAACGCTCATCGCCGTTGCCGACCGCTCCGGCGCCAAGATGCTCGGCGGGGTCACCACGCCCTACGTCAACACGATTCCCGTCGAGGACCAGCCCCCGTTCCCCGGCGACCGGCAGCTCGAACGCAAGATCAAGAGCATCATCCGCTGGAACGCGATGGCGATGGTGCTCAAAGCCAACAAGAACACCAACGTCGGCGGGCACATCTCGACGTTCGCCAGCGCCGCGACGCTCTACGAAATCGGCTTCAACCACTTCTTCCACGGCCCCGCGGCCGACCACCCCGGCGACGTCGTGTTCTTCCAGGGCCACGCCAGCCCCGGCATGTACGCCCGGGCCTTTGTCGAAGGCCGGCTGGACGAAAAGAAGCTCGAAAACTTCCGCCAGGAACTCAAACCCGGCGGCGGGGTATCGAGTTACCCGCACCCGTGGCTGATGCCCGACTTCTGGCAGTACCCGACCGTTTCGATGGGCCTCGGACCCATCATG
>CAZBXY010000533.1:0-3688 GCA_964495365.1 uncultured Frigoriglobus sp. | reverse complement strand
ACGAGCGTAGCTCAACGGTAGAGCAACGGTTTCCAAAACCGTCGGTTGGGGGTTCAAATCCCTCCGCTCGTGCTGTCGCGGGGACCGGTTCGGAATCGGACGGCGAGCCGGGAACCTGTGCCTGTCGAGTCTGCCGGACCTGTCGGCAGGCTCGACAGTCCGGCAGCGGCCCGCGACACCCCCGCACCACGCCGCACCACCCGCCGGCCGCCGAACTCGGGTCCGCCCCGGTTCCGCGGCCCCTTCGCTCGTTACAGGACTCACGGACCGACCCCGGCGCGAGTACGCCCGCCGGGCGCGCCCCGACGGATGGAGAGGACCGAGGTATGGCGACCGCCGTTGAACCCAGTTCCGCACCCAGTACCCCGGGCAAGCCGCTGAGCCTGCCGGTCGCCAGCCTCGCCGGCGCCGTCTACCTGCTGGCGGCCCTGGCCGTCGTGTTCTACGCGGTGCCGATGCTCTGGGGCGCCGGCGCCGAGACCCCGACCGACGCACTCGTGGCCCGGCTGGCGGTCCAGGCCGGGGCGCTCGGGGCGCTCTTGTGGTTCGGCACCAAACTCGGCTCCGACGCCCCCAGAGGGGTGCGCGGGGGCGCGGTCCTCATGGTCGTCGCGGCCGCGCTGATCTTCTTCGTGGCCCGCGGGATCGCGGTCGCGTTCGACGGCGGGGCCGGGCAGATCCTCGGGGCCGTCCTCGGCGCCGGGCTGATCTTCTTCGCCGCGCGCTTCTTCACCGGCCGGTCCGGCGAGCGGTGGATGGTGGGGTTGGAGGAGCAGGGGTGGTTCTCGACCGCCGCGTACAAGCGGTCGCTGGGCCTGCGGGTCCGCCGGTTGACGATCCTCGGCGTACTCATCGTCGGCGGAACCGGCGCCTGGTCGCTCTGGACCCAGGGCAACCTCCCACAGCAGTGGACGCTCTCGATGCCGTTCGACATCGCCCCGATCACGCTTTTGACCGACGCGAAGATCGTGATCCCGCTTTTGGTGGGGGCGCTGACCCTGTGGGTCGCGTTCCGGGCGGTGAACGTGCCCGACTTCGCCGAGTTCCTCATCGCCACCGAGGCGGAGATGAACAAGGTGTCGTGGTCCAGCCGCAAGCGGCTCATGCAAGACACCGTCGTGGTCCTCATCACCACGCTGCTCATGACCCTGTTCCTGCTCGTGGTGGACCTGTTCTGGGGCTGGCTGTTGAGCCGGCAGACGGTCGGCGTGCTGCCCGGCCGGGCGACCACCCAGGACAAGGCCGGGCAGGTGCGCGAGGCGAAGTGGTAACGCGGGAACCCGCCCGCGCGCGGCGCGCGCGGGCCACGCAGAGGCGGCCCACGGCCGATCTCCCATGAACGACGAAACTCCGAACGACCCCGCGCCCGCCCCGACCGACGAGCCGAAGGCCGAGACGCCGCCTGCCGACGCGCACACCCTTGCGCCGGAACTGACCCCCGAGGCGACCCCCGAACTGCAACCCGTCGCGCCCGCAGAACCGCCCGCCGTGCCGGAGGCCGAGGCGAGTATCGAACAGGTCACCGCGCCCGACCCGGAACACGCGCCCGAACCCGAACCGGCCCCGCCGCCGGAACTCGCCGAGGTCGCGGCCGTTTTGGTGAACGAACCGGTTGCTGGGGAACCCGCGCCCGCCAGCGGGACCTCCGAAGCACTCGTTCCGGTCGAAGAACCGGTGACCGAGGCACTCGTTCCCGTTCTGGAACCGGCGCCCGAACCAACCGCCGAACCCGTTCTGGAACCGGCGCCCGCGCCGGTGGCCGAGGCGGAACCGGCCGCGAAGCCCGCCAAGAAGGCGCGGGTCAAAGCCGTCAAGGCCGCCGTGGCCGTGGCCGAAGAACCGGCGGCGACGGCCACCGCGACCGAGACTGAGGAACCGACCGAGCCGAAGACCGAAAACAAGAAGAAGTGGTACGCGGTGAAGGTGCAGAGCGGGCGCGAGGACACCATCAAGTCCGCGATCCTCCGCAAGGTCGCGATCGAAGGGTTGGAAGAGTACTTCGGCGAGATCGCCATCCCGTTCGAGGAGGTGACCGAGAAGAAGCAGGTGCGGGTGAAGGACAAGAAGACGGGCGAGTACACGTACCAGGAAAAGAAGGTCACCAAGAAGAAGAAGAAGTTCCACGGGTACATCTTCGCCAACGTCGAGTTCAACGACCGCATCCTGTACCTGTTCCGCGAGACGAGCGGCGTTGGCGACTTCCTGAACGTCCGCGGCTCGCCGGGCAACCCGGTCGCGGAACCGATGCCCGACCACGAAGTGAAGGCGATGCTCACCGGCGAAAAGGTGAAAGACCCGAACAAACCGGTCAAGCTCAAACTCGATTACGAGAAGGGCGACAAGGTCCGCATCCGCGAGGGGTCGTTCGCCAACTTCGAGGGCGAAGTGAAGGCGATCATCGACGCGAAAGACCCCAACGAGGCGCCGAAGGTGACCGTGGTCGTGACGCTCTGGGGCCAGGCCGTGAATGTGGACCTCGACGCCAACCAGGTCGAGAAGCTGTGATCAGTCGTCGGCACACGGCATGTGCCGTCGGTTGACAGGTGACCAGCGACGGCCCGCCGTCGGAATGCCGCCCTGTCGGCGGACCTACTTGCGCGTGGCCGTCCGCAGTTCTCACCAATACATTCAATAGTCTTCAACAGAATCAACCGGTTCAGGTGCAGCAATGGCGAAGCAGGTGACCGCGCAGGTCAAACTTCAGTGTCCGGGCGGGTCGGCCACCCCGGCGCCGCCGGTCGGCCCGGCCCTCGGTGCCCACGGCGTCAACATCGGCATGTTCGTCAAGCAGTTCAACGACAAGACCTCGGCCCCCGCGATGAAGGGGCTGATGCTGCCGGTGGTCATCACCGTGTACTCGGACCGCAGCTTCGAGTTCAAAATCAAGTCGCCGCCGGCGGCGATCCTCTTGAAGCTGGCGGCGAAGATCCCGCACGCGAAGAAGGCCGGCAAGGAAGTGATCCCGGCCGATGCGAAGAAGGGCGGCAAGTACAAGGGGTTCTCGGTCACCAAGAAGCAGGTGAAGGACATCGCCACGCAGAAGCTGGTCGATCTCAACGCCCGCGACGTGGACCATGCCGCCCGCATCATCGAGGGCACCGCCCGCAGCATGGGCATCGTGGTGGTCGAAGGCTGAGGCGAACCCCGTTGCCGTCGTTCGTTCCGTGTTGTAATCGTTATCTTCTCACACACCGCCGCGCGCTGCGCGAGCGGGAGGGGTCGTAGTCGCTCCGCGACGAACCCCGCTACCGAGAGGTCGGTCCGTCATGGCCAAAGAAAAAGAACCGAAGGCGAAGGACAAAGAGAAGGACAAGGCCGCACCTGCGGCGCCGGCTCCAGAGGCTGAGGCTACGGCGCCCGCGGCGAAACCGGAAGCGAAAGCCGAAGTCCCAGCACCGGCCGCACCGGCGGACGCCCCGGCCGCGGACAAGCCGAAGGCCGAGGCCGCCGAGGTCACCGCACAGACCAAGAAGAAGCCCGGCGTGCCCCCGCGCCGCGGGAAGAAGCTCCGCAACCACATGCGGAACGTCGAGAAGAAGCTCCGCGAGGCCGGGCCGGTGCCGGTCAAGCAGGCGGTCGCCGAACTCAAGAAGCTCAAGCGGGCCAAATTCGACGAAACGGTCGAGATCCACATCAACCTGGGCATCGACCCGACGCAGTCCGACCAGATGGTGCGCGGGGCGATCCC
>CAZBXY010000532.1:0-3690 GCA_964495365.1 uncultured Frigoriglobus sp. | reverse complement strand
AGCCGGCGCTGACGCCCGAGCAGATCGCGACCCTCAAGCGGTGGATCGCCGAAGGCGCCAAGTACAGCGATCACTGGTCGTTCACCCGGCTTCAGAAGCCGGAAATCCCAAAAACCAAATCCCAAATCTCAAACCCGATCGACGCCTTCATCCTCGCGCGACTGGAGAAGGAAGGCATCACTCCCGCGAAGGAAGCGGATCGCGCCACGCTCATCCGCCGACTGTCGTTCGATCTCACCGGGCTGCCGCCCACGCTAGAAGACGTGCGGGCGTTCGTCAACGACAAGGATCCGAAGGCTTACGAGAAGCTGGTCGAAAAATACCTCGCGTCGCCCCATTACGGCGAGCGGATGGCGGTGTGGTGGCTCGACCTGGTGCGGTACGCCGACACCATCGGCTATCACAGCGACAACCCGATGAACGTGTACCTCTTCCGCGACTACGTGATCCGGGCGTTCAACACCAACATGCCGTTCGATCAGTTCACGATCGAGCAGCTCGCCGGCGATCTGCTCCCGAACGCGACGAAGTGGCAGCGGATCGCGAGTGCCTACAACCGGCTTCTACAGACGACCGAGGAGGGCGGCTCGCAGGCCAAAGAGTACGAGGTGAAGTACGCGTCGGACCGCGTGCGGAACTTCGGGCAGGTGTGGCTCGGCGGAACGCTCATGTGCGCCGAGTGCCACAACCACAAGTTCGACCCGTACACGCAGGCCGACTTCTACTCGGTGGCGGCGTTCTTTGCCGACATCCAGGAACCGGCGGTGGGCGGGCGCGGGCCGGGCACGCTCTTCCCGATGACCCCGGAGCAGGAAGCGGAACTCAAGCGCGTGACGCGGAACGTGTCGATTGCTCAGGCGAAACTCGACGTGGCGGCGCGCGTGTTCGCGGAATCCGAAGACGCATTCGCGGACGCGGAGAAGTGGCCGCTCCCGGCGCCCCCGAAGGGGAAAGGGCCGCTGACGGTGACCGTTCCGCCGGACGTGAAAGCGATCCTCGCCAAGCCGCACGACAAGCGTTCGCCGGCGGACGTTCAGCGCCTGATTGCGTTTGCGCGCGACAACGCCCCCGACCTGAAGCCCGATCGCGACGCGCTCGCCGCCGCGAACGCCACCAAGGTCGCGACCGAGAACGCCACGCCCCGCGCGCTCGTCACGAATAGCGGCCCGCCGCGCACGGTGCGTATCCT
This sequence comes from uncultured Frigoriglobus sp., assembly GCA_964495365.1. Lineage (GTDB taxonomy): Bacteria > Planctomycetota > Planctomycetia > Gemmatales > Gemmataceae > Gemmata. The sequence continues at coordinate 2,501 of CAZBXY010000532.1, read as the reverse complement.
CCATCGGGGTAACTGGCTCGACGAAACCGGCCCGGTAATGACCCCGAAAACGCCGGGGTTCCTGCCTCCACTGCCGCCGCTCGCCGCGGGGCAGGGGCGCTACAACCGGCTCGATCTGGCGCGGTGGACCGTCGCTCCCGAGAACCCGCTCACGGCCCGCGTCACCGCGAACCGGCTCTGGCGGCTATTCCTCGGCTACGGGATCGCCCGCTCGCTCGAAGAGAGCGGCGTACAGGGCGAACTCCCCACACACCCGGAGTTGCTCAACTGGCTGGCGAGCGAACTGGCGAACCCCGACCGCAAGGTCGGGGGTGACGCGAAAGCGTGGGACATCAAGCACCTCGTGCGACTCATCGTTACGTCCAGCGCATACCGCCAGTCGTCGGTGGAAACGCCGCAGGTTCGCGAACGAGACCCGATGAACAAGCTGTTCGCACGCCAGACCCGGCAGCGCCTCGACGCCGAGTTCATCCGCGATACGGCCCTTTCGGTCAGCGGGCTATTGAACCCGACGATCGGCGGGCCGAGTGTGAAGCCGTATCAGCCGCCGGGCTACTGGGCAGCGCTGAACTTCCCGCCGCGCGAGTGGCAGAAGGACACGGGCGCTGCGGTGTACCGCCGCGGGATGTACACGCACTGGCAGCGGTCGTTCCCGCACCCCGCGATGATCGCCCTCGACGCCCCGAGCCGCGAGGAATGCACCTGCGACCGGCCGAAGTCGAACATCCCGCAGCAGGCGCTCGTCCTCTTGAACGACCCGGAGTTCGTGGAAGCAGCAAAAACCTTCGCGGTGCGAACGCTGAAGGAGCGGGACGGCAAGGACGACGCGACGGTGCTCGCGCGGGCGTTCGAGCGCGCCACCGGGCGCGAGCCGCGGCACCCGGAGTTGATTGTGCTGCTCGACCTGCTCATCAAGCACCGCGGCCGGTTCGCCGAAAAGCCCGAGGAGGCGAAGAAACTGCTCGCGGTGGGGGACGTGCCCGTACCGAAGGACGCGAAGCCGGAGGAACTGGCCGCCTGGGTGAGCGTGTGCCGCGCGCTCTTGAACCTGCACGAGACGATCACGCGGCAGTGACGGAGCGAACCATGCGGATCGTCGCCGTCGCAGACACGCACACGTTTCAGGCCGATTTGGGGCCGATCCCGGACGGCGACGTGTTCGTTCACGCGGGCGATTTGTGCCGCAGCGGTCGGTTGAGCGAACTGGCAACGGTCGCGGAGTGGCTGAAGGGGCTCCCGCACAAGCACAAGGTGGTGATCGCGGGCAATCACGACTGGTGTTTCGTCCGCGAGCCGGCCGTTGCGCTCGAACTGCTCGGCCCGACGGTGACGTACCTCCAGGACAGCGGCGCCGAGATCGACGGCGTACGGTTCTGGGGAAGCCCGTGGCAGCCGGCGTTCAACAACTGGGCGTTCAACCTGCCCCGCGGTGCGGCGCTCGCGGAAAAGTGGGCACTGATCCCGCCCGACACGGATGTGCTCGTGACCCACGGCCCGCCGGCGGGAATCGGCGACCGCTCCGACGACGAGTCCCGCGCCGGGTGCGCCGACCTGCTCGCTGCAGTCGGTCGGGTGAAACCGCTGTTGCACCTGTTCGGGCACATCCACCCGGACGGCGGGTGCTGGCCGGATGGTGATACCTGTTTCGCGAACGTGACGACCTGGGAAGGAATCCGCAAGGCAAGCGTGTTCGATCTGGATGTCACGACGCGGCGCGTGACCCCGGTCAGCGTACCGCCGCCCGAATGAGGTCGTGGAGAATCGCGATGTCCGCCGCACCGCCGAACGGCCGCACGTGGAGTGTCACGCTCGCTACGGTGGGAGTCCTCACTCACGCGGGACTGACGCTCGCGATCGTCGTGCTGTACCTGGGGTACGTTATGGCCGCGAAGAGGACGTTCGACGAGTTCGGATTGATGTTGCCGTGGGCCACGCAGACGGTGTTCCGTTTCGGGAACTCTGTCGCCGAGTACTGGTGGCTGTTGGTTTTTGCGGCCCCGCTCCTGGCCGCCATCGACTTCGTGACAACCGCGGTCATCGACGCCCGCAGTCGGTTCGTCGCGGTGATGTGGACCGCGACCGTCGCCCTCGCCCTGACGACCGTCGTCGCGGTGACCGTGTTCGCGATCGAACTGCCTCGGGCGAAACTGAAGGAAGGGCTGGCCCGCTGATGGCGGGTCTTGGATTTGACCCCACAGGGTCGGACAACATAGCCTGGGGCAACGCCCCAGGTAGCGATCGGTTAGAATTGGCAGGCTGAAAGCCGGCGACAGGCGTTGTCCCAGCCCTGCGGGCTGGAAGAGAAATACAACCGCGTACCTGGGGCGTTGCCCCAGGCTACGTTGTCCCAGCCCTGCGGGCTGAAGAAAAGACGCTCCCTTGCGGGCGGGGTTCACCAAAACCATCAGGTGACATGCCATGAACCTCCACTCCATCCGCCTCCACCAGCGCCGCACGTTCCTCGGCAACGCCTGTCGGGGCGTCGGCGCGCTTGCACTTTC
>CAZBXY010000531.1:0-3707 GCA_964495365.1 uncultured Frigoriglobus sp. | reverse complement strand
CGCATCAACCACATCCTCACCGGCGATCAGGCCGGCGCGGACAAGGAGCGTGTCGAGGAGCTGCTGAAACGCCCCGAGCAGTTCCCGCTGGTGTACGTTCTGATGGAACCGGGCGATGCGTTGTTCTTTCACTCGAACCTGCTGCACCGGAGCGACCAGAACCGGAGCGACAACCCGCGATGGGCGATGATCTGCTGCTACAACGCGAAGGCCAACGACCCCTACAAGGACGCCCACCACCCGCGCTACACCCCGCTGAAAGTCGTGTCGGACGCCGCGATCAAGCAGGTCGGGGTGAAGCGGTTCGCCGAATCTGGGGAAGTGGCATGGCTGGAGGACGCGAGGGATAGCAGTGCGAAGTCGCTGCTGAAGGAGGAATGACACCAACCGGCAACCGCTCGCGGGCCGCGTGCGCCACGACGGTCAGATCTCGTACGTCAGCGGCTCGCTGACGGGTTTGGCGCCCTTGAGGCGCAGCTTCGGCTTCTCCAAAACCACCGTCGTGTCCGGCGGGACGCTCTCGGTCAGCCAGACGTTCGAGCCGACCACCGCCCGCGCGCCGATCGTCGTTTGGCCGCCCAGGATCGTCGCGTTCGCGTATACCACCACCCCGTCCTCCAGCGTCGGGTGCCGCTTGTACGCGCCCTTCGCCAGCGTGCCGTCGTCCTCCTTCGTGAAGGAGAGCGCGCCCAGCGTCACGCCCTGGTACAGCTTCACCCCGCGGCCGATGTCGCACGTCTCGCCGATCACGACGCCGGTGCCGTGGTCGATGAAGAAACCCGGCCCGATCCGCGCGCCGGGGTGGATGTCGATGCCCGTTTTGGCGTGCGCCAGTTCGGTCATCATTCGCGGAATGAACGGCACGCCGAGGCCGTACAGCTCGTGCGCGACGCGGTAGACCGTGACCGCTTCCAGCCCGGGGTAGCAGAAGATGATTTCGTGGTGGCTGCGGGCCGCCGGGTCTCCTCGGAAGGCCGCGTCCACGTCGAGTTCGAGGGTCTTGCGCACCTCGGGCAGCCGGCGGAGCAGTTCCACCGCCTTCGGTTGCGCCATGGCCTCACAATCGACGTGCGGACTCTCGTCGCACAGCTCGTGGCGCAGCGCGCGGGCGATCTGCGTCGTGAACTTGTCGTGAAGGGCGTCGATCAGGCTGCCGACGTAGTACCCGATGTTCCCGATGTGCAGGTTCTGCCGCCGCCCGTAGCCGGGGTAGAGCACCTCGATCAGGTCGCCGACGAGATCGGCCACCGCGTCGCGGCTGGGCAGCGGTTCGTGGGCGAGGTGGTTCAGCCGGCTGCACTCGGTGTACGTCTCGACGAGTTGGTCGGTGATCGCGGGCAACTCGTCCTTCAGCCGGATGTCCGTGGCCATGTTCACTCCCTCGGCGAGCGGCCCTGCGGGGCTCCCACTCAACCGGTCGGCAATGGGTCTACCTCGATGGTACGGGCGGTTGCGTTCCAACGTCAACGTACTCCGCTCTGTGGCTCTGTCCTCTGTGGTTCTGTGCTTCTTACCCACGCGGGCTTGTCGGAAATGTCACAAGACGCAGCAGCGAGGGGCGGCGGATGCCCGTCTCGATGGCAGCAGGGCCCGGTTCTTGGGAAGGCCGGGCCCTGTGCGACACAAGATTTCATCTTGATAACTCGCTATTGGCAAACGAGTTACGGCGAGTGATTCGGGCCGATGCTGATTTCAGAAGCGATTGGCACCGAGCCTGCATTACCGCTCACCAAGCAAGCCCGACACCGGTCGGCGAGTCGAGCCGAGGGGAGAGGCGGTTCGGCTCATGGTCCGGTTGGACGGCTCTGCGAATACGACCGCTCGGGCACTGGCAGAGGGGAGAGGCTGCCAGTCGCTCGGGCGGTCTGTGTTTTTGGGAAGTCTCAAGTCTGAAAGCCGCAAGTCCCAAGTCGAAGACCCGAACAATTGAGGTCTTCGACTTGGGACTTGCGACCTTACGACTTGTGACCTTCCGATTCCGACTCTTCGGCCTCGTGTTCGAGTTCCTTCACTTCGGCCTTCATGCGCAGGTAGACGATGTAACCGGTGAGGGCGATGAGCCACTCGACGAGCCGCAGCGAGAGCCGGGCGATCATCCCGCGCGCCTCGGGCCGGCCGGACAGTTTGTACAGCCACGCGAACGCGGCCTCGCCCACGCCCACGCCGCCCGGCGAGATCGGGATCGCCTGCACGATGAACCCGATCGGCGCGATGACCATGTGTTCGGAGAGCGTGGCCAGTTCCGCGGCCGGGTTCGCCGGCGGGAACACGCGCGAGGCGCAGTGCAGCGCGAATACCAGCGCGAAGTGCGACACCGCCGACAGCACGACCCCGATCGCCACGACCTTGAGCCGCTTGCGGTACTCGCACACCGCGTACCACACCTCGGCCAGCGAGTTGCCGAGCTTCGGGACGTTCCGCCGCAACCGGTTGGCGAAGATCTCCTCGCGGTGCAGGACGAGGCCGAGCAGCAGGAACCCGGCGATGCTGCCGGCGGCCACGCCGGCCATCACCTTCACGATCCACTGGAGGTCGGGGTTGGCGACGATGCGGGCGTCGCCGAACGCCCAGGCGATCGAGCCGAGTACCGCGACGAACAGGATCAGCCCGAACAGCCCCAGCGCGCGGTCGGCGATGACCGACGCGACGGCCCGGGTCTTGCGCTCCGGGTGCGCGTGGGCGATGAAGATCGCCTTGAGCAGGTCGCCGCCGACCGAACCGGGGAAGAACGTGTTGAAGAAGATGCCGACGAAACTGAGTCGGAACGCGTTGCGGACGGTGAACGGCAGGTCGAGCGCGCGGACCAGGTGGTACCAGCGGTAGATCTGGAGGCCGGCGGCGGCGGCCATGAGCAGGCCCGCAAGCGCGAGCCACTCGAAGTCGATCGGCCCCTGAAGGAGCTGGCCGACGCCCGGCGCGCCGTTGGCCGGGTTCGGGTCCCAGTACTTGTAGATGACGTAGGCGAGTAGTCCGAACCCGACGCCATATTTGAGGAACGGAACGATCCACTTCGCCGCGTGCTTCTTCACCACCGCCTCCCGGGTGCCTGTTCGGTGCCGCGTGCTGTTCGCCTCACTTGCTGCGCAATCTCGGCGGCACGCGGGGCGTTCGCGAATGGGGAGATTGTGCGGTGAAGGGCCGCTCGCGTCTAGGCGAACCCGGCGCGTCAGCGCCGGGGGTCTTGTCGTCGCGCGGCTCGCGTGCGTGATCCCAAAGGCGAGAAGGACCGTTGCCGATCGCCCGTCGCGTGCGGACAATCGCCCCATGAGCCGCGAACAGCACCTCCAGCGCGTCCTCGACTGCGGAATCGTCGCGGTCGTGCGGTTTTCCGACCCCGAGCCGCTCGTCGGGGTGGTGGAATCGCTCGCCGCCGGCGGGATCACCGTGGCCGAGGTGACGTTCACCGTGCCCGGCGCGCTGGACGTGATCCGCGCCGCGAAGAAGCAGCTCGGCGCCCGCGTGCTGCTCGGCGCCGGCACCGTACTGGACCCCGAGACCGCCCGCGCCGCGATCCTGGCCGGGGCGGAGTTCATCGTGGCCCCGAGCCTGAACCTCGACGTGATTCGCGTGTGCCGCCGGTACGACAAGCTGGTGATGCCCGGCGCGTTCACGCCCACGGAAGTGCTGACCGCGTGGGAGGCCGGCGCGGACATCGTGAAGGTGTTCCCGGCCGATGTGGTCGGCCCGGCGTTCTTCAAGGCGCTCCG
>CAZBXY010000530.1:0-3718 GCA_964495365.1 uncultured Frigoriglobus sp. | reverse complement strand
CGGCCCGGTGATGCCGGTGAGTCTGTACAACCGGGCCGACCGGCACCCGCTCCTGACAAGTCTGTTCATGCTCGGCGCTGCCAGCGTCGCGCTGGCTCTGCTGAGCGGCGGGCGGCGCGACTGAAACCACATGTGGCACCGGGATTGCATCCGAATGTGCGTTCGCGCCGTCACGAGGTTCCTCGTGGCAGCCACCCTTCTCGCACGGCGGTCAAGTCGGCCGCCGGCCCCGGTTCCGGCGTCGCCCGCGCGGTCAACAGGCTCGCGCCGATGCGCACCAACGTGAGCGCGAACGAGCGGTGGCTGGCGCCGGCCGCCGGCGGAACGCTCGTCGGCCTGGGAAATCACCGGTCGCATCCCGCTGCTGTTGTCGTCCATAGCCACCGATGGCCGACGGCGCGGCGGATGACGATCATGGCCTGCCACAAGGGCGGAACGGTGTCGATCCGGGGGGTACGGCGGATTGCCCGACAAGCTGCCGATGGGCGCCGCGTTCGCCAAGGGGCTGACGTTCAAAATGGGCCAGACGCACGTCCACAAGTACCGTCAAGCTCTACCGCGTGGCGGGCCGCGTGTCCGCCGGCCATACGGCGAGTCGTCCGTCGTGGCGCGCCGCGGCCAGGAACGACCCGTCCGGAGCGAACGCCAGCCCGTGGACCGGCGGGCTGAGGCGGGTGAGGGCAAACAGGACGTCCCCGGTGCCCGCCTGGTAGAGGAGTACGGACCCGTCGTCGGCCGCGGCGGCCAGGGTCCGCCCGATCGGTGAGAAGGCCAGCGCGTTCAGTCGGGAGTGCGGTCCCCCCTCCCAGGAACCCGCTCGGGCGCCGGCCGCGTCCAGCCCCACGATCTGTCCGGTCTCGAACCCCACCGCCAGCCCGCGACCGTCCGGTGCCAGGGCCAGACAACTCGGCCGGAGCGGGAGCGGGACCGTCCGGGTTCGGCGCCCCGTGCTCATGTCGAACCAGACCAACTCCGTTTCTTTCGGTGCAGTAATCAGGGCGCCGTCCCGGTCGAACAGGAGTACGTAGATCACCGCGGCACCCTCCAGCCGGTGCAGCCGGAGGCCGGAGGCGACGTCCCAGACGCTCACCGCGCCCCCGGCCCCGGTGGCCGCGATCAGTCCGCCGTCCGGAGAAACTGCGAGGGCCCGCACCTTCGCACCGTGAGACAGCACCCGCCGCGGGGCCGCGGTCGCAGAATCCCGGATGACGACCCGGCCGTCGAAGCTGCCCGTGGCGAACCACCGCCCGTCGGGGGCGAAGGCGGCGGACGTGACCAGGGACTGGTGATCGGTCCGCTCCGCGAGGCGGGATCCGCTCCTCGCGTCCCACACACGAACCGCGTGGTCGTCCCCCCCGGTCACGAGGGTCCGACCGTCCGGCGACACGGCCACCGCCCACGCCTCGGCCGGCACGCTGACCGGCCACCCGACCTCCGGGGCCGGGCGCAGCAGGTCCATCTCGTGAAGGGTCGAGTCCCACCCGCCCACCAGGAGCCCGCGCCCGTCCGGTCGGAACTGCGCGTGGTTCACCAGGCACGGGGGGACCACCCGACTGGACGTCCACCGATCGTTTCGGGGATCCCAGATCGCCAGAGCAATGCCCCGCTCACCGGTGACGTCGGGCCACGACATCGCGGCCAGTCGGCCGTCGGTCAGGCGGCCGACCGCCTTCACCGCACAGCCGGGGGGAAAGTCGAAGCCGGTCCGTTGGCGCCCGCCGCCCACGTCCCACACCCGGAGTTCCCGCTCGGTAGAAATCAGAACGTGCCGGCCGTCGGCGGAGATCGCCAGGTGACGGGCGAACGTCGATAAGCTCCGCCGTCCCAACTCCCGACCGGACGCCACGTCGTAAAGCACCGCGTGCCCGCCCGACGCGGTTCCGAAGCCGGCGGCGAGCGTGCCGCCACCCGGGCCGATCCCGAACGCGGTCAAGGGGTCTGAACCCTCGAAGGCCCGGACCAGGGCTCCGTTGGACGTGTGGTGCATCCGGACCGCGCGTGCGACCCCGACGAGGAGGTGGTCGGCGCCCGCGAATCCGACCGACCAGAACCGCTCGGGCGCGCCGCTCGCACCCCGGATCAACCGGGGTTCTCGATTGCCCCGGCCGAACAGCAGTACCCCGTCCTGGATCCCCCTGGTTGCCGCCGCAGCGTACCATCCGTCCGCGGACACGGCGACCAAGCTGTCGAGGTCGGCGGGATGCGTCCACTCGGCGACGGCCCGCCCGGTCCCCACCTCCCAGATTCGCACGTCCCGACCGGCGACGGTGGCGCACCAGCGCCCGTCGTCGCTGACCGGCCCGACCTCGACCGGCGCCCGCTGCGGGGCCCAGGTGCGGGTGCCGCGGGCGAGCCGGGTGAGGTACGCCCACTCGAACCCGCGGAAGTCGTCGCCGTACTCCGGTTCCCATGCCCCGACCGAGCGGTCGGTCAGCAGCCCGCGGTCGATCTGGGCGGCGGCCTGCCGGATCTCGGCCAGGTAGGTCCGCCGGCGCAGCACCCGGTAGCGGTCGACGGCCACCTCCCGCTGCCGGTCCGCGTCCGCGGTCGCCGCCTGTTCCCGGTTCAGGGCGTCCCGCAGGGCCGCGTTTTGCGCGCCCAGTTCGCTCCGGTGGACCGACTCGCGGCCGGCCACCAGTGTCAGGGTCACGACGACGAGGGCGGCGAGTGCCGCGACGAGGGGATTGCGGCGTGCCCACATCGCAGCCCGCGCAGGGACGCTGACGGGGCGGGCCTGGGTCGGCGAGCCGGCCAGGAACCGCGCCAGGTCCGCCGCCAGGGCGTCCCCGTCGGGGTACCGACGGGCCGGGCCCTTCTCCAGGCACTTCAGACAGATGGCCGCCAGGGCCCGGGGGACGTCCGGGCGGGACTCCCGCGGCGCGCGCGTGTCGTCGGTCACGATCCGGCGGAGGGTGTCCGGGGTCGAGGTGCCGACGAGCGGTGGGCGGCCGGTGAGCAGTTCGTACAGGACGGCCCCGAGGGCGTACACGTCGGTCGGCGGACCGATCGCGGCGGCCCGGCCCTCCGCCTGTTCCGGGGCCATGTACAGCGGGGTCCCGATCACCACCCCCGACGCGGTGGCGGCCAGGTCCCCTTCGAGCAACTTCGCGAACCCGAAGTCGGCGATCAGGGGCACGAACTCGGACAGTGCGCCGGTCCCGGCTTCGCCGCGCGGGGCCAAGAGGACGTTCGACGGCTTGAGGTCCCGGTGAACCACGCCGCGGCGGTGGGCGTATCCGATGCCGGCCGCGAGGGCGGCCACCGTTTCGGCCGCGTCGGCGACCGGGACCGGGCGGCCGAGTGCCTCCGACCACTGGGCCAGTGTGGGTCCGGGACAGTACTCGGACGCAGTGTAGCACAGTCCGCCGACCGCGTCGGCCTCGAACACGGGGATGATGTTGGGGTGGGACAGGACGGCCGCGGCCTGGGCCTCCCGAAGGAACCGACCGTGGAGTTCGGGGCTGATCAACGTTTCCGGCCGCGGCAGTTTCAGCGCGACGGCCCGACCGAGCACTGGGTCGTCGGCCAGGAACACCACTCCGCACCCGCCCGCACCGAGCCGCCTGCGAACGACGAACCGACCGAACCGGAACGGGAACCGCGTCGGGAACGCGACCGGCGATGCCGGGAACGCGGCACGGGGCGGAGGGGCGAGGAGTTCTAATACCAAATCTGGTTGATTCATAACCGTCAGGCGGCAACAGCCCAGTAGAACCCG
>CAZBXY010000529.1:0-3743 GCA_964495365.1 uncultured Frigoriglobus sp. | reverse complement strand
AACAGCAGCTCCACCGCCTGCTTCTCGCTATCGAACCGCGCGGTGACCGGGGACATCGTGAGCGGGAAGTCGCGGACCCCGACGTAGAGCGTCTGGTAACTGGTGCCGCCCAGCTCGCGCTGGAGGGCGCGCACGTCGGAGCGGTTCGGGTCCAGTGCTGCGGCCTTGGCCACCTCGTCGCGCGCGGTCCCCAGGTCGCCGACGGCGTGCTTGTCTTTGGCCCGCTGAAACGCTTTCTGAACCAGTTCGCCGATCCGGGTCCGCAGCGCCTTCACCTGGTCCCCGCCCTCGCCGGGGTAGTTCCGCTCCAGTTCGTCGAGCAGGTCCTTGGCCATCACGTGTTTGAAGTGGTCGTCGGTCGCCAACAGCGCGGTCGCCTCCAGCACGTTGGCCTTCGCCACCTCGACCGCGACGACCGGATCCTTGGGGTACGCGGCAATGAGCTGGCTGACGCACTTGCGCGCTCGCTCGGTGTCGCCGACGGTCACCGCGTTCTTCAACTGGAGCAGCCGGACCTCGCGGAGCCGGTCGGCCAGGGGCTTGCGCACCTCGTCCCACCCGCGGCCCTTGCGGACCGGGCGCTCGCGCGGGTTCTCGCGACCGTAGTCGTGGAACCGCAGGGCCGCAGCCATCACCCGCTCGGCCGCGGTGAGTTGATCGAGGGCCGTCCACGTTCCGGGCGGGGCGGGCCCCTGACCGAACGGCTTGAGCGCGAGCAGGTCGTTCGCCGCCTTCAGGACGATGTCCTCGAAGTACTCGACCTTCTGGACCTCGCCGGCGTTGACCCCCTGGGGCGCGCCGTGTAGGCCTTCGGCGAGCAGCTCCTGCATACCGAACACGGGCGGGAGCTGCACGCCCCGGCCCGCCGGGATCGGCCGGATCTTGGTCGCGGTGCCCTTGATGGTGATCCGGTCGAACGGGAACGTGTGCCTGGTGTAGAGGTCTTTGGTCGCGGGGTGTCGGGCGTCCTCCGCGGCGCGGGCGAGTTCGTCCAGGCGCACGTCCGGCGGGTTGGTGTAGGCGACCTCGGCCTTCGGCCGCACGCTCACCGGGTCGTCTTCCACGACGATCCGCTTCTTCACCCCGCCCTTGGGGTCTTCCACCTCGGTGGGCGGCTGCCCCAGCGCGCCGAGCGCGAACGCGGTCAACAGGCCGGCCAGCGCGGCCGAAAGCGGGCGCCAGTGGTGAGCAGCGCGCGTGCGTGCGGGCATCGGTGAACCTCGGCGGGTGACGTCACCTACGATGATAACACGTCGGCCCGCGAAGGGTAGCGCTTGACCCGGAGATGAACCCGGTGTCTTCTGTAGGACAGGCTGGAAGCCTATCCTACAGGGAACCACAATGCGGAAACCACTGCTCGCGCTCTTCTGCGTGTTCTTCTTCAGCGGGCTGGCCGCGGCGGTCGAGGTCACGCTCCTCAGTTTCGACAAGGACCAAAAGGAAGTGACCGTGAAGGAGGGCGAGGCGGAAAAGGTCTACAAGATCACCGACAAGACCAAGTTCTTCGGGGTGGACCCGGAGGGCAAGGCCCGCGAGATGACCTACGACGACGCAGTGAAGGGACTGGGCAGCGAGAAGGCGAAGGGCGCGCTGAAGTTCCACATCACCGCGAAGGGTGACGAACTGGTGGACGCGAAGTTCCCGGCCCGGAAGCGAAAATAAACCGCCGTTGCCGGCCTGGTCCTCACCTTGCGTACACCGGGCCGAATGGTACAATAACGTAAGACCACGTATCATCCGCGGGGCGCGTCATGGCGAAAAGCAAGAAAGACAAGTCGGAGAAATCGGAGAAGCCGGAGAAGTCGGAGATCGTCGCCTTCAAGGTGGACGGCGACCTCGCGGCGTTCCTGGACAAACTGCCGAACAAGAGCGAGTTCATCCGCCGAGCGATCCTGGCGCAGTTTCAGATGACGTGCCCTCTCTGCACCGGGTCCGGGGTGGTGCAGGCGGGCATCCACCACCACTTTGAACACGTCATCGAACACTATTCGGCGCGCCCGTGTGAGAAGTGCAAGGCGACGGTGGCGTTCCCGCTGTCCGCCGACGGCGCGGTCGCGACCGACAAGGACCGGATCGAGCAGTTCCTCAAGGGCGGGCCGCTGTACTGCGCGAAGTGCTACCCGGCCGTGCCCCCGTGCGACGACTGCGGCTGGCACGTCATGATGGAGAAGTTCGCCGATCACTTCAAGCAGGTACACTCTCATTGAAGAAATGCGGAGCGCGGAATGCGGAATGCGGAATTGAAGAAGGCTTCCGTCAGCCGTTTTTCATGGGCCGCACGGGTTCGGACTTGCCCATCGCCTTCAAGAGCTTTTGATACTCAACTTCCCAGTCCGGGACGTCGAAATGCCGCTGAACCTGCTTCGCGACGGCCATCAGCCGGTCCAGTTCGGCAAGATGCTGCGCCCGAACGTCGTCGGGCAGGTCGTCGTGCTCTCGCAACTCCTTCCCCAGGGCGAACGCCTCGTCGCACATCTGGTGAATGTGGTTGATTTCAGGTTCAACTTTTACCATTGACCTGCCCCGGAGGTAACTGACTACCCACCGGTGTTCGGTGTCGAATCTGGGGTGGATGTCGTGTTTGATTAAGGTGGTCAGTTCGAGGCGGTCGTAGACCTGAACCACATCGAGCACCCGGTCGCACTGGTTTTGTATCTGGTCCATGTATCGGACGAGGGCGGGCAGCTTGTCTGCCCAGAACTGTTGGTTGGCGGCCTGTCGTCGCTGCCGGGCTTCGTCGAGCTGGTTGGGTCGTGGCGCAACCGTTTTCGAATTCTCTGTAAAAGCGGGTGCCGGGGCCGTCTGTTCGGATTCGGCTCGTGGACGGCTGAAGAGGTAATAGGCGACCGCGGCCGAACAGGCAACTGCCAGAACGGCCACGAAAGACACGGCCAGAGCGAATCGCCTGGTGCGAACGAGTTTCATGTCGCCTACCCCGTTGCGACTCGGGACGAACTCAGCCTACGCCGGGGCCGGCGCGGGTCTAGTCACGTCGATGGTGTCGTTCCCGCTCACCGCCGACGGCGCGGTGCCGGCCGACAAGAACCGGATCGAGCAGTTCCTCAAGGGCGGTCCGCTGTACTGCGCGAAGTGCTACCCGGCCGTGCCCCCGTGCGACGACTGCGGCTGGCACGTCATGATGGAGAAGTTCGCCGATCACTTCAAGCAGGTGCATTCGCACTGAGCAGATTCAGTGGTCAGTGTTAGTGGTTAGTGTCAGTGAGAAGACAAAATCAGTGAAAGGCAGAAGACTGAGAGCAGAGTGCCTCCGGTCTTCTGCCTTTCACTGTCTTCACTAACAACTAACCACTGACACTAGACACTAACCACTAGAATTGGTCCAGCCAGAAGTGGTTGCCGCGGTAGTACTTCATCGGGGACCACAGCTCGTACCGCCAGCCCGGCTCGAGGAACGCCGGGTAGGCCTGGTAGGCCGGCGGGCGGACGTACGGGTGCCCCTTCGGTTCCGGCCATTGGGGGCTGTTGGCCGGCCAGTAGCTGTGCGGGAAGTAGTGGTACGGGTAGTAGTGGAACTGGGTCAGCGGCGGGTCGGCGGCCCGGGCGTCGGACCCGGCCGCGGCCCACATCCCGAACGCGGCCGCGAGCGGCAGCACCTTGCGGAGCATCGTCGTCCTCCTTCCGACAAGCGGCCCGGGACCCCGGGCGGACATCCTGTCGGGCAACTCTACCCGACGGACCGGGCCGGCAACGGCCGCGCGGCCCGTCCGGCGGCGGAAATCGTA
>CAZBXY010000528.1:0-3820 GCA_964495365.1 uncultured Frigoriglobus sp. | reverse complement strand
CGCAAAGCCTCGCTCCACCCCGGGCTAACATCGGTCGCCCCTCCGGGGCTGAAAACCAAACACCTCACGACCTACTGACCCCCGATTCCTGAACCCTGACTTTTGGCTACTGACTCCTGGAATTGGACGCCATGCAACGGAACTTCCTTCGCGGGCTGCTCATCTGCCTGATCCCGTGCCTCCTGGCGGCGCTGTTCGCGATCCGCCCGGAGAAGTACCGGCTGGGCACCGACCTCGCCGGCGGCACCATCCTCGTCTACCAGGTGAACCTGGATCGCATCAAGATCCGCAAGGAGACCGAACAGGGCGCGGCGCCGGCGCCCGCGGCGGGCGCGCCGGTCCAGGGACTGTCCAGCGAGGAGATGGCCCAACTCGCGGCGCAGATCAAGCGCCGGATCGACCCCACCGACATCAAGAACGTCACGGTGCGCCCCAGCGGCGACCGGCGCGTGGAGATCATCCTCCCGACCGGCGGCGCGTCCGGGGGCCGGTCCAACCTGTCGGCCGAAGACATCGAAGAGGTCAAGCGGCTCATCTCCCAGATGGGCGTCCTGGAGTTCCGCATCCTGGCCAACGGCCCGGACGACGAGAAGGGGCTGCTCGAGGCCCGGCGGGCCATCGAGGAGGCCGCGAAGAAGACCACCACCTGGACCGACCCCCGCAAGCCCGACGCCAAGGACGAGCCGGCGAGCGTGCTCCAGGTCCGCGCCAAGGCCGGGCTGCCCCCGCCCCCGCTGGAGGGCACGTTCGACGTGGACATCGGCGACGCCAAGGCGAAGGTCAAATATGAGTGGGTCGAAATGGGACCGGAGTTCCGCGAGGAACACGGGCTGAGCAACGCCGCCGCCACCGACGTCGGCGGCCTGTGGACCATCCTGGCCGCCGACCGCAACCGGGCACTCCCCGTGCGGACCGACGGCGCCCTGTGGCTCCCCAGCGGCGACATCGGCAACAGCGGCGCGCTGGTGTACAGCCGCGAGTGCGTCAGCACCGAGCAACTGGCCAAGGAAAAGGCCGACTTCGAGAAGCTCAAGCGCGAGAACCCCGGCAAGACCGACGCCGAAATCGAAGCCCTGATGAACCGCAAGAAGTACGAGTACTTCGTACTCACGCGGGTCTCTCCGATCGATTCGGTCAAGGTCGGCGGCGAGATCACCCTGACGGCCAACTCCGACACCGACCCGAAGACGAACAACCCGGCCGTCGCGTTCATCTTCAACTCCGCCGGCGGGCAGGTGTTCACCCAGATCACCCGGCGCAACAAGCCGGACCGCACCGGCCACTCGCGGATGCTCGCCATCATCCTCGACGAGCGGCTCGTCTCGGCCGCGACGATCCAGTCGGAGATCAACACCCGTGGGCAGATCACCGGCAAGTTCGACCGCAAGCGGGTCGATCGCGACGTGCAGATCTTGCGCTCGGGCGCGCTGTCGGCCGAACTGGTCGAGAAGCCCGTGAGCGAGAACACCATCGGCCCGACCCTCGGGGCCGACACGATCCGCCGCGGGACACTGGCGATCGGGCTGGCGTTCGTCGCGGTGCTGGTGTTCATGGTCGGGTACTACCGGTTCGCCGGGATGGTCGCGTGCGTCGCCCTGTTCGCCAACCTACTGCTGACGGTTGGGTTCATGGTCGCGGTGAACGCGGCGTTCACGCTCCCCGGCCTCGCCGGGCTGGTCCTCACGCTCGGCATGGCCGTGGACGCCAACGTGCTGATCTACGAGCGGCTGCGCGAGGAGCGGAACAAGGGCGCCAACCTCGCCACGGCCATCCGCAACGGCTACGACCGCGCGTTCTTCACGATCATCGACACCCACCTGACCAGTATCTTCACCGCGATCGTGCTGTACGCCTTCGGCAACGACCAACTCAAGGGGTTCGCGATCAGCCTCACGGTCGGGCTGGTCATCAGCCTGTTCACGTCCTTGTACATGACGCGCCTGCTGTTCGACTTCTGGCTGCACAAGAAGTGGCTGACCGAGCTGAAGATGATGCGGCTGTTCGAGAAGCCGAACTTCAACCCGATGAAGTACCGGTGGTTCTTCTTCCCGCTCACCGGGGCGCTGACGGTCGTCGGGCTGGGCATCTTCATGGTCCGCGGCGACGCGGCGCTGAACGTGGACTTCCGCGGGGGCACCGTGTTCGCCGGCAAGCTCCGCGACGGCGAGGAGCGGGGCCTCATCAAGACGGACGACGGCAAGCCCGGGTTCCGCGAGCTGCTCGGCGAGGAGGCCCAGAAGGCCAAGCTGGCGATCAAGCCCGGCCCCGACGGCGTCATCTGGGAGAACAAGCCGACCGGCGACGCGCCGGTGAACACCTGGGACTTCACGCTCACCTACGCCGACGGCGCGCGCACGACCGTGACGCTGACCGAGCGGCCTGTCGGAGCCACCGAAGAGGAGATGCTCCAGGACGTGCGCGCCCGGGCGAGCGTCCTGCCCGACGTGTCCGTGGAACAGATGTTCTTGTCGGGCGAAACCTACGACATGGGCAAGAGCAAGCGGTTCACGATCCGCACCACCGAGAAGCAGCGGGCGCTCGTGCAGGCGTCGCTCGACCGCCTATTGCGGGCCGACAAGGGGTCGCTGCTCGACGGGGCGACCATGACCATCGCCACCCAGCCGATCGAGGTCGAGCGCGCCGGGAAAAAGGAAACGGTCACCGTCCCGCGGGTCGAGGACGGCAAGGTACTGCTCACCTTCGACAAGCCGACCTCGGTGGCGTTCACCACCGAACTGTTCCTGCGCGAGTTCAAGAAGCAGAACCGCAGCATCGACGGCAAGATGTTCACCCTCGCCGGCGTGGGCGACCCGGAGGAGGGGCGGTTCAAGCAGATCAAGTTGGATGTGACCGCGCTGACCGGGGCCGCCGAGTCGCTCTCCGGGCTGCGGAACCCGCCGGGCAGCAAGGAGCGCGCCGAGGCGCTTCTGGCCCTGAACGAGGTGATGACCGGCGCGAAACTGGCGTTCGACACCACCCCGGAGCCGGAGCGGCTGGAGGTGTTCGACAGCCAGCTCGCCAAGGAAACCCGGTTCCGGGCGCTCCAGGCGATCGTCGCGAGCTGGATCGCCATTCTCTTGTACCTCTGGTTCCGGTTCGGCAACTGGACGTTCGGCCTCGCCGCCGTCATCTGTCTGGTTCACGACCTGTGCTTCACGCTGGGCATGATCGCGGTGTGCCACTACCTGCACCTGATCCCCGGGCTGGACTTCCTGGGTATCCAGGACTTCAAGATCGACCTGGCGGCCGTCGCCGCGCTCTTGACGCTCGTGGGTTACTCGGTGAACGAGATCATCGTGAACTTCGCCCGCGTCCGTGAGGTCCGCGGCAAGAACCCGCAACTGACCCCACAGATGATTAACGACAGCGTCAACCAGACCTTGAGCCGCACCATCCTCACCTCGATGACGGTGTTCCTGGTGTCGATCGTGCTCTACGCATTCGGCGGCGAGGGCGTCCACCTGTTCGCGTTCGTGATGGTGGTGGGCGTGCTGGTGGCGACGTACAGTTCGATCTTCGTCGCCTGCCCGCTCTTGCTGTTCCTGGGCGAGGGCACCGACACTGCCGGCACCGTGGACCAGCCCGCGACCCAGGAGAAGGAAGAAGGGGCCGAGGAAGAGGTGGTCGAAGGGTAACGTATTGGCGAACCCGGCGTGCAAACGCCGGGGTGGAGCGAGACACGATCGAAAGTCGTAAGGGCGAAGGCACTGCCCAAAGTGTCTTCGACCTTGCGACTTTCGGGCTTTGTGGGGTTCCGTGACTTCCGACGTGTAGGCATCATGTTTGTGGGTAGTAATTGTGTCCGTTGCGAGACCAGTAT
>CAZBXY010000527.1:0-3825 GCA_964495365.1 uncultured Frigoriglobus sp. | reverse complement strand
CAAGACGACCGCGGAGGAAATCTGGCGGGCGACCGCCGGGACGATCGACATTCTGGTTTCGGGCGTCGGAACCGGCGGCACGATCACCGGTTGCGGCGAGGTGTTGAAGAGTCGCAAGCCGAGCGTGAAGTGCATCGCGGTGGAGCCGACGCAAAGCCCGGTGCTGACGCAGCACATCGTGCAGGGCATCCCGAAGGACCAGGTGAAGCCGCTGGGGCCGCACAAGATTCAGGGCATCGGCGCCGGGTTCATCCCGGACGTGCTGAACTGCGCGGTCATCGACGAAATCATTCAGGTGACCGACGACGAGGCGTTCGAGATGGGCCGGCGGCTGGCGAAGGAAGAAGGGATGCTCTGCGGGATCTCGTGCGGCGCCGCCGCGACGGCCGCGGTGAAGGTGGCGCACCGCCCGGAGAACGCCGGGAAGGTGATCGTGGTCGTACTCCCCGACCTCGGCGAGCGCTACCTGAGTACCGCGCTCTACCCGCAGGAGTAGGGATCGTAACGCCGTTGTGTAGGGTCGCCGCGAGCGGTACGCTGGAAGTACAGCACTTGCAAAGCGAGGGCGAACGATGAACGAACCGCACACGGCCGACCGAACAACGACCCCGGCGCCGGTGCCCGTCGCGGGCGAGGGCGCCGGGCGGCCCGCACGCCGGTTGGGCATCGCCGTCCACCCGGACTCACCGAAGTACGCCCAGGAAGCGACGGCCGCGTACATCGCCGAATACGACGACCTCCTGGCCCACGCCGCTGCTCACCCGGGGGAGGACTGGGTCGCCTACCGCGGCGCCCAGCGCATCGGCATCGGAACCGATCACCGCGAACTTCTTCGCCAGTGCGACGCACTGTTTCCAGACGGGGAATTCGTCATCCTCTTCATCGATCCGATCCTTCAATACCCCGATGATCTTGTGGTGTAGCCCATTGCCATGCCGCCCATCATCGTGGATCAGCCGTGGCCGCCGGACGCCGGCGAAAACCTGCGCCGGCCGAACGGACAGTTGGTCATCTGCCCGACCACCGGGCGGCCCCTGCGCGTATTTCACGACCAGATCATCGTTTGGGCCGCGCTCACGCCCAGCCGACGGATACTCCCTTCTGCAAGCGCAGTGTTGTTCCCGGTACTGCTCGATACCGGGTTCAATGACTCCTTTCTGATGCAACAGCGACAGGCCGAGGAGTGGATCACGCCGGCCGTATTCGCGACGGTCAAGGTACTCACGGTGGCATTTCAAACGGGCCGCGAGCGCATTCCGGGTTGGGATCTGGCCCTCTGGCTCTACCCGAACGTGCCGGGGACGCGCGATCCTGACCCGACCGGTTCGCCGGCATGGATCGACCTGCCGCTGGGCGTTCCGCTCACCCCGCCCGGCTCCGCGTACACCAAAGAGAAGCCGCTGTTAGGGCTGCGCGCCGTCCGCTTCAACAAGCTCGCCCTCCACATCGACGGCCAGCGCGAGCGCGTGGGACTGGACGCGCCGTGAAGGTGAAGGGCGGGGACGCATTCTCACCACTCAATTACACACCGCGGAAGTGCCTCCCGTAACGTTCTCACGCCTGCTTCCGTGACGAACGCCTTCCGAAGTTGGAGGTGAGTGAGGCTCTTGAGCGCGCTCAAGTGCTTGAGTCCCTCATCTGTTACTTTCGTACGCTCCAGCCGCAAGATGCGAAGGTGTTTGAATGCGGCAAGTTCCTTCACCCCTTCATCCGTCACTTGCGTGGCGTCTAGCCGGAGTTCGGTGAGGTTCTTGAGCGTAACCAGTTCCTTCACCCCCACATCCGATACCGAGGTGAAGCCGAGGTTGAGTTTGATGAGATCGAGCGCGGCCAGTTGTTTCATCCCCACATCTGACACCTTTGTGCTGCTCAGGCTGAGTTCCACGAGGTTCGTGAGTGCGACGAGTTCCTTCAACCCCGCGTCCGTTACACTGGTGCCGGGCAGGGAAAGTGTCAGGAGTTTCTTGTGCGTGGTTACCAGTTCTTTCAGCCCCGCGTCTGTCACACCGCGACCGTCAATGAAGAGTACAGTGAGGTTTTTGAGGTGTGCGAGTTCTTTCACTCTTGCGTCCGTCATCTCGTCGGCAATAAACAGTGAGGTGAGGTGCTCCAACCCGGCGAGTTCTCGAAGACCCGCTTCCGTCACGCTGGTGCCGGTTAACGAGACGTCGGTGACGCTTTTGAACGTGCCCACAAACTCCTTCAACTTCGCGTCCGTCACCTTCGGCCCGAGCAGGTGGATGTGAACGACCGGTGCATCAGGAATCCGATGATCCCGTATTGCCCTTCCACCCGTCTCTTCCACTAGCTTTACGGCTTTCGCCTCGGCTTCGCGGTTCGCTTGAGTGACTTCCTGCTTTTCGGTGTCATCAGAAAAGGGAACAACCAGCGAGGTCGGATGAGTGGGCTGCGAACACCCGAGCAAGAAAACGCCCCAGACCACTGCGAACAGCACCCGCGACATGATGGCCCCTCGGTTCGCGTAAACACCCCCCGATGCTACCGCGCCCGAACGGCGACACAAGCTTCGGCCCGGCGGGCTTGTGAAATGCGTCACAAGGCCACTCCGGCACAAGTTGGCAATCTTTGGCAATCTTTGAAAAAAAGCCCAAAAACCCCTGGGAAAACCAAAGATTGCCAAGTGGCAATCTTTGGCAATCTTTGGCAACCTTTGGCAACCTTTCGTGATTTCAGGCACCTCGCGCGAATGTTAAACTGGGTTGAGTTGCCACGTGGCAACTTCCGTACACTATTCCGGCGCCGGCTGCTCTTGTCGATTCGCCCCTCCGGTCGCTATTATTCCAATCTTCGGCACTGCACGTTCCATCCGCCGGATCTCGCGTGATCTGCCGACACGCGGCAAGGCCCGGCCAGCGAAAATCGGACCCGTCGCCTCAACCCGCCACGCGGGCGCGAGTCGCCGTCGGTCCGCGGGAGTCAGTCGTGACGGAATCTCTCGTCGATCTGAAGGCGCTGCTCCTCGAGCGCGAGGACTTTGAAGGCGGGATGGTCAACCGGCTCCGCGAGGGGCTGGCCCAGGGCGGGCCGCAGGTCAAGAACCTCCGCGACATCCTCGACACGCTCCAGAAGCGGCTCGCGGTCGCCGCCGGACCGCAACAAAAGAAGATCCAGCTCAAACTCGGCATCGCCAACTATTTTCTGGGCCACGTCCGCGCCGCGGTCGATCACCTGAAGCTGGCCGAAGGCCCGCTCGCGGCGTTCTGGCTCGGGCAGGCCCACGTCGCGCTCGGTCAGGCCCGCCCGTACGCCGAGGGCGAGGCCGCTCACGACACCGTCGATCACTACGACGCCGCGGTGAAGGCGTTCGACAAGGCGGAGAAGTCCGGCTACGCGGCCCAGCAAGTGCAGTTGCAGCGGGCCGGCGTCTTGCGGCTCCAGAAGCACATCGGCGAGGCGAAAGCGATCCTCACCAAGCTCAAGGACGCAGCAGCGCACAACGCCGAGTACTACTACCAGGAGGGCGCCGTCGCGGAGGCCGAGGGCGACATCCCGCGGGCCGCGAAGTACTTCGAGCGAGCCATCGAACTCGAACCGCGCCACGCCTCGGCCCTGTTCCGGCTGGGGTTCCTCAACGACCAGCAGGGCAACGACCACGACGCCATCGGGTACTACGAGCGGTGCCTGAAGTACCCGCCGGTCGGCAAGGGCGTGCTGTACAACCTCGGCGTGCTGTACGAAGACAACGACATGTACGACAAGGCCGCCGACTGCTTCCGGCGGCTGTCGAAGGCCGACCCGCGCGACGAACGGGCCAAGCTGTTCGTGCGGGACGCGGAAGCCTCGCTGTCGATGCACTACAGCCCG
>CAZBXY010000526.1:0-3833 GCA_964495365.1 uncultured Frigoriglobus sp. | reverse complement strand
TCCCACTGCACCATCACGACCATCCGCTCGATGTCGGTGCGGGCGATGAGAAGGTTGCTGATGAGGGGCGTCGCGATGACGTAGGGGAGGTTCGCGACGAGCTTCCGGCGCGTGCAGCCCTTTCCTTTCGCGGCTTCGTCCCAAGCGGCGAGCATGTCGGGGTTCAGTTCGTTCTTCTTCGCGAGGCAATCGCCGAACACGAACGTCACGTTCGGGCGCTCGCCGACGACCTCCTTCGCCACCGGTTGCAGGATCTTGTCGATCTCGACGGTGACGACCGCCCCGGCGTGTTCGGCGAGACGCGCGGTGAGCGATCCGGTGCCGGTGCCGACCTCCAGCACCGCGTCGGCGGCGTCCAGCTCCGCGGTGCGGACGATGAGGTCGAGCAGGTTCAGGTCGATGAGGAAGTTCTGGCCGAGCTTGCTCTTGGCTTCCAATCCGTAGCTCTCGAAGAGGCGCAAGAGGTACGAGAGCGTCTGGCGCGGCGAGGGAACCGGCGGGGGAGGCGGTGGGGTGTCGGGCATCGGCAAAAGGTTCCAAGTTCCAGAGTTCCAAGTTCCAAGTTGAAGTCACCGAGCCGAGTTCCGCTTTCAACTTGGAACTTCTGGAACTTGGAACTTGGAACGACTGAGAAACAGCTTTTGTACGTGTTTGGCGATCAGGTCGAACTCCAGGTTCACCGCCGCGCCGGGTTTCTTCGCGCCCAGGGTGGTGTTTTCGCGCGTGTGCGGGATCAGCATCACGCTGAACCGGTCGCTCCGCGCGTCCACGACGGTCAGGCTCACCCCGTCCACCGCGACCGACCCCTTCCCGACCAACAGCGCGTCGAACTCGCCCGTCGGGAAGCCGAACCAAACCGTCAGCCAGTCTCCCGTGACCGTTTCTTCGAGAACCGTCCCGACGCAATCAACGTGCCCTGTGACGAAATGCCCACCGAGCGCGTCCCCCACCCGGAGTGCCCGTTCAAGGTTCACCGGATCGCCGACCGCGAGCGCGCCGAGAGTCGTTTTCGCGAGCGTTTCCGGGCCGACTTCAAAGTCGAAGTTGTCGGCCTTGCGCGAGACCACTGTGAGGCACGCCCCGTTCACCGCGACGCTCTCGCCGAGTTCCAGCTTCGGTGCGACGTCAGGCTCCGCGACGCTTAATCGCCGGCCACCGTGGGCGTCGGTCACCTCCCGGACCGTTCCCCGCGCCTGCACTAGCCCCGTAAACATGGGAAACCTACATATGTTGACGACGATCGCGCCGTTCGGGTGAGCGCGCGGGCCACGATCGGTCGATACTCCACGGAGGGTCATTGTAGCAGAGGGCCATTTCGATGGGCATGATCGACCACTGGCAACCGGTGCTCCGGGGCGAGCAGCTGCGCCGCAAGCCGGTGGGCATTCAAGTGGCGGGCGCGCCGATCGCGCTGTTCCGCACTTCCGACGGTGCCCCCGCGGCGGTGTCCGACGTGTGCCCGCACCGCCGGCTGAAGCTCTCGGCCGGCGCCGTGGTCGGCGACCGGCTGCAATGCAAGTACCACGGGTGGACCTTCGACGCCTGCGGCTACGGCGAAAGCCCCGCGACGCCGAAAATGACCACCTGTACGACGAGCTACGACGTGCGCGAGGCCCACGGCCTCGTGTGGCTGAAGTCGCGCGACAGCAGCCCGACCTTCCCGACGATCGAGGCGCCCGGGTTCCTGCCGATCTGCACCCTCGAACACACCGTCCCGGCGCCGCTGGAACTGGCGGTGGACAACTTCAACGAGATCGAACACAGCGGGACCGTTCACGACACGTTCGGCTACGACCTGGACCGCATGGACGAGGTGCAGGTGCGGTTCGAGGCCACCGACGACAGCGTTCGCGTCGTCAACACCGGCCCGACCAAAACGCTCAACCGCGCGTTCGCGACGCTGCTCGGGGTGCGCCGCGGGGACACGTTCCACGACGAGTGGACGACCCGGTTCTCGCCGGTGCATTCGGTGTTCGACCACTGGTGGACCGGCCCGGACGGTGCGCGCGAGGCGATGGTCCGCTGGCGCCTCTACATCTTCTTCACCCCGCAGACCGACCGGACGACGAAGGTGTTCTCGGTGACGTTCGCGAAGTCGCGCTACCCCGGTCCCGCCGGCGGGTTGCGGCTGGTGCGGTGGCTGTTGCGGCGCGAGATCGACCGCGAGGTGCGCGCTGACGTGTCGATGCTGCACCACATGGCGGAGTACGACACGAGCATCGAGGGACTGAAGCTGAGCCGGTTCGACAAGGTGCTGGGTCTGACGCGCGAGCGGATCGCGCGGATCTACCGCGGCGTGCCCGAAGGCCGCGTGGCGCTGGTGTGATACACAGGTCGGGTTGCGGTGCGTTCGCACTTTCGGTAGCCTCCCGCCCCGCGCGTCGCCCGCGGGTTCGATTCACGGAGGCTGCCATGCACCGCACCCTGCGAGCCGCGCTCGCGACCGCCCTTTTCGCCCTCCCGCAACTCGCTTCCGCCGGGCCGATCGAATGGAACTCCCGCGCGACCGTAACGGGAGCGAACGGGGGATGGGCACTCGACGCCGGCGCTGCCACGCTATTCGACTACGACCCGACCACCGGTTCCGACTTGGGGCCGTTCTACTTCTACCTCGTCGCCCCGCTCCCGGGCGCGCTCACGACACCTCCGCAAACCGGGAACGTGAGCCGGATGCGCGTCGCGGTGCTGTCCAACAGCGACGGGTTGCAATTCATCGAGGCCAGCGAGGCTCCCCCGCCGGGCGGGATCGATCCCGCGTTCGTTCTGTCGTTCGCGCTCACCGACACCGCGTCCGGCGAATCGGGAACGGTCACGTTCGACGGCCGCGTGTCGGCATCAACGGGCAATTTCATCGGAATGCCGTATCTGATGTCGGTGTCCGTGGACGAAGGGGACCAGGTGCTCACGCTCGGCGGCAACCGGTACACGGTGTCGATGCACCGCGGCCCGTCGGAAACGGCCGAGTGGATCGAGGCGGACGTGAGCGCGCTGGCCGCGGCGCCCGAACCCGGCACGCTCGCACTCGCGGCGCTGGGCCTGTGCGCGCTGGGGGTGGTGCGGAGGGCACGGCGCCGAACGCCCGGCACCGTGTGATACACAGGTCGGGTTGAAGCGTTTGGCGACTTTCGGTAGCCTCCCGCCCCGCGTCGCCCGCGGGTTCGATCCACGGAGGCTGCCATGCACCGCACCCTGCGAGCCGCGCTCGCGACCGCCGCCCTTTTCGCCCTCCCGCAGTTCGCTTCCGCCGGGCCGATCCAGTGGGGCTACCGGGCCACCGCGTCCGACGGCACGATCCTGCGCGACGTGACCGGGATCACCGACACGGCCTACGCCGAGTACTTCTGGCGCGACCCGAAGCAGTACGGCGTGGTGCTGCCCGACCCGAACCCGGACAACGGGCTGCGCACCGACATCTGGCGCCAGCAGGCGGTCGTGACGATCACCAACGAACTGTTGAGCCGGTCCGACAACATCCAGTTCACCGTCGATTACGTCGAGCAATACGAGATCAAGCCGGACGGCTCGTTCGAGCCGATCTACGAGGGTTACTTCAGCGAGCCGCGCAACCCGATCGTGTTTTTGCTCGGGGCCGACCGGTACACCGTGTCATCGCTGGGCGGCGATTTCCAGGTCCGCATCGAGCCGGGCGTCGTGACCCCGGAGCCGGGGACGCTCGCGCTAGCGGGGCTGGGCCTGTTCGCGCTGGGGGCGGCGCGGAAGATTCGGAAGGGCAAGGCGTGAACCGAGGCCGCAACTAGGCGGCGAGGGATGGTTGTCTTTCAGCCGCGGAGCGGCGACCGATGTTAGCCCGGGGTGGAGCGAACGAAGTGAGC
>CAZBXY010000525.1:0-3833 GCA_964495365.1 uncultured Frigoriglobus sp. | reverse complement strand
TGCGTGCCGGGCTGGTAAACATCCGCGAAGAACCGGCTCCCATCATCGGTAAACCAAATGCCAGGCGTCCACGCTTGTGGATTGGTCACGACATGCTTCGCCCATTCCGCGACCCGACGGGGCGGGTTCAAGGCCCAAATCTCGCCCGGACCACCATACCCTGCCGGCACGACGCAATATTGATCGGTCGGACTGAATGCGGCCGTGACCAGACGGATCGGCGGGCCGGTGATCGGCGGTGAATCGGTGTGCCGGAGCGTTTTGAGATCGACGAGTTGGATCGCCCGGGGAGGCCAGGCCGGCGCAGCGGGATCGTGGAATTCGATCGCGAACAGTTTGGTCTGTGTCTGTTGTGTCCCGTTACCTGCCAAACAGATCTTGAGCGGCATGCCAACCTGTCCGGACTCGACATCCCAGGCTTCGAGTCCGGAAAGCGGTTGTGCGATTAGGTGCTCGGTTTTGAGATGCTTCTTCGCAAACTGACGACGGAGTACGATCTTGCTCCCGTCTGCGGTGAACTGGAAGTACATCACCCTGGTCAGGTCTGGATCTGGCGTTGGCTGAATGCTCGAGCCGATGGGTTTCCCGCTGCTGGTGTCCCAGACCCGGATCTCGGGTCGGGCGGAGTTGGTCCAGGCGAGCGTGGCGAGTTTCTTGCCATCCGGGCTATACACGGCCTGGCGGACCGGGTGCGGGTGGAACAGAACGTGCGTCGGGCGCGGACAGGCTTCCATGACTGCGGCAATGCGTAAGCGGTGGGCCTGTTCGCGGTCCCGGTCAATCAGGTCCTGTTCCTTCGCGAACGCCGCGATGAACCAGTGCAGGGCTTCCGTCGGGTTGCCGCCCTGTGCCAGCTTCCACCCGCGCTCGACGTACTGCCGCGCCAGTTGCTTGCGGCTGTCCGCGTCCGCTGCCCGGGCTTTCGCCTCCTCGTCGGTCGCCCGCGTCAGCGCCGCCTTCGTCTTACCCTGCTCGTCGGTGACCTGTACCAGCGCCTTCGTGGCGGACGCCTCCGCCTCGGTCGCCCGGAACAACCCGAACGTCGTCCCCGCCATCCCCAGCACCAGCGCGCCGAACACCAGACTCGCGGCGATCACCTGCACCTTGTTCCGCCGCACGAACTTCTTCAGCCGGTAGCCCGCACTCGGCGGATGCGCTTGCACCGCCTCGCCGGCGAGGTATCGCTGCACATCCATCGCGAAGCCGTTGGCCGTATCGTAGCGCCGGGCGCGGTCCTTCTCCAGCGCCTTCATCACGATCCAGTCCAGCTCGTTCCGGAGCAGGCCTGTCAGCTTCCTCGGCTCGGTGCCGCGGTTGTCCGACAGGGTCGGCAGGGCGTCGGCCGTGGACAGCTTCGTGCTCGGCCGGGGTGGGTCCTCCTCCCGGATCACCCGCAGCACCTCCAACAACCCCTTCTGCTCCAGCTCCTTCTTCGAGAAGGGCGGCGAGCCGGTCAGCAGCTCGTAGAGGAGCACTCCCAAGGCGTACACATCGCTCCGCGTGTCGATGTCCAGGTTGTTGAACGTGGCCTGTTCCGGGGACATGTACTGCGGCGTCCCCACTACCCCGCCGAATCCGGTGTCAATCGTCCGCTCGGTCAGCGCCCCGCCGGTCGCCTTCGCGACCCCGAAGTCGATGACCTTCGGCACCGGCTTGTCGTCGTAGAGCGCGATCAGCACGTTGGAGGGCTTGATGTCCCGGTGGATGAGCCCCTTCTGGTGCGCGTGCTGGATCGCCTGACACACCGGGACGAACAGCTCCAACCGCTCCTTCGGGGTGAGTTTGTGGGCGTCGCAGTACTCGGTGATCGGCACGCCCTTGACCAGTTCCATGACGAAGTACGGCCGCCCGTCCGACGTCAGGCCGCCGTCGAGCACCTTGGCGATGTTGGGGTGATCCATGAG
This sequence comes from uncultured Frigoriglobus sp., assembly GCA_964495365.1. GTDB lineage: Bacteria > Planctomycetota > Planctomycetia > Gemmatales > Gemmataceae > Gemmata. The sequence continues at coordinate 1,929 of CAZBXY010000525.1, read as the reverse complement.
CGCCAGCGCCTGCCGCTCTGCCTCGAACCGCGCCAGCACCTGCCGCGAGTCCATCCCAGCCTTGATCAACTTCACCGCGACGAACCGCTTGACCGGCTCCGTCTGCTTGGCCCGCCACACCGCCCCCATTCCCCCCTCGCCGATCACCTCCACCAGCGTGTACTTCCCGCCGATCACCGCGCCGGCCTGTTCGTCCCGATCGGGGTGGTGGGCGGTGGGTTCCGGGACAGCCGCCCCAAACGTCGCGGTCGCCGGAGGCTCGGATGCGAATGCCCCGGTAGTGTCCACCACTCCGGGTTCCGGCATCGGTGCGGCGTCGTTCGCCTGCAACAACGCCTCCACCCGCCGCCGGAGTTCGACGTCACCGCCGCACTCGCGGTCCAGGTAAGCGGCACGGACCGCCGGATCGGCCAGATCGGACGCAGCCAGGAACAGGGACTTCGCGCGGACGGGATCGACGGCCATGGGCAACACCTCCGAGAAGGAATCGACCTTCAATGCCCCGTCCGGTGGGAACGTGTCTCGCGCTTTTCGGATTATTTGGCGAGGGCGTCGCGGAGCCAGGCCCGGGCGTACTTCCAGTTGCGGTAGGCGACCGCACGCGAGACCCCGGCCGCGGCCCCGGCCTCCTCGACGGAGAGCCCGCCGAACAGGTGGAGGTGGGCGATCCGGGCCGCGGCGGCGTCCTGCGCCCCGAGTCGCGCGAGCAGTTCGTCCAGCGACAGAACGAGGTCGGGATCCTCGGCCAAAGCGCCGGCCCGATCGAGCAGTTCGAGTCGGACCCGGCCGCCGGCCCGCTTGAGGCGGTTCCGATCGCGGGCGTGGTTGACCAGGATGCGCCGCATCGCTTCCGCGGCGGCGGCGAAGAAGTGTCCGCGGCCGTCGAAGTGCTGGTCCCCGACCAGCCGCAGGTACGCCTCATGGACCAGGGCCGTGGGGTTTAGGGTGTGGCCGGGGGTCTCGGCCGCCATGCGGACGGCGGCGAGTTTCCGCAGTTCGTCGTAGACCAGCGGCAACAGGTCAGCGGCAGCCTTGTGGTCACCGGCCGCGGCGGCTTGGAGCAAACGGGTGGTATCGGACATGCGTGAGAGTGTAACCGGAACGGGACCAGCGACATCGCGAAAAAGGCTCCGGTTGACACCGTGACCGCCGGTGTACACTATCGCGCTCGAACCCCGAGTGAGATACGAACGGCGCACTTCCTCCGACACTTCGCACGCCGTTGGTGTAATAGACAGGTAGAGCGTTCCGTTCTGCCGTTCCCGCCAGCACGCCGGTCGCCGAGCGAAGGCCGCTGGGGCTTACCCACGAGGTGCCCCGATGCCTTCCTCTCGCCACCCACTTCCACTCACCCCCGAAGAGCGCCGGCGCCGGGTCGCGGCGCTTCTGGCCACTGGCCTGGTCCGCCTCGGAAGTACCCTCCGGGCGCCCGCGTCTGCGCCTTCATCGGACCCGAAAAACCTCTCGGAATCTGTCCCGAATCGCCTTGCGATTTCGGGTGAACAGAGCGTCACTGTGAGCGCCGGTTAACCGGCGCGAGATGCCGAGATTTCCAGGGTTTCAACGAGGTGAATGATGGCGACCGAGATCGGCAAAGAGTTGGCCGCGCTCCAGCGCATGGGCGTCGCGGCGCTGCGCGAGAAGTACGCCGCGGTGTTCGGCGAGGCGACGACCACCGGCAACCGCACCTGGCTGGTGCGGCGCATCGCCTGGCGCATTCAGGCGCTGGCCGAGGGCGACCTGTCCGAACGCGCCAAGCAGCGCGCCACCGAACTGGCGCGAGACGCGGACCTGCGGGTGATCCCGCCCCGCGAGAAGCCAACCGTGACGCTCCCGATGGTGCGGGGCGGCACCCGCACCGGGACATTGCCGGTGGAGAAGGCCGACGACCGGCTGCCGCCCCCGGGCACGGTGCTGACGCGCAAATAC
>CAZBXY010000524.1:0-3898 GCA_964495365.1 uncultured Frigoriglobus sp. | reverse complement strand
CGTGAAGGCCGTTTACATGGAAGTGGACGTTGTGCCGGAACAACAGCAGAAGGAAGCCGACTACGTCATTGAACTGTGCAAGAGCGGGAAGACGCCGACGTGTGCCGCGGTCGTGTCCGGGCGGCCGAACTCCGACAAGTTCGCCGATTACGCGAAGCAGTTCAAGGGCCACAAGTACGTGAAGGGTATCCGGCAGGTGCTGCACGTGCCGTCCACGCCGGCGGGGTACTGCCTCGACGAGAAGTTCGTGAAGGGCATTCAGTTGCTCGGCGAACTGGGCCTCAGTTACGACATGTGCGTCCGCCCGGCGGAGCTGCCAGACTTCATCAAACTCGCGGACAAGTGCCCCGGCACGCGGTTCATTCTGGACCACTGCGGCAACGGCAACCTGAAACACACACCGGCCGAACGCGAGCAGTGGAAAAAGGACATGTCCGAGATCGCGAAACGGAAGAATCTGGTCGGGAAGGTGAGCGGGTTCGTTGCGACCGCCAGGGAGCGCGGGAAGTGGACCCCCGATGACCTCGCCCCGATCATCAACCACACGCTCGACAGCTTCGGCCCGGACCGCGTCATGTTCGGCGGCGACTGGCCGGTGTGCCTGCTCGGGGCGAACAGCTACGCCGACTGGCTCAACGCGCTCAAGGCGGTGGTGAAGAACCGCCCGGAGGAGCAGCAGAAGAAGCTGTTCCACGACAACGCGGTGAAGTTCTATGGGCTGTGAGCCGGCCGCTCGATCGTTTCCCAGGATTGAACGAGCCGCGACCGCAAGGGAGCGGTCGCGGCTCGTGAAAACCGCTATACCTTCGCGGGAAATGCTCTACCCGTCGCCCGGGGCGCTTGGGAGCGGGTTGCGCGCGAAGACCCACTCCTCGACCGGCTTCCCGTCGATCAAGTGTTCCTGCACGAACCGCGGGATGCGCTCGGCGGTCATCCCGCCGTACCACGTCCCTTCGGGGTACACGACGAGGATCGGCCCGCCGGTGCAGACCCGCATACAACTCACCTTCGTTCGGTAGCACGCGGTCGGCCCGGTCGCGAGCGACAGGTTCCGCGCCTTCAGTTCGTCCTTGAGCGCGTCCCAAGCCGCCTGTGCGCTCTCCTTGCCGAGCGCGGCGCAGCACGCATCGCCGACACACAGGAACACGTGCCGGTGGAACTGCCCGATCAGGAGCTTCTCGGCGATCTCCTTCAGCTTGGTCAGATCGTCCATTTCGGACCTCACAGTCGTCCCGGACCGAATGCCGGGCCGGTGGGGCGGCGCTCTGTCGGTTGGCTCGGCGGTCGTGCGGCTTGGTTTCTGTAGCCGGGGTCGGTCGGCCGATTCGATCCTTGGGGTTCGATGTGGTCAAGGTTCATGGGATCAGTGAGGTTTGGCCCATCCTGAAGGGCGAGAGCAACACGACCCGTTCGACCCCTCAGCCGACTCGATCACCTGATGCCCTACGCCCTGGACGGCACTGGACCTCCGAGATTGAAATCTGCCGAGTGACCCGGAGCGAATGGGCGGACCGGTCCGGATTGGCGGGTCGCCCGTAATCTCGTTTCATGACGTTATAAGGAGGGTGTCACGGAACGGAACGCGAAGATCGGGGTGCGGGGGTTTGCCCCTTGTTTACTCGTCCGGCGCCCACTTCATCTCTTACGGGCCGGGTTCCTAACCTGATACTGGCGGGCGATGCGGCCCGGCGCGGTTCGGGAGAGCGCCGATGAGTCAGTTCCTGTTCGGCCGATTTTCGGGTCCGCTCGTCGCGCTCGGCGGGCTGGTCGCGGTTGCGTGTCTGGGCAGCACCTGGTATCTGAATCGGCTCCGGTCGGACCTGGCCCGCACGGTCCGTCACGACGCCGCGCAGTTGGAAGCGGCGAACGAACTCCAGGTCCGGCTCCGGCAGCTCCGGCAGCATTCCGTCATGCTCGCGGCGGACCCGTCGCCCGTGCGCGAGCGCCAAGTGATCGACGACCGGCGGCTCGTCGCGGAATCGATGGCGGAAACGCGCGCCGCGTGCCACGCGCCGGACGACGTGGCGCTCCTGGAGGTGATCGAGCGCGGGTATCGCGAATACGAGGAACGGCTCGGGGCCGACACCCCCCCGGACGGCCGGGCGCTGGCCGGTGCCGAATTGATCCGCTGGGCCGACGCACACCCCGTGCAAGGGCTCCTCGACCCGTGCCGCGAACTGGCCGAGCGGCAGCGCGCGCGGATGGACCAAAGCCTGGACCGGAGCGGAACTCAAACGGCGTGGGCCGGAGGGGTGCTCCTGGGCCTGGGCCTGTTCGGCGCGCTGGGCGGCGTACTCAGCGGCTACGCGACCGCACGCGGGCTGACCCGGCGGGCCGCACAACTGTCCGTGCGGGTTCAAGCGGTGCAGGCGCAACTCGATCAGGAAATCGGCGCGGTGACCGTGGCCCCGCCGCCCGCCGCGAACATCGACGAGCAGCTCGACCGCGTCGTTCAGCGGGTGACGGAGGTGTGCCACCGGCTCCAGGAGCAAGAGCGCGACCTGCTCCGCGCCGAGCAACTGGCGGCGGTCGGGCAACTGGCGGCGGGCGTGGCGCACGAGGTCCGCAACCCGCTCACCGGAATGAAGTTCCTGATCGAAGGCGCGCTGCGGCCGACGAACCCCGCCCCGCTGACCGGCGAGGACCTGCGGCTCATTCGCCAGGAAATCGTGCGGATCGAGCGCACCATTCAGGGGCTGCTCGACTTCGCGCGGGTGGCACCGCCGGACCGCCGCCCGCACGACCTGCGCGTCCTCGTCGCCGAAGCCGCGGGGCTCGCCCGCAGCCGCGCCGAGCGCAAATCGGTTGCCGTTCGCGCAGAGCTGCCCGACGACCCGCAACCCGTTTCCGTGGACCGGGATCAGATGCTCTCGCTCCTGACGAACTTGCTGTTCAACGCGATCGACGCGACGCCCGCGGGTGGCGAGATACATGTGAAGGTGACAACCGCTCCGGGGGGGGCACCGGGCGTGGAAGTGACCGACACCGGGCCGGGGATCGACGCGCGGCTCTCGGAACGGCTGTTCACGCCGTTCGTCACGAGCAAGCCGACCGGGACGGGTCTCGGCCTCACCGTCGCCCGCCGCGTCGCGCGCGACCACGGTGGTACGCTCACCGCCGCCAACTGCGCCGGGGGCGGCGCGTGCTTCACGCTCACGCTCCCGGCCGAGGACCCGACCCGTGCCGAAGCTCCTGGTCGTTGACGACGAACCGATCATCTGCCACTCGTTCCGCCGGGCGTTCGGCGAACCGGGCGTTGAGGTACTCACGGCCGGGTCCGTCGCGGAGGGGTGGGCGCGGACACTCGCGGACGCGCCGGACGTGATCGTGACGGACCTGCAACTGCCCGACGGCTCCGGGCTCGAACTGTTCGCGAAGGTGCGGGCCGCCGACCCGAAACGGCCGGTCATCTTCATCACCGCACACAGCACGACCGAAACGACCATCGAGGCGATGAAGCACGGCGCGTTCGATTACCTCACCAAGCCGCTCGACCTGGCGCAGATGAGCAGTTTGTTGACCCGGGCGTTTGAAGCGGCGCGGCTCATGCGCGAACCGGTGACACTGCCGAACGACGCCGGCGGGGAGCGGTTCATCGGCCGCGCGCCGCCCATGCAGGAGCTGTTCAAGCAGATCGGCCGTGTCGCCCCGCAAGACGCGAACGTCCTGATCCTCGGCGAGTCGGGGAGCGGCAAGGAGCTGGTCGCCCGCGCGATCTACCAGCACTCGAAGCGGGCCGATCGCCCGTTCCTCGCGCTCAACTGCGCCGCGATCCCGGAGGCGCTCGTCGAGAGCGAACTCTTCGGTCACGAACCCGGCGCGTTCACCGGGGCCGACCGGCGCCGCGTCGGGAAGTTCGAGCAGGTCGGCGACGGCACGCTCCTCCTCGACGAGATCG
>CAZBXY010000523.1:0-3905 GCA_964495365.1 uncultured Frigoriglobus sp. | reverse complement strand
GCCGAAAGGCGTTGAGCACATCGACCTGCTCGCGACTGAGGCGCTCGCACTTAAGAGTGCAGAAGTCAGTGACGCCGAAAGGCGTTGAGCACATACGCTCCAACCCCTCCCGGTAATGGGCCGCCACCGTGCAGAAGTCAGTGACGCCGAAAGGCGTTGAGCACCCGAAACTGCTGCTGCGATGGGTGGACGCGCCGTACTGTGCAGAAGTCAGTGACGCCGAAAGGCGTTGAGCACTCCGTCAGGGTCCGCGTCACGTCCTGAATGGCCGCGTGCAGAAGTCAGTGACGCCGAAAGGCGTTGAGCACGAACGCAACTGGATTAAAGCCGGCGGCGAGTAAGCAAGGGGTTCGCCTCCGCCTTCCTCCGTCATGCTTTTCGGCGCGGTCCCTCCTCGCACAGTCACCCGTCGGCGTTGCCTCCGACCATCTGGAACCGGTGGGATGGTCTATGCAGGAGAGACCGAAACCGAATTAGCGGCCCGTACAGCAGAATTGACGCCCGCCGGGTGGTATGGGGCGTCCGGATGCCATTGGTGCCCCGGGCGGCCTTTTCTGGACGATTGGCGGGGCATCATTTCGGCTGATCTGGATTGTCCCGAGCCACTCCCTCCCCTCCTCCCTGCATGCGATCTTCACTTATCCACAGTTTGGACGCCGCAGCTACAGGTAAGAAAGATATAGGTTTTTATATATAGGTTTGAGCGACCAACTTACCGTGGCTAAACCCGCAGGTTTCCGTGGGGGGCGCGACCAACTTACCGTGGACCCCGCGACCAACTTACCGTGGATAACCTTCCTGGTCCTGCCACTTATCCACAGGCCATCGCCTCGCCGAAGCGCGACCAACTTACCGTGGCTCGTGTTCGGTTGCTCAACGGGTTGGTCGGAGGCAGCCCGGCCCCCTCTCATTCTCCTCCGGGAACTGCGGCCCTCACCTGCCGGGCGCGACCAACTTACCGTGGCTGGCGGATGCAATTCAACACCTTACCGGCCGTCGGCCCGGTCATAGCAGCTTCTGATGCCGCTGCGGTACCGGCGGTGGGCTGTGTTCCAGGGTCAGGCCCCGGTCGTCGGCCGACATCTTGGCGGTCGGATACGCCGCCGACACATGGTGCAGGGTCTGAAGGTAGCAGCGGCGGAAGTCGCGGATGCGGGCGAACCCCTGCCCGAACTGCTCGTGCAGCGAATTCCAGTCCACGAACTGCGGCTTGCCCGCGGGCACGCGGTACAGGCGCTGGGCAAGCCAGACATACACGTCGAGGGCCATTGATGATGATGCCAGGGCGGCGACCGCCCGGGCGTCGAGCGGCACGGCGTGCTGGCCCAGGCTCTGGAAGTATTCCTCGCTGAGTCGTACCGTCGAGGGCCAAAGGACGCGCTGATCGGCCTGCTTCGGGAACCACAGGTCGAAGGCGCTGACGAACTGGGTGTTGACCTGGACGGCCCGCCCCTCTTCCACCACGCCCATGCGGACGGTCGCCGCCGCCAGGCGGGCGAGCTGGTCTTTCAGCGCCCGGAGCTGCTGGCCATTGGTCTCCAGCCCGAGCGAGCGGGCGAAGGCGGTCATCGACTCCTCCACGTCCACCACGGGGGAGCCGGTGCGGACGGCCTCGGTCGCCAGGTGGATCAGCACCAGCCGCGGTTTTTCGCCGTAGGGCAGGCCCAGCCGGACGAAGTCGCCGGTCCGAGGGTCGATGGCGGAGCCGGCCTCGATGCGTAAAGACGCGTTGCCCTGCTTGCGGTCCCACTCCAGCACGCCCTCCCCGGGGTTCTTGTAGGGGATGCCGCACTGGCACTGGATGGAATGCAGGAAGTCGATCCGCTCGGGCGGGTTGCTGCGGATCGAAACGGACGTGTCGAGGAGAAGCTGTTGTTTACGGCTCAGGGTCAGGTGGGAGAAGTCGCCGGGCATACCGCGGGCTTACTGAACGTAGCCGTGCTTCTTGAGCCACGGCCCCAGGGCTTCTTCGAGGATGTCCTGGAGGGTGTTCGGTTCCTCGCCGGAGAGCTGCCGCTCCAGCGAGGCCCGCTTGAGGGCAGCGGCAAAGTCGGCGCGGATTCTTGTGGTGAACGGCACACGGCTGGGCTGCGCCGGTCCCTTCCCTTCCCGCGTCTCCGCCGGTGCGGATGCCGCGGGTACCGCGGGCGGCTCCGGCTCGGGCGGCTTGCCGAACACGAACTCTTTTTCGAGTGCGGGGTCGGCGGTCCCGGCCTGTTTCAACCCTTCCACCAACGGTCTACGTGCGGCCATCTGCCCTCCCTACCCCGCGGCCTTGCGAGCCGCGCGACGGGCCGAGCCCTTCTGGACGGCCTCCGGGAGCACTTCGCGGAATAACGCTTCCACCTCGCCGGCCGCCTCGCGGCCGCGCGAACCCAACTGCCAGACCACGGCACCCTGGCCGGGTGCGTCGGCGTAGATCTGCTTCAGGGTGAGCGCGGTCTTGGCCAGCGGCAGTTCCAGCGCGGCCGCCGCGTCCTTCATGTCCTGGGTCAGCCGGTAGGTCTTGCCCACCATACTCAGCACGATGATGGCCCGCGGCTCGCCGCCGCGGATGTCCTGGGCCTGCCGCAGCACGTTGGTGGCCTGGGCTAGCGCCCTCACCTCCAGCATCGAGGCCTTGCACGGCACCAGCGCGAGGTCGGCGCGCAGGAGCAGCGCGCGGCTGGTCTCTGTGTTGCTGCCCGGCCCGTCGGCGACCACGAAGTCAGTCTGCTGACCAAGAGCCGGCAACCGGTCGAGGATCTCGTCGGGGTCGGCAAGCTTCACCGCCTTGACTCCGGGGGCGGCTTCCTTTGCCCACTCGGAAGAGGAGTGCTGGGTGTCGCAATCGGCGAGCGTGACGCTGTGCCCCTGCTCATGCAGCCAGGCAGCAAGGTGAACCGCGAGCGTCGATTTGCCTACGCCACCCTTGGAATTTGCGACCACGATAATCATGCGCCCCGGACCCTACATCACGAGACGGCATGTTTGCAAGCAATATGTGCGTCAGGCTGACGTGACGGCCTGACGGCATGCAATCCGCACGGTATGAAAGCGCGACAGCCCGCAAGAATGTCGGCAAGCTGGCGACACGGCTTGCCAGCGAACCGGCATGTCACGCTGCAAGCAGTGCAACTTGTCAGCATGATGACAAGCCGTCAAGCAATCCTGTCGGCAAACCGGCTGGCACGCAGGCGAGCCAGCACGCTTTCTTGTTGGCAAGCAAGCTTGCATTCCTGAAGGCGGTGAGACAAGCCAGCAAGACGGGCTGCCAGCTTGCAAGCATGATGGCGGACCGGTTCACCGGCAGGACGGCAAGCAAGCTGTCATGCAATCCTGCCAACAGGCCAGCCGGTCAACCGGCAGCCAAGCAGGCCGGTCAGTTAGACGACTGACCGGCCTGCCGGCCTTTCTCCGGGAAATAGATGCCGAAGCGAAGCATCGGGAAGACGCCTGCCAACCTGAAATGCCATGAACGGCAGGGTGGCTTTCGCGGTGTGTGTCGTTGTCAGCTTAGGACTGCACGAATGTCAGCAGTCGCTTCAGTAGGGTTAACCCGAACTAACATCTCGTGTCCGCACCGGGGTCGGGAGGGGTAGCGACGAAACTCTGTCAATGGGTTTTGCAAGCGACGTTTGCTTTCTGGCAGTGCGTGTCATTCCAGCAACACAGTCTGTCCGGTTGAAGTACACCCCAGCCGGACACCTGCCAATGCGGGCTTTCGTTGTGCCGGGAGGTGGTTGGGATCGTGGGCCGCTGGGGCGGGCCGCGGAGGGAATCGGGTCGCCGGATGATGCAAATCCCGTCTCGATGAGGTGACTATCCCGCGTGACAATGCACGGCTGCAGGCGAGTGGGTTAGTGGTTTTGGGCTTGCCAGGCGCGGGGATCGCGGCGACTGTGCATGACGGCGACGACAATTAT
>CAZBXY010000522.1:0-3931 GCA_964495365.1 uncultured Frigoriglobus sp. | reverse complement strand
CACACCATCCTCCTCTACGAACTGTCAAGGCCAAAGATGTGAGGGACTGTCAGGGCTAACTGACCCGACGCTTCTCGGCATCAGTTGGGGCTTCATCGGCGGGTGGTGGGGCGGGATCGTACTCGGATACGCCGCCGGGTTGGTCGCCACACTCGGGAATCGCCCGCCGCTCGCGCCGCGCGAACTCTTGAAACCACTCGGTGTCCTTGTGGCGGCGGTCGCGACGATCACGGCGCTGACCGGCTTCACAGTCTGGCACCACGCGAACCTGCTCGGCGTGTCGCTCGACGCCGGAATGAACGGGCTGGTGCCGCCGGAGCGGCACCGGGCGGCGCTGGTAGTCGCGTGTTACCACTTCACCGCCTACGCGACCGCGACGATCGGCGGCGTACTCGTGTGCGTCTGGGTCTGGGCCGAACGGCGCAAGCGAAGCAATGGAGAACGCCATGTCTGACGGACTCGTCGCCCTGATCGGGCTGATTGGTTTTGAGCCGCGGAGCGGCGGCAGATGTTAGCCCGGGGTGAAGCCGCGCAGCGGCGCAACCCCGGGAATCGGTGCGAAATGGAATGAAGCCCCGGAGGGGCGACAGAACCTTTGCGGTCGGTTCTGTCGCCCCTCCGGGGCTGAGGTTTCTTCGGTTCGCGTGACCCGGGGTTGCGCTCGCAGACTCGCTCCACCCCGGGCTAACATCTGCCGCCGCTCCGCGGCTCAAAACCAATCAGCCCGATCCGCATCACGGCACCGCCCGCGCGCGGTGCCACGCGGCCTTCTCGGCGCTGCCGGCACGCTGGTGGTGATCGGCCAGCGCGCGGTGAACGTGCCACAACCGCGGGTTGATCGTCGTCGCGGTCGTGAGCGCCTCCGCCCACGCGCTCGTGCGGCCCAGCGCCCGCTCGCAGTCCGCCATCAGCAGCCAATCGACCGAGTGCCGGCGGAGCGCGGTCAGTTGCCGCAGCGTTTCGACCGCCTCGGCGTGCTGGCCGCCGGCGGCGAGCGCGTCGGCCCGTAGGAACAGGGCCGTGCAGCGATCCTGCCCGACCAGTTCCGGGCGCGCCAGCGCCGCGTCCGCCAGCGGCAACACATCACCCATCCGCAGGTCGAATCGCAGCCGTGCGAGGCCCACATCAACCGTCGGGTCGGGCAACTTGGCGGCCCGCACGCCGTTAAGTAGTTCGAGCGCCATCCCGCGCTGACGGTGCGCGCGCTGCGGGTCGCGCTCGCGGTTGGCGGCTTCCAGGTAACCTAGCCCGAGCGACCGCTGCCGGTCGGTCTCGGAGAACCGCGACAGGTCCGCGAACGCGACGATCGTCCCGTCGTTGGGCCGCGCCGCGGGCGCGGGGCGGTCGTGGACCGCGATCCGGTGGTGCGTGAACGCGAGGTGCGGAATCTCCGTCGGCGACTTCGGCATGTGGCAATGCACGCAATCGTTCGCGGGGCTTTCCTTCTGGCGGCGTGCGTCTGTGACCTTGCATTCGGTTGATGGAGTGCGGTGGCAGCTTAGGCACGCAGTGCGGTAGTACGCCACGCGCGCCGCGTCGGCCGGTTCACCGTGCGGATCGTGACAGGTTACACACGTCAGCGTGTTCGATTGCTGGTAGCAGCGGCTCAGGTGCATCTGCTCGACGTGCCCGACGACCGTCATCCCGCCGCCGTCGGACTCCAGTTGGAACGCCTGAAGTACGTCCGAAAGCGGCAAGCCGGGGCGGAAGTCGGCGAACGTGCGCCCGCGGGCCACGATAACCGCCGTCGGTCGCAGGTGGCACTGCTGGCAGATCGATTCGGCCAGATCGCGCGACAGCCGCGAAGGGTTGACGATCGTGAGGTCGGCGTCGTGCTTGCCGGGAGTGGGGCGCCGGTCGCGGTGGCGATCGGAGTGCAACGAGCCGGGGCCGTGACACCGCTCGCACCCGATCGCGGCCTCGATCACCTTCATCTTGTGCAACGAGCCGCCGACCGCTTCCGCGCGCCCGGCGTGGCAGTTCAAGCACCCTTCGCCGGTGGCGCGTTCAAAGCCGATTTGATTGGGATCGGTGTAACCGGGCGACATGGCCCAGTCGCGGCGCGAGGTGTACCACGTCGCCGGCGATTCCACGAGGAAGCCTTCCGCCTCGCACAGGTACGTGAGCGAGTGCCGGCCCGACCCGACCACGAACGCCTGCGGGTACTCCGCGAGCACCACCTCCGGCGCGGCACCGAGGAGCAACTCGCGGTGCCACATGCGACCGTCCTTGCGGCTGATCTGGTATCGGCGCTTCGACGGGGCGTGATCGTAGGTCGCGTCGGCCGGTTCGCGCGCGAGATCGACCGCCGCCATCGAGCGGCCCATCCCGGTGTGGCGGAACGACTCGTGCCGGTCCTCGTGACACGCCCGACATGCCTCGCTGCCGACGTACTTCGCCTCCGGGCGCGTGTTCAGATACGGACTTTCGGAGAGCGACGTCAGCGGAAACGTCGGTTCCGCCGCGGGTGCAGGCGTTGGTGTGGCCGATGGTGGGTCACGAAGGGCGATGGCCCACACCACGCCCACGCCGGCGAGTACGACGGCACCCAATACCAGAAGTGCCTGTCGCGAAAGTCGTCGGCTCGCGGGAGTGGACATAATGCCCCTATTTGCAATCCAAGCAGAGAATCAATCCTTCCAACCCTTCAAGATGATGCCCACGAGCGAGACGCCGCCGAAAAGCAACCCGAAAAGGCCGTAGATCCAACCCCACACCCACAGCGGAACAAAGTAGAGCGTGTGGACAGTTTCACTCTCCACAGCACCGCCAACAAGATGCGGGTTGTCTGGATCTATTAGCTCAGCCGTTTCCGCCTCCCGCCGCGCCGCACCGCGCCGCAGCGCCCGGTCCGCTCCAAAGCAGATGCCACTGGCCACAAGCATACCGATCCCGAATCCCAGAAACCCAAGTTTGGTGCCGAAATCGAACAGCCCAGCACACGCAGCCAGCGGGATGATCGCCGCTGCAAGTGCGACGTATCCGTAACCTTGCCAGATCACGATCATGGCGTGGCCCCCGTTCGACCTGATGTCAATGTCGTGTTCGCCTGTCCGTCCGATGGCTCCCCTCTAAGATATGCGGCGAACACCCAAACACCCGCACCCCGGAGACCCATTCGATGGCCACGAGTATCACGCGCCTCTACGGCCTCGGCCTCACGCCCGGCAAACTCCGCGGGCTGCAGCGCATCAGCAACCCGAACGGCACGCTCAGCATGGTCGCCACCGACCAGAACAGCAGCATGATCTCGATGATGAAGAAGGCCATGAAGGAGGCCACCGGCGTCGAGCGCGAGCCGACCTACGCCGAGATCGCCGACGCGAAGGTGATGCTGTCGCGGGCGCTCGCGCCGCACTGCTCCGGGCTGCTCGTGGACGGCTACTACGGCTACGCCAGCACCGTTGCGGCGTTCGCGGTGCCGCCGGGTGTGGGGTTGCTGATTCGCGTCGAGAAGTCCGGCTCGCCCAAGAACACGGCCGGCGGGTCGATCGCCGAAGTCGAGCCGGGCTGGGGCGTCGGCAAGATCAAGCGCTGCGGGGCCGACGCGGTGAAACTGCTCGCAATGTTCGAGCCGGGCGAACCCGACTCGGCCGAGCGCAACTTCCAGTTCACCATGCAGATTTACGACGAGTGCGTGAAGCACGACATCCTGTTCCTGCTCGAACCGCTGCACTTCCCGTACAAGATTAACGGCGTCGAGGAAACGAAAGAAACGGTCGTGGGGCGCAAGGCGAAGACCGTCATCGACACCGCGAAGTACCTGAGCAAGTACTGCGACATCTACAAGTCGGAGTTCCCCGGCACGCCCGGCGTGGAGAGCGACGCGCAGCAGATGGACAACCTGAAGCGGTTGAACGACGCCTGCGCCGATAAGCCGTGGGTGCTGCTGTCCGCGGGCGTCGATTACGACAAGTACAAGAAGCAGGTG
>CAZBXY010000521.1:0-3955 GCA_964495365.1 uncultured Frigoriglobus sp. | reverse complement strand
CGAACGCTTCGCGGGCCTTCTCACTCGAAATCAGCCCGTAGGCCCGCTGGTAGAACGTGTCCATCGCGTCCAGGTTGTCCGCCTTCTCCTTCTTGGTGAAGTGCTCGTTCACCGCGTCCATCATCTGCCGGCGGGAGGCGAACCGCTCCGGCGTCACCCCGCCGGGCAGGGTCAGGTCTTGCACCTTGAACCCGCCGTTGGCCGGGTCCGATCCCAGGCTGAACGGGGCGAACGCGCTGCTCAGGTACCCGCTGCCGGCGTAGTTCGTCGGCATGCTCGGGATGGCGACATACGGCGGCAGGTTGTTCCGCACCCCGAGTTCGTGGCTGACGACGCTGCCCATGCTCGGGAAGGTGAGGGCCGGGCTGGGGCGGTAGCCGGTGAACATGCTGTGTTCGCTGCGGCTGTGATCGACCTCCGTGTGCGTCATGCTCCGCACGACGGTGAGTTTGTCGGCGACCGCGGCCGTTTTCGTCATGTGTTCGCTGAACCGCTCGCCGGCGAGCTTCGTCTCGACCGTGCCGAGGACGCCACGGTACTCCGCGGGCGCGTCCGGCTTCGGGTCGAAGCTGTCCATGTGGGCGAACCCGCCCTGGAGGTAGATGTGAATGACCGATTTCGCCTTCGCTTCGGGCTTTTTCGGCTCGGCGGCTTCGAGCCGCAGCACGTCGCCGAGGGTCAGGCCGAGCGCGCCGAGCGCGCCGAGCGCGCCGACGCGGATCAGGTCGCGGCGCGTCGGCCGGGCGAAGTGCGCCGGGTCGGCGGCCCACGTTCCGGGTTGCGGGTTCTTCATGGGACTCCTGTGTCTGGTGTTTGGTCGCGTAGCCGGGACTCGGAGAGGAGCGTGACTACTTCGGCGGTGTGAACTCCACGACGAGCCTCGGGCGCTGCTTCACGTCCTCGAACTCGGCCGTGTAGAAGTCCCACCCGTTACCGCCGGTGTTGATGAAGACCCAGCCGTAGTTCGGCTTGCCGCTCGCCCACGCCTGCACGGTGTCGGTCACGTCGAACGAGATCGCCGACGTGCTGGCCGAGATCTTGCCGAACGTGAACCCGTCCTTCTGCTTCGACGCCTCCAGCCCGTCGGCGGTGACGCCGGCGACCAGGCTGTTCCACGTCGCGGTGGCCTTCCACGGCACCAGCATCCGGTGCAGGTGGACCGTCGTGCCCTCGTCGAACGCGCTGACGACGAGGGTCGCGGAGTGGATGGCGGACTTCGGCGGGATCAGCCCGGCTTTTGCGCTGATGATGTCGTCGAACCGCATGAGTACCTGGCTCTCGCCCCCGTCGTTGTCGGCGTCGCTGCTGGCGTTCGGGTTTCCGTTGAGGCAGGTGTTGGGCGAGACGGCCCAGATTTCGAGGTCCACCGTGCCGGCATAGCCGTTTACGCCGTCCTGGAACGTCACCGTCTGCTTCGCCCCGCCCGGTGCGTCGGCAAAACCGGCGAGCGCGATCCCGGCGACCGCAAGCACTGCGAGAACCAACCTCATCGAGTTCCTCCGTTCGGGGTCGATCCGTCTTTTCCGCGGCCCAAAACGGCTCAGCCGCGGGTCGCGATCACGCCCGCCGGGCGCTGGCCGGTGCGGCACACGTCCATCACCCGCCCGTTCTCGTCCAGGGCGAGGTGGAACCGGTCTTTGCCTTGCAACCGGTGCAGCGTGAGGTGATAGTCCCCGCTGCTGGTCGCGAGGTAGTCGAGTTTGTCCGGCGATTGCGGCGCGCGCAGTTTGCCCCACGACCCGTCGCCCAGGAACAGAACCCCGCCGTCGTCGGCCAGCCCGCCGAGGAGCGGCTTGGTCCGCTTGAACGTGTGGTCGTGGTGCTCCAGGACGACCGGCACGCGGTACTTCTCGAACAGCGGCACCCAGTGCTTGCGGTTACCCGCGCCGGTCCCGGTCCCCTCCTTGCCGCCCGCGGGCACCTGCGCGTTGCGGAACGACGGGTACGCCGGGGCGTGGTTCACCACCATCACGTTCGGGTGGTCCTTGCGCGCCTTCAGGGTCTTTTCGAGCCAGTCGGCCTGGTCGCCGCCGATGTCGGACGTGTGCCCGGTGTCGAGCAGTACCAGGCTGAGGTAGTCGCCGAAGTCGAGTGTGGCGTATCCGGTGTCGGGGTAGAAGCCGTCGAACAGTGCGTAGAAGAACGGGGCCTTTTCGCGGGTCTTGTTGTACCCGCCGTCCACCTCGTGGTTCCCGATGCAGGTGACCATCGGGATTAGCCGGCCCTTCGGGTCGATCATGTGTCGCGCGTAGTTCCGAACGAACGCGAGGCTGACCTCGACCGACCGGCCGTTGTCGTACCCCAGATCCCCGCCGACCACTGCGAACATCGGGTGCTGGCGGGCGGCCTGGACGTTGTTGGCGATCGCGTGCGCGTTCACCCCGCAGTCGCCGCCGGTGACGAAGCTGATCGCGTTGTCGGCCTTCGCCGGCATCGTGCGAAACTTGTAGACCGGCGACAGTTTGCCGACGCGGAACTCGTAGTCGGCGCCCGGAGTGAGGCCGACCAGTTCGGCGCGAAACACCTTGAAATCGGTCTTGGGATAGGACTTCGGGGTCGTCGGCTGCGACTTCCACACGGTCGCCCCGGCGCCGGCCGCGGCCCGGCGACCGCGGCGCTCCCGGCGGGCACCGCGGGCCGGTAGTAGATCGCGGTGTCGGCGGTTTCGCCCGTTGTACCGATCCACTGAACCGTCATCGTGGTCGTCGGATCGCGCTGCCAGGTGAGGAACAGCGTACTCGGCCGGAACGGGAAATCGTCCGGCGGCCCAAACGGCCCGCCGGGCACCGGGCGGGGCGGCTGCGCGGCGAGGCGCGGCGCGAGGGCGCCAGCGAGCGCGGCACCGAGCAGCGAGCGGCGGGTCAGATCGGGCATGGCGAGTACTCCGGGGGCGGGCCGAGCGCTTTGGAGTTATCGCACCCGTCGCCCCGCGAGCTAATGAATTTGCAGTAAAGAAGTGATGGAGAAGGGTGGAAACGCTGTGACAGCTGGGGGTCCACACAGACCCCCTGCTGCGGAACGCGGAACAACATTCGCGCGATCTACGCGCGTTCTACCACTGGGCTGCACTAATCCGCCCGCGCCGCGGCCACGACGCGCTTGCCCGCGAGCAACCGCGTGCCCACGTTCAGCAGCAGCACGACGACCACCAGCACGAACGCCCCGGCCCACGCGAGGTTCTTCCGCACGTCGTCCGGCTTGGTGGCGAAGTCGTAGACGTAGTACGGCAGCGACGCCGTCGGGTCCGAGAGCGATTGGGCGAAGTAGTGCGACCCGCGGGCGGTGAGGATGAGCGGAGCCGTCTCCCCGGCGATCCGCCCCGTCGCAAGCAGGATTCCGGTAACAATCGCTGGCAGCGCCGCGGGGATCACGACCTTCAACACCGTCTGGCGCCGGCCCGCGCCCAGCGCGTAGCTCGCCTCGCGCAGGCTGTTCGGCACCAGCCGCATCGCCTCCTCCGCCGACCGGATCACCACCGGGAGCATCATCACCCCCAGCGCGAACGCCCCGGCCCACGCCGAGTACCCCCACCCGCGCTGCCCGGGCGCCAGCCAGAACGGGTACACCAGGAGCGCGTAGGCGAACACCCCGATCACGATGGACGGGACGCCGCCGAGTAGCTCCGCCACGAACCGTACCGGGCCGACGAGGGGGCTGTTCCGGTACTCGCTCAACAGAACCGCCGCCATCAGCCCGACGGGGATCGCGAACGCCGCGGCCAGCCCGACGAGCGTCGCGCTGCCGACCAGTGCGTGGGCCAGCCCCGGCACCTTGTCGTTGGGCAGGTTGGTGAAGAACGTCGCGGTCATGTTCCCCGCGCCCTTGGAGGCGATGAACCCGAGAATCAGGAACAGCGGAACCACGGTGAGGAGCTGACACGCCCACAGCACGCCCGTCATCACGCGGTCGGCACGGGCCGCGCGGCGCCGCGCCGCGATCACGTCGTCCGCATCCC
>CAZBXY010000520.1:340-3959 GCA_964495365.1 uncultured Frigoriglobus sp. | reverse complement strand
GAGCACGTCCTGAAGCGTGTTGTTGAGCGCGTGCCCCATGTGCAGCGCGCCGGTCACGTTCGGCGGCGGGATCACGATCGTATAGGGTGGCTTCGACGGGTCCGGCGCGCTGTGGAAGTACCCGCGTTCCTCCCAGAACGTGAGCCACTTTTCCTGAGCCGCCTTCGAGTCGTAGGCCTTCGGAAGTTCGGTCGCCATGTCGCTAGTTCCTCTGTCTTCCAAAGTAGTAGGCACACTCCGTGTGCCGTCGCCGAGGAACGGCACACGGAGTGTGCCTACTACTTTGAAGACCCCAATTCTTCGTCCTTGAACAGTTTGTATTCGATCGAATCCACCAACGCGAGCCAACTGGCTTCGATCACGTTCTCGCTCACGCCCACGGTGCCCCACACGTCGGTTCCGTCGCGCGATTCGATCACCACGCGCACGCGGGCCGCGGTGCCGGCGCGCGGGTTCACGACACGCACCTTGTAATCGACCAACTGCATCTCGTTCAGCCGCGGGTAGAACCGCACGAGCGCCTTCCGCAGCGCGCCGTCGAGCGCGTTCACCGGTCCGTCACCTTCACTGGCGGTGTGTTCGATTACGTCCCTCACCTTCAGCCGAACCGTTGCTTCGGTGATGGGCGCGCCGTTCTCGCGGGCCTCGATGTTGACGCGGTAACTGATCCGCTCGAACCACGGCTTGTACAGCTTCAACTTCTTGTCAACCTCCCACGGCTTGTGGGCCTTCGCGACCTTCCGCACGAGTAAGTCGAACGACGCCTCCGCGGCCTCGAACTCGTACCCCTGGTTCTCCAGATCCTGCACCGCGTTGAGAATCTTCGTCATCAGGGCCTTGTCTTGGTTAATCTCGTACTTCGCCGTCTTCGTGAGGATCGTCGAGTGCCCGGACAGCTCCGAAACCAGAATCCGCCGCTCGTTGCCGACCTGCTCGGGGCGGATGTGTTCGTAGGTCGCCGGGTCTTTGGCGACCGCGTGCGTGTGCATCCCGCCCTTGTGAGCGAACGCGCTCAGCCCCACAAACGGCTGCCCGCTGCGGAAGTTCATGTTCGCGAGTTCGTACACGTAACGCGAGGTCTCCGTGAGTCGTTCGAGGCTGCCGGGTTTCAGCACATCGAAACCGTATTTGAGGCCGAGGTTCGCGATCACGCTCACCAGATCGACGTTTCCGCACCGCTCGCCGATGCCGTTCATCGTGCCCTGCACTTGCGCCGCCCCGGCCCGCACCGCGGCCAGCGAGTTCGCCACCGCGAGTTCGCAATCGTTGTGGCAGTGGATGCCCACCTCGCACGACAGCTCGCGCTTCACCGCTTGTACCACCTCGGCGACGCGCTCCGGCATCGTTCCGCCGTTAGTGTCGCAGAGGATCACGCAACTCGCCCCGGCGGTCGCGGCCGATCGAAGCGTTTGAAGCGCGTACTCCGGGTTCGTCCGGTAGCCGTCGAAGAAGTGTTCGGCGTCGTAGAACACCTCGCGGCCCTGACTTTTGCAGTACGCCACCGAGTCCGCGATCATCTTCACGTTCTCGTCGAGCGTCGTGCCGAGTACGTTCGTGACGTGGAAGTCCCACGTTTTGCCCACGATCGTGACCACCGGCGTTTTCGCGTCCAGGAGCGCCTTCAGACACGTGTCGGTTTCCGCCGGCGCGTTCTTCCGGCGCGTCATGCCGAAGCTACACACCTTCGCGTGCTTCAGATCCAGGTCACGCACCGCCTGGAAGTACTCAAAATCCTTCGGGTTCGACAGCGGGTAGCCGCCCTCGATGTAATCGACGCCGATCTCGTCGAGCCGGCGCGTCAGCAAGAGCTTGTCCTGGAGCGAGAAGTTGACGCCCTCGCCCTGGCTCCCGTCGCGGAGCGTGGTGTCGTAGATGCTGACGCGCATGGCGGCTCGCTGGGAAAGAAAAAACCCCGAAGCGGGTGCTCCGGGGTCGTTTGCGGCTGGTGTTCGGCCGACCCCGCTTACCCGGTGGTAATAACGACGACCACGCCAATCACGGCGGCGATCGCGGCGGGGCTGGCGGGAGCGGTCGGCACGGTCGGTTCCCTCGATGACAGGTTCAACTCTACACCCCGGCGCGCGGGAGTCAAGCGGCTCACGCGAAGAGCGCGTCTACCGACAGACGCCAGCCGGGCACCGCAGGTTCGGCATGAGCCGTTTCGCCAGGGCGGAAAATTATCGGCGTTGTGGGTGCGGTCGCGGTGTAGGCGGTTACGGTCTTGTTCAGCGGATCGACATCCCAGACAACGAGCGTCCCGGCTTCAAAGTAGTCGGTGCGCTTCTCCGCGTACTCGCGGTCGGGCGTCGAGCCGTAGTCGTTTTCACTGCGGACCTCGACTGCGAAGTCGGGCCGACCTCGAACGTAACTCATGCGATTCTCGGGCAGCAGACCGATGTAGTATGACACATCGGGCGAGAACGATTGACGGCCGTAGACGAGCGGTGTCGGCAACCCGTACACCAGTCCGCTCATGAACACTTCGCCGCACCGAACATGCGTTGCGTGATCTTCGAGAGAGCGCAAAATGCGCCTGCAGCAGACGCCGGGAAAGTAACCGCACGGCTCGATCGGCACGACAACGCCGCCGATCAGTTCGGCGTTACCGTCGTGCCGCATCAGGTCATCGAGCGTGGCAAGCAGTCGTGAAATCGGAACCTCTTACTTCTCGGTCACGATGATCTTCACCGGTTCGCTCTTGAGTTCCGTCCCCTTACCGCCGTTCTGGTCGGACAGGCCGTACTTCGCGGTCAGCTTGTACTCGCCCGGGCCGGTCCAGTAGACGTACCGCGACGCGCCGCGGAACCCGTCGGAGAGCTGCTTCACCGGGATCTCGTGCGTCTTGCCGGGCGCGATCGTCACCGCCTTCGGTAACTTGAAGTCCGCGGTAAACGCGGCTTCGGCCTTGAGGCTGACCACCCCCGCGCCGCCGGTGAGTTCGAGCGTATACACGTTCGAGTCGCCGCCGAGGTAGAGCGTCACCTCTTCTTTCGACGTGTTGGTCAACACGAGAACCAGATCGACCGCCGGCGGCTTGGGCGGCCGGGCCGCTTTGCCCTTCTCCTGTTGCTTGGCGATGTCTTCCAGTTCCTTCTTGTACTCCGCGGGCGTCTTGTCCCCGGCGTCGAACTTGTACTTGTCGTTCTTGGCGACGATCGTCAGCGTGACCGCCATCGGTCCGGTCGGCTTCTTGTCGTCGGCCGCGGTCGCGGCGGCGAACACCAGAACCGAGAGTGTGAACAGGAACCACTTCATTAGCGCGCTCCGAGTGGGAATCGGGCGACACATACCAGACGACGAACGACGACCCACGGATGTGCTCACGCGAGTGCGACAAACGGTTCGCAAACGACGTGCCGCAGCCCCCACCGCGCGTCGTCGCGGGCCGGGAAGTCGCTGCGGAAGTGCGTCCCGCGTGACTCGTCGCGCGCGAGGGCCGACGCCACCATCAGCCGGGCGATCGTGAGGAGGTTCTGAAGTTCCCAGCCGGCTCGCCCGTCGAACTCACGGGAGAGTGCGTAGCGGCACCAGAAGCGAAGGTCTTCCTTCGCTTCGAGCATCCGCGCGCGGTCGCGGACGATGCCCATCTTCCGCACCATCAGCGCCCGCAAACTGTTGG
>CAZBXY010000520.1:0-330 GCA_964495365.1 uncultured Frigoriglobus sp. | reverse complement strand
CAGGCTCCGCAGCGAGGCGTTCAGGTCGGCGATGTCGAGCCGCGAATCGGCTTCTGCCGGCGGGATCGCGGCTTGAAGGGGCAGGGCGGTCATCGCGCGCGGTATGTTGCGAATCGCCTCGGTCGCCCCGCGCCCGCAGAGCGTGCCGTACACGAGGCCCTCCACCAGACTGTTCGACGCAAGCCGGTTCGCGCCGTGCAGCCCGCTCGATGTCACTTCACCCGCGGCCCACAACCCCGGAACGGTCGTGCGGCCGTGCATATCGACCGTCACCCCGCCGACCATGTAGTGCGCCCCGGGGCGCACGGGAATCCGGTCCTTCGTGATGTC
>CAZBXY010000519.1:0-3980 GCA_964495365.1 uncultured Frigoriglobus sp. | reverse complement strand
GCGACCTGGAGAAGGTGGTGCTGTCACGCGCGGTGCGGTGGCACATCGACCACCGGATCCTCGTCTACGACCGCAAGACCGTGATCTTCGATTGAATGCAAAAGAAGAATGGCCACAAAAAAGCACAAAGGGCACAAAAAAGACCAATGACAGAGGCTAACCACAGAGGCACAGAGACACAGAGAAGACCCGAGCAGAGTTCTTCAAAACACTGTCTCTTTGGTTTTCTCTGTGTCTCTGTGCCTCTGTGGTTAGTTCTTCTGCTTCTTTTGTGCCCTTTGTGCTTTTTTGTGGCCATTGTCTTCTGCCGACTCTGCGTCCAGCGTATCATCGGTGGCCATGCAACCCACCTCACAGCACACGCTGCCCCGCGTCCTCGGGCCGTGGATCGCCACCGCCATCATTGTCGGGACCGTCATCGGGTCCGGCGTGTTCGTCAAGGGGCGGGTCGTGGCGAACAACGTGCCGGAGTTCGGCATGATTATGGCCGTGTGGGTACTCGGCGGCGTACTGGCGCTGTTGGGGTCGCTGGCCTTGGCGGAGGTCGCGGTGCTGTTCCCGCACGCCGGCGGGAACTACGTGTTCCTGCGCGAGGGGTACGGCCGCATGGCCGGGTTCCTCTGGGGGTGCGTCGAGTTCCTCATCATCCGCGGCGCGAGCGCCGCGGCGCTGGCCACCATGTTCACCGCGTCGTTCCACGACGTGCTGCGCCAGTCGCTCTATCCCGGACAGAGGGACATCGAGGTACTCGCCTTCTGGCCGCGCCAGCTCATGACGGTACTCCTGTTGGTCGGGCTGACCGCGATCAGCGTCCGCGGAACGTTCCTCAGCGGCGCGGTGCAGTTCGCCATTACGGTGCTGAAGGTCGCATCGATCATCTTCATCATCGTGCTTCCGTTCGTGGTGTACGCGGCCGTGAGCGAACCCACGCACCCGCCGAAGGTGTCGCACCTGACGCCGACGTGGCCGACGAACGGTGTTAACTGGAGCGGGTTCGGCATCGCGCTGGTCGGCGTGCTGTGGGCGTACAACGGGTGGATGAACATCGCCCCGGTCGCCGGCGAGGTCAAAGACCCGCAGCGGAGCATCCCGTTCGCGCTGATCGTGGGCGTGTTCATCCTGATCGCTCTCTACTGCGGGGCGCAGGTCGCCTATCACCTCGTTCTGCCGCACGAGGTCATTGTCAAGAAGGACGCCGCCGGGCAACTCTCGTCCACGCCACTGGCAACGGAGTTCGTGGCCGCGCTGATCGGCCCCGTCGGGCTGGTGATCGCTTCCGCGATCGTGATGACCTCGGTCCTGGGCGCCCTCAACGGCAACATCCTCGTCGGCCCGCGGTTGCTCTACGCGATGGGTCACGACCGGCTCGCCCCGGCGAAGCTCTCCGAGGTCCACCCGCGATACAAAACGCCCGCGAACGCCACCTGGGTGATGACGGTGTGGGGGTGCCTGTTGGTGGTGTGCGTCGGCGCGCTGACGCAGTACAAGTTGCCGCTCATCCCGCTTGGCTTCCACGATCTCGATCTGAACGTGCCGCAGGGGAAGTCGCCGTTCGACATCATGACCGATTTCGTGATCTTCGGCTCGGTCACGTTTGAAACGCTCGCGGTGGCGACGATCTTCGTGTTCCGCCGGCGAATCCCGGTCACGCCCGAGAACCGCCCGTACCGCTGCTGGGGCTATCCGGTCGTACCGGCGCTGTACATCCTGATTATGGCCGTCGTGCTGGTGAACATGTTCGCGTCGCCGGAACAGCGCACCGAGGCCGTCGTCGGGATGGGGTTCATTGGCGCCGGAGCGATCGCGTACCTGGTGTTCTTCCGCAAGCGTGTAGGACAGGCCGCATGACGTGGCGCGAGCAACTCGATACCGACGGCTTCTGCTTTCTGCGATCCGTATTCGCGCCGGGAACCGTCGCGTCAGCGCGGGCGGAGTGGGAAGCGATCACCCGCGACAACGCCACCGACGACGCAGTCCTGAACGCCGAATCCGGGCCGACTTACGGCGCGCGGAACCTCCTCGATCTGTGGCCGCAGATGATGGAATTGGTCCGCGCCCCGGCACTTTGTGACGCTTTGCACGAAGTATTGGGCCGCACTGCAGGCGTGGTGCGGGCGCTGTACTTCGACAAACCGCCGGGGCACTCGTGGGCGCTGCCGTGGCACAAGGATTACAGCCTCGCGGTTCGCGCGCCCGGTCCGATCGGTGCCTTCACCAAGCCGACGGTGAAAGCCGGGGTGCCGCACGTCATCGCGCCGAAGGACGTACTCGATCGGATGCTGACGGTGCGGATTCACCTCGACGACATGACGGCCGAAAACGGCCCGTTGCGGGTGATTCCCGGTTCGCACGTCGCCTACCACCAGCAGGACGACCCGCCGCGCGAAGCCGAAACGCTGTACTGCCGCGCCGGGGATGTGCTGCTCATGCGCCCGCTGGTGACGCACGCGAGCGGGCACAGCAAACCCGATGTGGGTTTGCACCGCCGCATCGTTCACCTGGAATGCGCCGCCAACGGCGCGGGGTTGGCGGACGGGTATGAGTGGAAGTGGTTTGTCACACTTGGCGAGCGGAATACGAAGCAATAGCCGCGACGCGCAGAAAACAGATTGGCCACAAAAAGGCACAAAAGGGCACAAAAAGAAGCAGAAGACAGAATCCACAGAGTGAGTTCAAGACAACTCTTGTGTGGGGTTTCTTTTTGTGCGTTCTTGTGCTTTTTTGTGGCCATTCTGCCTTTGTCTTCAGTCCTTCTTCGGCGCGAACTCGAAGTCGCCTTCGAGCTTGCCGAACTCGCTGTCGTCGGGCAGTTTCCACGTGCCCTTGATCTTCTTGTCCTTCAATGTCGCGCTGTACGGCACGTTGAGGATCTCCAGTGTGTTCTTCACGTCCTTCGCGTCGTAGGACTTGAACTCAAGTTTGTACCCCTTGTCCTTGTCCTTCGCATCGACCGGCACGATCGTACCGCGAACGAGGTATGTCAGTTCCAGGTCGTCGTCCTTCTCGTACAGTTCCGCCTCGAACTTCTCGCCGTCGCGCTTGGTGATCTTGAACTCGCAGTCGAACCCGGTCGGCCCGCCGCCGCGCTGAGTAAGTTTACCGGTCCAGGTACTCCCGACGGGCAGCGGGGTGTCCTTCGCGTCCTTCGGCACCGGGGCGGCGAAGCTTGGCCACACCAAGAGCGCGACCGCCAGCACCGCGACCACTTTCGTCAGCGCGTTCATGAAGCTCCCTCCGAAACGTGAATCGACGGTCCCATTCTCCCGCGGCGCGGCGCCCGTTTCCAGTGCGAAACCGTCGGGCGTTACGGCCACCGTGCGAACCGACCGCCCGGCCGCCGCGTCCGTATACTGACGCTTTGGACATCGCATCGTTTCTCCGGGAGAGGGCAATGGCTGAGTGGCAACGAACGCACACCTGTAACGAACTTCGCGAAGCACACGTCGGGCAGACGGTCACCCTCAACGGGTGGGTGCTGACCGCGCGCGACAACGGACAGCAGGTCTTCGCCGATCTCCGCGACCGCTACGGGCTGACACAGGTGGTGTTCCACAAGGCCAACGACGCCGATCTCTTCGCGCGGGCCCAGGAGTTGAAGAGCGAGTGGGTACTCTCGATTACGGGTGTCGTCCGCAAGCGGCTCCCGGGCGCGGAGCGCACCGACATCCCGACCGGAGCGGTCGAGGTCGAGGCGAAGACGCTTCGCGTGCTGAACCCGTGCCCGCCGCTGCCGTTCGAGGTAAGTGAATTCGGCACCGAACTCGCCAACGAAGACCTGCGCCTCCAGTACCGCTATCTCGACCTTCGCCGGCGATCGCTCCAGCGGGTGCTGATCCTGCGCCATCGGCTGTGCAAGGTCATCCGCGACTTCATGGACAGCAACAACTTCCTCGAAGTCGAAACGCCGATGCTCGGCAAGAGTACGCCCGAAGGCGCACGCGACTACCTCGTGCCCAGCCGCGTCTTCAACGGCGAGTTCT
>CAZBXY010000518.1:0-3982 GCA_964495365.1 uncultured Frigoriglobus sp. | reverse complement strand
GTGCTTGTCCACCACGCGGATGAAGATGTCCTTGTCCTTGTATTTCGTCAGATCCACGACCGCCCGCGTCATGTCCTCCGCTTCGGTGCCCGATGCTCGGAAGATGACTTCCGCCCCCTGAACGATCTCGACGCACGTTTCCAGCGCGTGCGGGCCGCCGCCGACCAGGAAACTGGCCCACGGGTGCGTCACCTTGAACGGCGCGCTCGTCAGCGTCCCGGTGGGTTTGTCGCCGAGTTTCTCGTACCCGCCGAGCCAATAGTTGCCCTGGTGCCGGCTTTGCATGTCGCCGCGGCGCGGCTTCACCGTGTCGCCCTTGATCGGCTGTCCCCTAAAGGCGTCGCCGGTCGCGGTCCAGTCCTTCAGGTCGCCGGTCTCGAAGTCGAGGTTGAGCGACTTGCCGTCGGCGCCGACCGGCAGCACGCCGGTGTCATTCGCATCGACTTTGGGCGGCTGGGCGGGGGTGAGTAGCGCAAAGGAGAGCAGGAGCGAGTTCATGTAACGGCTCCGGGAGAGACGGTGAAGGCGGTATTGACGTGATACGGGCCGCGCCCCGGCGAACAAGAGTCGGCCGTCGCGGCACGCGCGTTGCATGTCGCACCCGCGGAGGTATACCGTGAAGTCAAAAGCGCCCGCGGGTGGCAAGTTCGTGTTCCCCGAAAAGACCCGGCTCCGCGCGTGGACCGACGCGCGGCCCGGTCTGCGGCGCGAGCGCGCCGGCAAGGGCTTCCGGTATCGTGACGCCGCCGGGCGGCTGGTGCGCGATCCCGAGACGCTGGCCCGCATCCGGGCGCTGGCGATCCCGCCGGCGTGGGCCGAGGTGGCCATCTGCCCGGACCCGAAGGGGCACATCCAGGCCACCGGGCGCGACGCCCGCGGGCGCAAGCAGTACCGCTACCACCCCGCGTTCCGCGCGAAGCGCGACGGCACGAAGTACGGCCGGCTGCTCGCGTTCGGCAAGGCGCTGTCGAAGATCCGCGCGCGGGTCGAAGCGGACCTCGCGAAGCGCGGGCTGCGGGCCGACAAGGTACTCGCCGCGGTGGTGCAGCTGCTCGACTTCACACACTTGCGGGTCGGAAACGTCGAGTACGCGAAGGCCAACAAGTCGTTCGGCCTCAGCACGTTGCTCGACCGGCACGTGACGTTCACCCGCGGCGCGGTCAAGCTGAAGTTTCGCGGCAAGAGTGGGGTGCGCCACGAGCGGGTGATCTCCGACGCGCGGCTGGCGCGGGTCGTGCGCCAGTGCCGCGACCTGCCGGGGCAAGACCTGTTCCAGTATCGCCAGGCCAGCGGGCGCCCCAAACCGATCGGCTCGGCGGACGTGAACCGCTACATCCGCAAGGCGGCCGGTGCCGAGTTCACGGCGAAAGACTTCCGCACCTGGGCCGGCACGGTGAAGGCCGCGGCGAAGCTGTCGGCGCTCCCACAAACGGCCACCAAGGCGGCCACGGAACGGGCCGTGTGCGGGGTTATCAAAGAGGTAGCGCACGAACTCGGCAACACGCCCGCGGTGTGTCGCAAGAGCTACGTTCACCCCACCGTATTGGGCGCGTTCGCCGGGGCCGGGTTCCCCGAGGCCCGCGCCCGCGGGCGCCTGTCCGCCGCCGAAGCACGGGTGCTACGGGTGCTCGAGAGCGCTTGACCGCCCACTTCAAAAACTCGCCTCGACACCTCCGCTTCGCGTGCTATACCTCGCAGGTCGCGCGCCCGGGGAAAGCGCGTCACACGACGGGGGAAGTCGTCATGAAGCGGGGAATCGTGTCCGCGGTGGTGCTGGCCCTCGCCGCGGCCGGCGGGTGCGCGGCGCCGGCCAAGTACGTCGAGAAGCGGGGCAATTCGGGCATCGTCGCGATTCCCGACAATACGGACGTTTGGCCCACCCACAACCGGCGCGAGGCGCTGGCGCTGATCCAGAAACACGTCGGCTACAACTACGAGATCGTCGAGGAACGCGCGGTCGTCGTCGGGCAGTCCACCCACAACAACCAGCAGGTGAACACCGAGGACACGTTCAACCGGGAGATCCCGTTCCTCCCGGCCCAGAAGCAGACGATCTCGAACACCACCACGCAGCGCGACATCACCGAATGGCAGATCGTGTACAGGCGGAAGGACCCGCCCGCGGCGGTGCCCGGATTGACGCCAGCGGGCGGCCCCGCGGCGGGCATCGTGCCGGATGTGCGCCCCGCCGTACAGCCGGCGGGCGCCGTGACTCCGCGCGGGACCACCGGAACCGGGTCGTACCTGATGCCCGGGGCGCGGCCCGCGAACCCCGCCGACTGCAACCACTGACGGTTCAAGTGAGGGCGCGGTCGCGCCCTATGCTACTCACATGAACGCCGAACCCGAACTGCGCCGCGATCCGATCACCGGGCGGTGGGTACTCATCGCCCCGGAACGCGCGCGGCGCCCCATCGCCCTGTCCGGCGCCGGCCCGCGCCACCGCACGAGCGGCGAGCGGACCCCGTGCCCGTTCTGCGCCGGCCAGGAACACGACACGCCGGGCGAAGTGTTCGCGATCCGCGATCCCGGTTCGGCGCCCAACGGCCCCGGCTGGCGGCTCCGCGTCGTGCCGAACAAGTTCCCCGCGGTGCGGAGCGAAGCGCAAGAACCTACCCCCCCGGGCCCCCTCCCTGAAGGGAAGGGGGAGGAAGTCATCGGCGGTTCGAGTGCGTCGTCGGCGCGCGGAGGGTTAATCTCCCCCCTTCCCTTCAGGGAGGGGGGGGTAGGTTTCTTCACTGTTACCCCCGCGGTCGGCTCGGCCGAAGTGCTGATCGACTGCCCCGAGCACATCGACAACCCGACGCAGCTCTCCGACGAGCAACTGGCCGACGTGTTCCGCGCCTACCGCGCGCGGATGCTCGCACTGAGCGCCGACCCGCGGCTGGCTCACGTCGCGGTGTTCAAGAACGTCGGCGCCGAGGCCGGGGCGTCGCTCGGCCACACGCACTCGCAACTGATCGCCACCAGCGTCGTCCCGCCACTCATCGACACCGAGTTGAGCGCCGCGGAGGCGTACACCGCGCGCACCGGACGGTGTGTGTTCTGCGATCTCGTGGAGCAAGAACTGACCGACGGCTCGCGCGTGGTCACGCGGTCGGCGAACTTCGTCGTGGTGACCGCGTTCGCGCCGCGGTTCGCCTATGAGATGTGGGTGCTGCCCGTGCAACACCAGTCGCGGTACGAAACGCTCACCGACGAGGCCGCGCGGGAACTCGCGGCGTTCCTCAAACGTGTGCTGCGTGCCCTCGATGAGGTGCGGCACTCGCCGGCGTACAACTGGTTCCTTCACACCTCCCCGTTACGAATGGGCGACCTGCCACACTACCACTGGCACCTGGAAATCTTGCCGCGAACGGCCCGCCCGGCCGGGCTGGAGTGGGGCTTCGGGTGCCACATCACGACGACCGCCCCGGAGCACGCGGCATCGGAGCTACGGGCCGCGCTGGCTCCGGCATCGGCGCGACCGGAACCGCCGGCACCGGGATGAGGTTCGGCACACAAATAGTATACACAAGACCATTCCGTGTCAAGATCGCGACGGGATCGCGACCGGGCGGTATTGTCGCCGGGGCGTGGATCGGCTATGGTACGCGCAAGCGACCTCGCGGAGGGGCCGGAATCGGCGCGCTGAAACTGCTTCTGCTCGTGTTCCTGCTGCCGGCACATGCGCCCGTGTGCAAACTGGCCGTGGCGGACGCGCGCCCGGCTCCCGCGTCCGCTCCCGCGCCGTCGGTTCCGCCCTGTTGCTCGAAGTGCAAGCAGAAGCCCTCGCATTCGGCCCCCGCGGCGCCCGAGCGCGAAAAGCCGGCCAAACCGGTCTGCCCGCCGAACGCGGCGTGCCCGTTCTGCGCCCCGCCCCCCGCCCTCGCGCCGGCCCCGCCGGCGGGCGCCGAGCTGGACGGCCCGGCCCCCGAGCAGCTCGCTGTGCGGGCCCGCGGTACGCCGCCCGACGGGGGGCGTCCCCGTCGCGACCGCCCCC
>CAZBXY010000517.1:0-3993 GCA_964495365.1 uncultured Frigoriglobus sp. | reverse complement strand
AGACATGAAGACGAGGCACCTCTTCTCTTCGCCCCGGAGGGGCCGCCGGCCGTAGCACCGGGCGGAAGCCCTGTGTGTCGCGAGCGTCGAGCAATACCACAACCTCATGCACACACCCACCTGGACCGCGCCGCCGGGTACCGCCGGCCTCATCTTCGACTGCGACGGCACCCTCGCGGACACCATGCCCGCGCACTACCGGGCGTGGCTCGCGCTGCTCGGGCGGTTGGGCATCCCGTTTCCCGAACCGCGGTTCTACGCGATGGGCGGGATGCCGACCGCGAGCATCATTCGCGTCCTCGCCGGCGAAGCCGGCATCGCGGTCCCCGATGTGGATTCGCTGGTACAGGAAAAAGAAGCGTTCTTCCTCACGCACCTCGACGCGATCACGCCCATTGAACCGGTCTTGTCGATCGCGGCGGCGTATCGCGGAAAGTTGCCGATGGCGGTGGCGAGCGGCGGCTACCGCGACACGATCACCCGCACGCTCGACCGACTGGCGATCCGCTCCTGGTTCGACACGATGGTAGTCGCCGAGGACACGCCGCGGCACAAGCCCGAACCCGACGTGTTCCTGGAAGCGGCCCGGCGGTTGGGCGTTGAGGCTGCAAAGTGCGTGGTGTTCGAGGACACCGACATCGGGCTGGAAGCCGCCCGGCGCGCCGGGATGCCCGGTATCGACGTGCGCCCGTGGGTGAAGCGGTAGCGGCTTTCGCGATTGCGATTCGCCTCACCTCCGAAGTACGATCGCTGGAGGATCTGTTGCGCTTTCGTCCGCCCCCGTCGGAGCCTTCGCCATGCGTCCGCTCGCTCTCCTCGCGCTCACCTGCGCCCCGCTGGGTCTGGTCGCGGACCCCGCGCCAAAGGCGGGCGCGCCGCGGGTGCTCGCCGTTGCCGCGTTCAAGGACGGCAACTGGGAGATTTACCTCGTCTACCCCGACACCGGGGAGACGAAGAACCTGACCAACCACAAGGCTGCGGACACCGACCCGGTGTGGTCGCCGGACGGTGAGCGGATCGCGTTCGTGTCCAACCGCGACAGCCCCGACCTCCGCGACCAACTGTGGATCATGAAGGCCGACGGTACCGACGTGAAGAAGTTGGTGCCCAAGATGCCGTGCGCGAGGCCACTCTGGTCGCCAGATGGCAAGCGGATCGCGTTCCAGTCGGAGAAGGACAGAGTGAATCAGATCTTCACCGCCGACGCGACCACCGGAAAGGTGACGCAGGTGACCGACTTGGCGGTATCCGTATCCACTCGCGAACCAATAGCGTGGTCGCCGGATGGCAAGCGGATCGCGTTCGTGTCCCCGTTCGGAGTGTGCACCATCGCCGCCGACGGCGGCAAATTGACGGATGCGAACTCCTACGGAGGGGATATGACGTGGTCGCCGGACGGTAAGCAGATCGCCTTCGTCGCTGGACTCCGCGGCGAGGGCGGATTGCGACGGCTATTCACCATCGACGCCGACGACCGCGACCGCGACCGCGACCGCAATCAACTGACCAACTCTGACAACTCACGTGACGCATCGAACCCGCAGTGGTCGCCGGACGGCAAGCAGATCGCCTTCATCGAGAACGGCGGTCAGATAGCGGTAATCGGGGCCGGGGGCGGCAAGGCGAGGGTGATCACGAAGGGAGTGAGTTACGGGTACTTCCGTTGGTCGCCGGACGGTAAGTCGCTGAGCTACACCCAGAAGGGGAAGAACCGGTTGACGCTGGTGGTGAGCACGGTGGACGGTGAGGATCCGAAGGAAGTACTGACCGACGTCGGCCACTTCTTCCTCGGCGGCGTGGCCGAGTGGAAGCCGAAGTGAGCGCCTCTCGTCTTCTTGTGGTATGGGTGTCCCGCCTGCACCACAAGAAGACGAACAGCCTTTCGCTACCGCCCAGTCAGTTCCGCGTAGTACGCCTCGAACCGTTTCCTCATCGCGGCGCGGCTGAACTCGGCGTCCACGCGACGGCGCGCGGCGGCCCCGTAGCCCGCGGCGCGCAGCGGGTTGGCCAACAACGCACCGAGCGCCTCGACCAGCGCTGTCGGGTTGTTCGGTGGAACGAGCAGGCCGCAGTTGCCATTGTCCAGCAGCTTTGCGTTCGCGCCCACGTCGGTCGCGATCACCGCGCGGCCGGCGGCCATGTACTCCAAGAGCGCGTTCGACATCCCCTCCGAGTGCGACGGCAGCACCGCGACATCCACCCCCCGCAGGAACCCGGCCACGTCCGAAACCGACCCGCGGAGCACGAACCGCTCGCCGAGGCCGAGTTCGGCGTGCAGGCGTTCAAGTTCCTCGCGCTCGTCGCCGTCGCCGGCGACCTCGAACACCAGTTGCGGGTATTGCGCAAGCGCCACCCGCGCGGCGCGCATGAGCCCGTCGATGTTCTTCACCGCACGCAGGTTCGCCACGCACCCGACGCGCACGACCTTCTTCGAGGTGTCTGGCAACATGAACCGCTTGAACCGCGCGGTATCGACGCCGTTCTCCAGCACCACGATGCGGTCCGCGCGGAGCCGTTCGGTGGTGACGAGCGCGTCGCGCCCGGCGTCGGTGTTGGTGAGCGTCGCGTCCACGAACGGGCGCACCAGTCGGCCCAGGACGCGGTGCCGCGCGGTCAGCCAGTAGCCGAGGTTATTGCGGACGCGCAGCACCTTCTTGACGCCGCACAGCTTCGCGAGCGGGGCGCCGAAGTACGCGGCGTCGAGGAAGTACGTTTGCAACACATCGGGCCGCTGTTCGCGCCAGAACGCACGCAACCGGCGCGCGGCGGATACGGCCCGCCCGCTAAAGAGCTTCCGCACGCCGAGCCGGATCACGGGGCAATCCGCCGGTTCGAGCGCCCGCGACAGGTCGTCCTCGCCGTCGAGTAGCACGAGCGACGGGAGCACCTTCGCGCGGTCGAGTTCGCGCACGAGTGCGAGCAGTTGGGATTCGGTTCCGGCGCGGCTGAGCCGGTCGATCATGAAGCAGACGCGAACCGGCTCGGCGGCCGGTTCGGGGGCCGGAAACGTCAAACGGGGAGCGAGCGCTGCGGACATCCTGTCCTCCATCAAGCGACGGCTTCGGCAGTTGTGGGACTCAGGGTGTGAAGCAACCGAAGATACGCCGTCGCCTGGGCCTGAAAGGTGAACCGCTCGCGCATTCGTTCGCGGCCCGCGGCGCCGAATTGCGCGCACAGGGCCGGGTCGCGGAGCAGTTCACTCACTTTGTTCGCAATCGCCGCGGGTTGCCCCGGCGGCACGAGGAAGCCGTTCACGCCGTCGGCGATCGCTTCGGGCGTGCCGCCGACCGCGGTGGCGACGACCGGCACCCCGGCCGCGCTCGCCTCCAGCGCCACGTTCGGCAGCCCTTCCGTAAACGACGGCAGCACAACGACATCCGCGCCGCCGATGAGGGAATCGAGGTCGGTGCGGAACCCCGGCAGCACGACGCGCCCCGCGAGGCCGAGTTCCGCAACGCGGCGTTCGAGTTCGCCCCGCAGCGTGCCCTCGCCGAAGAGTAAAACGCCGGCGCCCGGGTTCTCGCGACAGATCGCCGCCGCGGCCTCGACCAGCACGCCGAAACCCTTCTCCGGGCTAAACCGTCCGGCGGCGAGGATGATTTGCTTTACTGACCTCCCCCCTTGAGGGGGAGGTCGCCGCGCAGCGGCGGGTGGGGGGGGAGGGCTTAGCGGAATCCCATCGCGTGACACAGCGCAAGGGGCATCGTTCGAACTTTCGGGTGCCGCTCTCCCCCCCCACCCGGCTCGCAAAGCCTCGCCGACCTCCCCCTCCGGGGGGGAGGTCAAATCGAAGAACTCTCGCAGTCGCTCCCGCGACTGCGGGTCAACTTGCTCGAACGCCGTGAGCCGCGCGCTGTTGCGAATGACGCTCAGGCGCCGCGCGGGCACGCGGCACCAGTTCCGCACCTTCTCGGCCTGCCCGTCGGACACACACACAACGTGATCCATGAACCGCAGGTGCCGGCGGTCGAGCCACTCGTAGAGCTTCACCTT
>CAZBXY010000516.1:0-3995 GCA_964495365.1 uncultured Frigoriglobus sp. | reverse complement strand
CACGTGGAACAGTTCCTCGACCGCCGCCTTGATCTGGGTCTTGGTGGCGACCGGGTTCACCTGGAACGCGTAGGCGTTGTACCGGGTGCTCTGGTGCGTGCCCTTCTCGGTGACGAGCGGGCGCAAGATCACCTGGTACGGCTTGAGGTCCAGCCCCGGCTTGCCATGGACGCACGGCTTGCGGAGGGCCAGTTTCCGCACGTACTTCTTCGGGTGCGGTCGTGTTCGTGCCATGTTCGTCTTCTCTTGTAGGCGGGCCCGGCCCACCAAAACCTCAGCGCGACAACCGCCGGTTTACTTCTGAACCGAGCGTCCAGCGGTGGGCCGGCCCGCTCGACGAAGAATCAGCCGTGCCCTTCTTGACCCTTTTCTTGTTCCTTCTTCGTCCGCAGGACTTCGAGCGCCGAACGGGTCAGCACCAGCCGCTTGGCCTTCAGCACCGTGTAGCAGTTGAACTCGGCCGCGGGCAGTACCTTCACGCCCTCGATGTTCCTCGCCGACTTGTACACGTTCGGGTCGAGCTTCTCCGTGCCGATCAGCACCGTCGTGTCGAGCAGCGTCACGTCCTTCTCGCCCTGCTCGGTCGTCTTCTTACCGATCTTGATCGCCTTCAGGACACCGGCCATTTCCTTCGTCTTCGGGGCGGCCAGCGTCAGGTCGTCGATCACCACGGCCTGCTTGTCGAGGAACTTCGACAGCACCGCCATGCGGGTCGCGGCCTTCACCGCCTTCTTCGGCAGGTGGTACTCGTAGTCGCGGGGCTTGGGCCCCTTCGCCGTACCGCCGCCGCGGCGCTTGTTGGTGCGCTTGGTGCCGACGCGGGCGTTCCCGGTGCCCTTCTGGCGGAACAGCTTCTTCGTGCTACCCGCGACCTGCCCGCGGCGGAGCGTGTGGTGCGTCCCGGCCCGCTGGTTGGCCAGGTACATGAGCACGACATCGTGCATCAACTGTTTGCTGATCTTCCCGCCGAACTCGGCCGGGTCGATCTCGACCGTGCCCTTGTCGGCGCCGGTGCGATCGACGACCGGGACCGTCAGTTTGCCGGTCACTTCGATCAGCTTCGCCGGCGGGGGCGAAACAGCCTCGGCCCCGGTTCCCGGGGTATCCGCGTGCGTGTGATTGGCCATTTATTCAGCCACTCCTGGACCCCGCCGGCGCCGGATTGCCCGGCGGAACCGCGGTGTTGAGAGGCACAGCCTCTCGGCGGTGAAGCGGGGTCGCGTTCGTCGCATGAAACCGCCCGCCGGTTTTGCTCCAAGTGGAGCGCCGCGGCGGGCAGGAATACTCTTTGTACTACGCGTATGGCCGGCGACAACGGGATTTTTCCGTTTCACCCCGTCGCTGTCGCTCCGGGTTCGCCCACCACCGGCCGTTCCGTTCGCCTCAACCCCCGGTAATCACGCGAATCTTGATGTCCACGCCCGGCGGCAGGTTGAGGCCCTTGTTCAGCGCCTCGATCGTCTTCTGGTTCGGCTTCAGAATGTCGATCAGCCGCTTGTGGGTGCGGATCTCGAACTGCTCGCGGCTCTTGCGGTCGATGTGCGGGGACCGCAGCACCGTGTACCGCTCGACGCGGGTGGGCAGCGGGATCGGCCCGTGAACCTCTGCCTGGTTGTCCTGGGCGGTCTTCACGATCTCGGCCGCGGTGCGGTCGAGCACTTCGTGGTCGTATCCTTCCATGCGGATGCGGATGCGTTCGCCTGTCGGTCCGGCCACGGTAGCTCCTCGCTGCCCAATTCGCCGAAAATACGGGAAAGATTAACAGTAAGAGTTGTGTGAACGACCGTCAAGGTCGCGGGCCGCATTTGTCGAGTGCTGAGCACAAGTCGCTACGCCAACACTTCCTTCACCACCTTGCCGTGTACGTCGGTGAGGCGGTAGTCGCGGCCCTGGAACCGGAACGTCAGTTTCGTGTGGTCCATTCCCATCTGGTTCAGGATCGTCGCTTGCAGGTCGTGGACGTGAACCTCCTCCTCGGTCACGTTGTAGCCGATCTCGTCGGACTTGCCGTAGAGGCAACCGGGCTTGAACCCGCCGCCGGCGACCCACATCGTGTAGGCGTCGATGTGGTGGTCGCGGCCGATCGTCTCGCGGCTCTCGCCCATTGGCGTGCGCCCGAACTCGCCGCCCCAGATCACGATCGTGCTGTCGAGCAGCCCGAGTTGCTTCAGATCCTTGATGAGCGCCGCGCACGGCTGATCGATCTCCTTACAGATCGTGTCGAGCGGCTTGGTGAGGTCGAGGGCGCCGCCGTGGTGGTCCCAGTCGGTGTGGTAGAGCTGGATGAACCGCACCCCGCGTTGCACCAGCCGGCGCGCGAGCAGGCAGTTGGCCGCGAAGCTCGGCTGACCCTGAACCGCGCCGTACATGTCGAGCGTTTTCTTCGCTTCTTTCGAGAGGTCCATCAGTTCCGGGGCGCTCGTCTGCATTCGATAAGCCATTTCGTAAGCGGCGATCCGCGTCTGAATCTCGGGATCGCCGGTTTCGCTCAGGCGCAGCTTGTTCAGGTCGTTCACGGCCTCCACGAACTCGCCCTGGTCCTTCGTGCTGACCTTCGGAGGCGGGGCGAGGTCGAGAATCGGGTTCGGTCCCTTGAGGAACGGCACGCCCTGATACACGCTCGGCAGGAACCCGGAGCCGTAGAGGGCTGCGCCGCCGCGCGGGCCGCGCGGGCCGGATTGCAGCACGACGAATCCCGGTAGACTGTCGCTCTCGCTGCCGAGTCCGTAGGTGAGCCACGCGCCCATGCTGGGCCTGCCGAACTGCGGACTTCCCGTATTGATGAAGCACTTCGCCGGGCCGTGGTTGAACACGTCCGTTCTCATCCCACGGATCCAGCAAATCTCGTCCGCGACCTCCTTGTGGTGCGGCAAGAGTTCGGAGATGTCCATCCCGCACTGGCCCACCTTCTCGAACTTGCGCACCGAGCCGAGCAGCTTCGCGTCGCCCTTGATGAACGCGAACCGCTTGCCCTTGGTGAACGATTCGGGCACCTGTTGGCCGTGGAGCTTGTTCAACTCCGGCTTCGGCGAGAACAGTTCGAGCTGGCTCGGCGCCCCGGCCATGAAGAGGTAAATGACGGCCTTCGCCTTCGCGGGGAAGTGCGGCTTCCGCGGCGCCAGCGGGTCGTTCCGCTCCTTCGCGCCAGACTCGCGCGCGAGGAGCGAGCCGAGGGCCATCGCGCCGACACCCACACCGCAATCGCGGAAGAAGTGCCGCCGCGTGCGGGCCAGGGTGAGGGCGCGATCGAGTTCGTGCGGTTGCATTTGTTTTTCAGCCCTGGAGGGGGCGACCGATGTTAGCCCAGGGTGAAGCCGCGCAGCGGCGCACCCTGGGAACGCGAACACCACATTTCTTCAAGCCCCGTGAGGGGCGACAGAACAGCGTTACGAAACAGTTTGCGGCCCGTCGGTACTCTCGATCAACGAAACCAGTCTCTGCCGATCTGGGTCTGCCATCGCTTCTCGAAGCCACCGAAGCGTTGTGCGGTAGGCATACGGGTGAGTGAATTCGTCGCGATACCGCTCGTCTGTTTCCAGGAACTGCACCCATTTCGCCAAGTCGTACCCGAAATCCTGTCCCGTTCGTTGCACCAACTCGGCCCGACTCGCTCGCATGATTCGGATCCGCTCCTCGTCCGATTCCGGCACCACATCGACTTCCGGGGAACGCGAGAGTACGTACCCGGCGAGTTCAAGAACATCGCCTTGAAGCGGTACAATCTTGCCGAACCGTGGGAGAGTCATCGTTTCTGTCGCCCCTCCGGGGGCTTCGTGTTATCGGTATCGTGTTCCCAGGGTTGCGCTCGCGTTGTTCGCTTCACCCTGGGCTAACATCGGTCGCCCCTCCGGGTCTGAAAATACG
The DNA here is from genome assembly GCA_964495365.1 of uncultured Frigoriglobus sp. Lineage (GTDB taxonomy): Bacteria > Planctomycetota > Planctomycetia > Gemmatales > Gemmataceae > Gemmata. The sequence continues at coordinate 131 of CAZBXY010000516.1, read as the reverse complement.
TTCACTCCCGCGTGATGAACTCGTCGAGGTTCATCAGCACGCGGGCGACCGCCGCCCAGGCGGTCTTCGGGTCGGCCTTGCGTTTCGCGTCGAAGTAGGCTTGCACGCGGGCGGCTTCCGCCGGCGACGGC
>CAZBXY010000515.1:0-4013 GCA_964495365.1 uncultured Frigoriglobus sp. | reverse complement strand
GTAAGCCCGCCGAGGCCGCGCAAACGACTCGGCGGGCTTACGCCGCGCCGTTCGCCATACCCGCGCCGCGCCGTTCGCCACCTCTTCGCGTACCATGTGCCGTGTCCCCTTCGCGGAGGTCGCGCCCATGTTTCGCGCCGCGGTTGTCGCTTTTTTCACGTGCGCCGCGCCCGCATTGGGGGCGGAACGCGGCACGCTTACCGTGCCTGCCGACGACGCGAAGGCGCCCGTCGCCGAGCGGTTCCGCCTGGAAGCCTACGCCGGCGAATATCACCTCGCGCTGCGCTACGACTTGCGCCACAGCGGCGTGACGGTGTACGACCTCACGTTCCCGTCGCCGGTGAAAAGCGACATCCCGGAGAACAACACGGTTTACGCGCAGTACTTCGTGCCGAAAACGCTGGCGAAAGTGCCCGCCGTTCTGGTGTTGGACATCATGCAGGGCAACCAGCTCATCGCCCGCGGCGAGGCGCTGTGGCTGGCCCAGAACGGGGTCGCGGCGCTGGTGGTGGTGCTGCCGCACTACAACGAGCGCCGCGCGCCCGGCAGCAAGATCAAGCTCGTTTCGCCGGACCTCGTGCGCACGATGGACGGCATCCGGCAGGGCGTCCTCGATTGCCGCTGCGCGGCCGCGTGGCTCGCGGCGCGCCCGGAAGTGGACGCCGACAACCTCGGGATGGTCGGCACCAGCCTGGGGAGCTTCTTGACCGCCCTGACGAGCGCCAACGAACCGCGGATCAAGAACGTTTGCATGGTGCTCGGCGGCGGCGGGCTGGTGGACGCCTACTACGATCACCCGAAGGCCAAACCGGTCACGGAATGGGTCGATCGGGTCGGCGGGAAGAACCTGGTGAAGAAGCTGATCGCGCCGGTCGATCCGATCACCTACGCGGCGCAACTCAAGGAGAAGAATCTCCTGATGATCGCCGCGCGGGACGACGAGATCGTCCCGCCGCGGGCCGCGAGCCAACTGTGGGAGGCGACCGGCAAGCAGCGGATCGTCTGGCTCGACGCCGGGCACGTCGGTGCCGCGTTCTACACGATGTCGGTGCTGCGGGAGCTGCGCGACCACATGCGCGGCCCGCAGAAGTGAAGAAGCAGAGGCGGTTTCACGTCACGAAGTGGTTTTGAAGAGGGGAACTCATGTCGCGGATCGCGTGGCTCGTGTGTGCGTGCGGGTTGGCGTTCGCCACCGCACCGGCGTTCGCCGATGAGCGCAAACCGGACCCCAAGCCGGCCGATACGAAGGCCGACAAGAAAACGGATTCGGTGGAGAAGATCCTCGACGCGCTCGCACAGGAGTGCGTCCTGGAGAAAGGGACCAACCTGAACGAGGTTCCGCTGTTCGAGTTGCTCCAGGTGCTGACCGCGAAGCACGGGGTGACGTTCGTCATCAACGAGGAGACGTTCAAGGCGATCGGGAGCCCGAACATCCGCGAGAGCAAACCGACCGCCATCGCGACCGCGCTCGGCAACGTCACGCTCCGCCAGTTCCTCGCCGGCGTGCTGGAGGGCCTCGGCGCGGCGTATCTGGTGAAGAACGGGGTGATCGAGATCGCGACCGTTCAGTACGTGGCGAAGGTCACGAAGTCCGGCACCAGCCAGGACGAGGACAGCCGCCCGCGGCTCAGCGAACCGCTCGTCTCGGCGATCGTGAAGGAGAAGCCGCTCAACGAGGTGGTCGCGAAGATCGCCGAGCAGTACGACCTGACGGTGGTCGTGGCCCCGCAGGCCGCCGACGCGAAGGCCGGGTTCGTCACCGCGCGGCTCTTGAACGTGCCCGCCGACAAGGCGATCGAACTGCTCGCCCTCCAGTGCGACCTGCGCGTGGTGCGCCGCGGCGCCGCGTACTTCCTGACGAGCCGGGAGCACGCGAACGAGCTGTTCGGCGAGAAACTGGACAAGGAGCGGCAGCAGATCGAGGTACAGAAGCTGCGCGAGGCGCCCGCGGTCCCGCCGGGGCTGATCCTGCCGCCGGGCCTGGGCCAGCCCGCGCCGGCGCCGCAGCCCAAACCGCCGGAAAAGGCTCCGTAGAAGCGAGTGCGCACGATCATAAAGCAGGCGACTCGCTCCGCGAGTCGCCCGCCGTGTCAGAACGGCCTCAAGAACCGCAGGTCGTTCTGCCAGAACAGGCGGGTGTCGTCGATCGCGTGCCCGGTCAGGGCGCCCCCGTTCGTCGCCGGAACACCCGGACGAGCAATTCGGCCCGGCTCGTGACCTCGTAATGTCGGTACAGGGCCGTGACGTACTGGTGTACGGTCGCCTGACTCAGCCCCATCCGCGCCGCGACCTGCTTCTCGCTGTCGCCTTCCAGCAAGCACTTCAGCGTCTCGCGCACCCGCGCCGGCAGGCGCGCGGGGCTGTGCGCGTCGTCCGAACTGACGAGCACCGGGCCGATCAGCCGGCCCAGTTCGGCGTGGAACAGGCGCAGGAGTTCCAGTTCCCGCTCAGAGAAGTCGCGGTCGGCGTTGTCCCGGTGGAGGCCGATCATGTCCACGCGCTCGCCCGGCAGTTCCCACACCGACACGGCACAGTAATCGACCCCGACCGGCTCGTGGTACTCGGTGTACATCCGGCACCGATACCACAGGTCGTCCGGGATGTGGCCTTCCCGGCCGCGGACGATGTGCCGCTCGGTAGCAGTCTTGAGATGCTCGAACGGTGCGCCGTCGTCGGGCAGGCTCTCGCGGAAGAAGGGATCGAAGTACTTCTCAAGTTCGCCGGGTGTCAGTCCGACCTGGACGAAATCGACAGGGACGATGTCTCCGGCCGGGCGGTGCCACACGCACTCCCCCTCGGTCACCACCCGGACGCCAAGTATCTCTGCCAGCCCCTCGGCCGCGTGCCGGCGCCACTCGCCCGGGTCGTGGCCCAAATCGCGGCACTCGCCGACCACCCGGAGGGCCGCCCGCACGTCGGTCAGTCGCAGGCGTGACGACTTTCCCATAACCCGCCGACTCCTCTGTTTAGAGGAATGAATTCGACCCAGCAACAAGTTACTCATAACCGTCGCGTGCCGCAAACGCCGGATCGGAAGAAAATTCGACACCCCGGTACCCGCCGCGCGGCGGCGCGCGAGTATCACTCGTCGCCCCATCAACCGAAGTCGGTTCGCGCCCGGTCTGCGCGCGGGCCGACGTAACGTCCCGCGGACCCAGGGCGCCGTGCCGGCGCAAGAGGAACTCGCCATGATTCGCAGGTGCACCGTTCTGGCTCTGATGTTCGCCGCCGTGACCGCGCTCGCGGGCGGGGGCGGCGACGACACCATTCTGATCGACAACTTCGACAACGGAAAAGCCACCGACTGGGAGGTTCTGGATTTCACCGGGGTCGGCGTCGCGTACGTGTACAAGGGCCAGTACGTAATCGAAACGACCGAGCCGATCCCCATCGACGACCCGTCCGTGGGCACCGTGGACGCGGACTGGTCGCCGTCGGAGGGTGATCCGAAGTTCGCCAACGGAACCCTGCGGGGGACCATCCGCGCGAACACCGACGGAACCACCGTCGGGTTCCTGCTCCGCGACAGCCACGAGACGGAGTCCGACTACGGGTTCTTCGGCAGCACCAGCTTCGGCACGTTCTACATCGAGCGGTACAACTATTCGGAGAACCCGGACGCACCGCAAACGATCATCGCGATGGCCGACCCCGAGGAGTTCCCCTTCCGGGCCGGCGAGGACTGGAATATCGAGGTCACCGTGGTGGGGGACAAACTGGAGTTGAAGGCGTGGAGGGTCGGCGACCCCGAGCCGAAGCACCCGATGCTGAAGGTCAAAGACAAGTTGCTCCCACCCGGCTCGGGGATCGCCGCGATCGTGTTCTTCGACCCCTTGCCGCTGGCATTGCAGGGCGTGGACGAGGTCCGGGTCAGCGGAACGTTCGACAACATCACCTTCACGCCCAAGAAGTAACCCCAAGTACCGAATGGGGCCCTCGTCGGGAGCCCGTTTGAGGTACCGACTCAGGAGGCGACGCCGAAAAAAGTTTCGGCGTCGCCTCCCCGCAGCCGG
>CAZBXY010000514.1:0-4024 GCA_964495365.1 uncultured Frigoriglobus sp. | reverse complement strand
GAAGCAGTTGCGCGCCCTGGATCGCTGCGCCGATCGCCACCACTTCGTCCGGGTTCACCCCGCGGTGGCCTTCCTTGCCGAAGATCTCCTTCACGAGTTGCTGCACGCGCGGCATCCGCGTCATCCCGCCGACCATCACGACCTCGTCGATCTGGTTCGGCGAGAGCTTCGCGTCCTTGAGCGCCGCCAGCACCGGCTTCTTGCACCGCTCGATCAGGTGATCCACCATCCGCTCGAACTGGTTGCGGTTGATGCTCGTGACCAGGTGCAGCGGGTTGCGGTTCTCGTCCATCGTGACGAACGGCAGGTTGATATCGACGTTCACCTGCTGGCTGAGGTCCTTCTTCGCCTGTTCCGCGGCTTCCTTCAGGCGCTGCATCGCCACCGGGTCTTTGCGGAGGTCGGTGCCGTTCGCCTTCTTGAACTCGTCGGCCAAGTGGTCGATCAGTACCTGGTCGAAGTCGTCGCCGCCGAGGTGCGTGTCGCCGTTGGTGCTCTTCACCTGGAACACGCCGTCCTCGCCGACATCGAGAATGCTGATGTCGAACGTCCCGCCGCCGAGGTCGAACACGGCGATCTTCTGATCCTTCTTCTTTTCCAGAGCGTAGGCCAGCGCCGCGGCGGTCGGCTCGTTGATGATCCGCATCCGTTGCTTGACGACCTTGCCGTCCTTGCCGCGAATCTCGTACTCGGTGTCGAAGCCCGCGACCGCCGCGGCGTCGATCGTCGCTTGCCGCTGCGCGTCGTTGAAGTACGCCGGCACGGTGATGACCGCCTTGCGGACGGTGTGACCGAGGTACGCTTCCGCGGCTTCCTTGAGCTTGCGGAGCACCATCGCGGAGATTTCCGGCGGGGTGAACGCCTTGCCGTCGATGTCCACCTTCACGAGGTCGTTCGGCCCGCCGGCGATCTTGTACGGAACGAGCTTCTCCTCGCTCTCGACCTCGTTGTGGCGACGACCCATGAACCGCTTGATCGAGTAGATCGTGCGCTTCGGGTTCATGACGGCCTGCCGCTTGGCCTGTTTGCCGACGATCCGGTCGCCCTTGTCGGTGAACGCGACGACGCTCGGCGTGGTCGGGTCGCCGTCCTGGTTCGGGATCACCTTCACCGCGGTGCCGTCCATCACGGCGACGACGGAATTCGTGGTGCCCAGGTCGATACCGATGATTTTCTCTTCAGCCACGTGTCTGCTCCTGTGGGGAGTGTTGTTATCGTTGTGTTTGCCTGTTGTAGGACTGGCCACTGGCCTGTCACAAACAGTGTCATTTCACCAGGATTGGATGGGGAACACGCCCTCTCGATTCAGACTTTTCGCAAAGCGTTTGCAACCGTCATGCCGGTGCCAGAACCTCGCGATTCTCGGAACGCAAACTCAATCAGAATCAGCTTTTGCGTCGATTCTGATTGGGCAAACACCACACCCAGTTCCTGAACACCTGCCAATTCAGCAGGTTCGCCGCAACTCCCTGTCAGGGATAGGATTGCGCCGGAAGTGAATCTCGTAACGGGCAAGAAAATCGGCCCGTAATCCCGTTCCCGTTCGTTGACGCCCCATTCCCACACCGGTAGATTCACCACATTCTAGCGACCTTCCTCCGTGACCGCGGACCCGCCATGGCGCGCAGCAAGAACGACTCCGGTTCGAGTCCGTCGCCCGACAAGGCGACCGGGCACCTCACGTCGCTCCGCGGTCAAATCGACAAGCTCGACGCGCACATCCTGGAGCTGCTCAACAAGCGGGCCGGGGTCGCGGCGCAGATCGGCAAGATCAAGGCCGATCAGGGCGGCGAGGTCTTCTCCGCGGCGCGCGAAGAGGAGGTGTTGGCGAACGTCCTCGCGGCGCACGAGGGGCCGCTCGATACGGTCACGATCCGCGCGATCTTCCGCGAACTCATCAGCGGCTCGCGGGCGATCCAGAAGCAGCAGAAGATCGCATACCTCGGTCCGGAATACAGTTACAGCCACCTCGCCGCCATCCAGCGGTTCGGCGAAGCGTCGGTGTACAACCGCACGGCCAACATCGCGGCCGTGTTCGAGGAGGTGATGCGCAAGCACGCGGACTTCGGCGTCGTCCCGCTGGAAAACACGACCGACGGGCGGATCGTGGACACGCTCGACATGTTCATCCGCTGGCCCGGTCAGGTCAAGATCTGCTCCGAAATCCGGCTCCGCGTGCGGCACCACCTCCTCGCGAACTGCGCGCAGTCGGAAGTGCAACGGGTGTACTCGAAGGCACAGGCGCTGTCGCAGTGCCGGAACTGGCTGTCGAAGAACCTCCCGCAGGCGACGCTCCACGAGGTGGCCAGCACCGCGGACGCGGCCCGACTGGTGCTGACGACGCCGAACGTCGCGGCCGTCGCAAGCCGTGAAGCCGCCGTGCGTTACGGGCTGGGCGTGGTCGCCCAGAACATCGCCGATTCGCCGTTCAACGAGACGCGCTTCGCGGTGATCGGGCTGAACGACTCGGCCAAGACGGGCACCGACAAGACGGCGCTGATGTTCCAGATCAGCCACACGCCCGGGTCGCTGGCCGACGTGCTGACCGCGTTCAAGCAGAACAAGATCAATCTCACCTGGATCGAATCGTTCCCGTACCGCGAGGTGAAGGGCGAGTACGTGTTCTTCGTGGACTTCGAGGGCCACCGCGACGACCCGAAGGTGAAGAAGACCCTCGCGGCGCTGGAAGACCTGTGCGACAGTGTCTCGGTGTTGGGGTCGTTCCCGATGGCCGCGCCGTCAGAGGAGTAGTGGGCAGCAGGCAGTGAGCAGAAAGTCAGCGAAGACAACACGTCTGCCGCCCCGTAGCATGATGAGAAGCCCTCCAGCGGAAGAGTTCCAACTCTGGAACTGTCCACTGCCCACTGTCTACTGCCCACTACTCCCATGATTCTCGTCATCCGGCCCGAAGCGACCCTCGAACAGATCGACCACGTGATCGAACGCGTGCGCGAGCTGGGCTTCACCCCGCACGTCAGCCGCGGCGAGAGCCGCACCATTGTCGGCGTCATCGGCGACGAGACCAAGCCCGGCACCGAGAACTTCTCCGCCATCCCCGGCGTCGAGCAGGTTCTCCAGATCATGAAGCCGTTCAAGCTCGCCAGCCGCGAGTTCCACAAGGAAAACAGCGCGGTGTACGTCGGGAAGGTGAAGATCGGCCAGGGCAGTCTCGCGATGATCGCGGGCCCGTGCGCCATCGAGGGTTACGAGGTTCTCGACGCGATCGCCAAGTACGTGAAGGCCGGCGGGGCGAACATCCTGCGCGGCGGCGCGTTCAAACCGCGCACCAGCCCTTACGCCTTTCAGGGCATGGGCGAAGACGGCCTCAAGATCCTCCGCGACGTGGGCCAGAAGTACGAAATGCCCGTCGTGACCGAGGTGATGGACCCGAGGCAGGTCGATCTCGTGTGCCGGTACGCCGACATGCTGCAAATCGGCGCCCGGAACATGCAGAACTTCGATTTGCTGAAGGAGTGCGGCAAGGCGAACAAGCCCGTGCTGCTGAAGCGCGGGATGAGTGCCACCGTGAAGGACTTGCTCATGTCCGCGGAGTACGTCCTCTCCGAGGGCAACAAGGACGTGGTGCTGGTCGAGCGCGGGGTGCGGAGCTTCGAGGACAGTACGCGGAACATGCTCGACATGAGCGCGGTTCCGAACGTGAAGGGCCAGAGCCACTTACCGAACATCGTCGATCCGAGCCACGCGACCGGGCGCCCGGACCTGATCCCGTCAATGTGCCGCGCCAGTGTGGCTGCGGGGGCCGATGGGGTTCACGTCGAGGTTCACAACTGCCCCGAAAAGGCGCTGTCCGACGGCCCACAAGCACTGTTGCCGCACCAGTTCCTCGACCTGATGGGCGACCTCCGCAAGCTGGCCAGCGCGGTCGGGTGCCAGTTCTGGGCGCCGCCGGAAAAGTGAGCAGACCTAACCCCCAACCCCCTTCCCTGGAAAGGAAGGGGGAGCAATACAGAAAACAGAAGACCAAGACGCGCCATTTAGCGCTCTTCCTCCCCCTTCCTGCTCA
>CAZBXY010000513.1:0-4026 GCA_964495365.1 uncultured Frigoriglobus sp. | reverse complement strand
CCACGGCCTACCGCGGCTGGTGCGCGACATGGCCCGCGCGCTCGGCAAGGAGGCGCGGCTGGTGGTCGCGGGCGACCGCACGGAGGTCGATCGCGACATCCTGGAGCGGCTCGAATCGCCGCTCTCGCACCTGATCCGCAACGCGGTCGATCACGGGCTGGAAATGCCCGCCGTGCGCGAGATCGCGAGCAAGCCGCGGGCCGGCACGATCACCCTGGAGGCCCGCCACCGGGCCGGGATGCTGCTCGTCACGATCGCCGACGACGGCGCCGGGATCGACCTGGCAAAGCTCCGCAAGAAGATCGTGGACCGCGGGCTGAACACGCTCGATGTCGTCAACCGACTCACCGAGGCGGAACTGCTCGAGTTCCTCTTCCTGCCGGGGTTCAGCACGGCCGCCGCGGTCACCGAGTTCTCCGGCCGCGGGGTCGGGCTGGACGTGGTTCAAGACACCGTTCGCAAGGTCGGCGGGAACGTGCGGATCACGACTGCGGCCGGCAAGGGCACCACGTTTCACCTCCAGCTCCCGCTCACGCTCTCGGTGATTCGGGCCGTGGTCGTCGATGTCGCCGGCGAACCCTACGCGTTCCCGCACACGCGCATCGACCGACTGATTCGCGTTCACCGCGACGACGTGCGGTCGATCGAGCACCGGCAGTTCGTGACCGTGGACGGGGCGAACGTCGGCCTCGTGATGGCCGGGCAATTGCTCGACATCCCGGCGAGCGCTCCGCCCACGTCCGACCTGCCGGTCGTGCTGCTCAGCGACGGGACCGGCGAATACGGGCTGGTGGTCGATTCGTTCCGCGGCGAGCAGGACCTGGTGGTGCGCCCGCTCGACACCCGACTCGGCAAGGTGCCCAACCTGAGCGCTGCGGCGATCCTCGACGACGGCGCGCCGGTGCTAATTGTTGATGTGGAAGACCTGCTGCGCTCGATGGATCAGTTCATCCAGACCGGCTCCTTGGTCCGGTGCGAGACCCGCCACATCGGCACCGGGCACAAGAAGCGCGTGCTGGTCGTGGACGATTCGATTACCGTCCGAGAGGTCGAACGTCAGCTATTATTGCACAAGGGGTACGAGGTCGCGGTCGCGGTGGACGGCATGGACGGCTGGAACAAGGTGCGGGGGGAGCGGTACGATCTACTGGTGAGCGACATCGACATGCCGCGAATGAACGGCCTGCAACTGGTTCAGGCGGTCCGGGCCGACGAGCGGCTCCGCGACCTGCCGGTGATCATCGTATCGTACAAGGAGCGCGAGGAGGACCGGGTCCGCGGGCTGGAGGTCGGGGCGAACGCCTACCTGACCAAGAGCAGCTTCCACGACAACCGGTTCATGGAAGCCGTCGTCGATCTGATCGGCCCCGCCGAGGGAACTTAGCGGTGAAAAGCAAGAGAAACTAACCACAGAGACACGGAGACACAGAGAAAACCAGAGAGACCAGGTTTTGAAGAACTCTGCTCTTGTCTTCTCTGTGTCTTTGTGTCTCTGTGGTTAGTCTCTGCCTTTGGTCTTGTCTGATTCGTGTGAAGCGGCCTATGCGTATCGGGATCGTGAACGACCTGGCTCTCGCACGGGAGGTACTGCGGCGCGCGGTACTCTCCGTGCCGGGCTACGTCGTCGCGTGGTTCGCCGAGGACGGGGACGACGCGGTGCTGAAGGCCGCCGCGGACCGGCCCGACGCGATCCTGATGGACCTCGTGATGCCGCGGGTGAACGGGGCCGAGGCGACGCGGCAGATCATGCAGCAGTCGCCGTGCCCGATCCTCGTCGTCACGGTCAGTGTGGCAACGAATTACGCGCTCGCGTGTCGGGCGATGGGGGCCGGGGCACTTGACGCCGTGGATACACCGACGCTCGGCCCCGGCGGCGTGGTGCAGAACGCGGACAAGCTCGTCGCCCGGCTCGCGCAGTTGGAAGCGGTCCTCGACGGGAACACCGGGTCGGGCGTGCTGCCGGCGCTGCCGGTCGAATCGACCCTGGCCGACGGGCCGCCGCTGGTGGTGCTCGGCGCCTCCACCGGCGGGCCGCAGGCACTGGAGCAGGTGCTCGCGGCGCTCCCGGCGCTGTTCCCGGCGGCCGTTCTCATCAGCCAGCACATCAGCGCCGACTTCGCCCCGGGGCTGGTGCAACAACTGGCCGCGCACTGCCGACTTCCCGTGCGCGGGGCGCGTGACGGCGACTTGCCAACCGCCGGGACGGTTCACGTCGCGGTGAGCAACGACCACCTGGAGTTCGGACCGGACCGCGTGTTGCGGTACACCCCGAACCCGCGCAGCTCGCCGTTCCGCCCGTCGATCGACGTGCTGTTTTCGAGCGCCGCGGCGCACGCCCCGCACGCCGGCGTGGGCGTCCTGCTCACCGGGATGGGCCGCGACGGGGCCGAAGGGCTGCTCCGCCTGCGCACCGCCGGCTGGCACACGATCGCGCAGGACGAGGAGACGAGCGTGGTGAAGGACGGGATGCCGAAGGCCGCGGTCGCGCGTGGCGCGGCGGTGGACGTGCTCCCCGTTCAGCAGATCGGCGAGAGCGTCGTGGCGAAGATCCTCGCGCACAAGCGGCGCTGAACCGCTCCACATTTTTTCATGCGCCCGCGCCAACAACAGGCCCGTTTCGGTGTTGGGAAGAGCAGCACACCCCACGCATCCCCACGCCTCAACAGGTTGAGACGATGAAGACGGCACGCCCCTGCCTGGCGGGCGCCGCTGCGCTCGCGCTGGCGCTCGTGGTCGCTTTCGCACCCGAACCGGCCCCCGCGATCGCCGCGCCCGGCGACTTCGCCCCGCCGCGGAACCACGACTCGCCTTACGCGCACACCGCCATCGGCGCGGTGATCGACGCCAACGATGGCAAGATCCCCGCGAGCGGCACCGAATTGATGCAAGCGCTCGACAAAGTCGCGCTCGGCGGCTTCGCGCGACTGCCGATACCATTCTCCGCGGTCGCACTCGACTCCGGGCTCACGCACCCGCGCGTCGTCATCACGCAGTTCCCAGAGTCGCGTCAGGCGCTACAGGGTTTCGGGTGGGGTGCCCCGCCGGTGCCCAGTTCCAGCGGCGCGAACCGCCCGCTGCTCGCGGGCCGGCTGTTTTTGGCGGCGAACATGGAACTCGATCGCGAGTCGAAGTTGCGCGTGCGGACGGTTGAATTCATCTCGTGGAACAGTCGCAAGCTGAAGTTCGACTTCGGCGTGATCGACGGGTTCGGCTCCCGGCCGGAGTTGCGGATGCTCGACGGCACGCGGTGCTTCAGTTGTCACAAGAACCGCGGCCCGATCCTCGGTGTTGCGCCGTGGTCGAACACAATGCACAACGAACTCGTCCACGACACCGCGTTCGCGCTGTTCGCCAATGCTCTGACCCGGCTCCCCGCCCTCACCGACGGGATCGATCTCTCCGACTCGCACGCGGAGGCGATCGATGCAGCCGTGCGCCAGGGGGCCGACCTGCTCCGCGACCGGACGATGTTCCAGCAGCTCGTCGCCACCGCGGAGGGCCGCAAGGCGCTCGTTCTGCTCGTTAACACGATCCTCACTCCCGGCTCTCTCCACGAACACGACAAGCGGATCAAAAAGGAACTCGACGCCCTGGCGCTGGGGCAGTTTCTCGGTGACGCCCGGCTCGTGCGGCAGGCCACGTTCCCCAGCGCGCTCCGCGACTTCAACCCGGTCGGGCAACTGAACAAGGAGAACCCCTTCTGGTCGTTTGAAAAGATCCTCCGGTACGCGGAGGCCCGGGCCGACGGTCGTACCAACCTGCCGTCGGAGTACGTGCCGAGTAATCCCAGGGCGTTCGTTCGCGCTCCGTTCAAGGCATTTCAACGGCCCTCGGAAGTGATCAGCGCCGAGTTACTGGCACAGACCATCGGGCTGACGGAACCGGACCGCAATCTGCTTCTGGAACTGCTGGCGTTCGAGCTCGGCGTACCCACGGTGGGAGTCGATCAGCGGACCGCGGCCCGCCGCGCGATCGTGACGGAAATCCTCACCGGACCGAGCTTTGCCGACTTCATGGCAACTGGTG
>CAZBXY010000512.1:0-4055 GCA_964495365.1 uncultured Frigoriglobus sp. | reverse complement strand
GAACCTTCTAGGGTTCAGCAAGGAGTTGGGCAAGGCCGCTCAGTCGCTGGCGACAATACTCGCCGACGGTGCGGTTGCTCCAGAGATTCAAAATATGGTCGCAAATGTGTTAGATGGAAAAATGGCGAAGTCAATCGGATTCATCCAGACTGCGGTGATGCGATTAAGTGGTATAATTGACGCACTCTTGCGGCTCTCCCGCGCGGGACGGGTCGAATACCGGTGGGAACAAGTGGATGTCGGGCGGGTCGTGCGGCGGGTCACCGATGCGATGCAAGGGACCATGTCCGAGAAACAGGCTCACGTCACGCTCGGAGATTTGCCTGTCGTGCGGGGCGACGCGACCGCCCTCGAACAGGTGTTCGCGAACCTGGTCGGCAACGCCCTGACATACCTCGACCCGTCCCGTACGGGTCTCATCGAGGTCGGCTGTCGCTCGGCTGGGGAAGATGGTGTCCGGACCTACTTTGTGAAGGACAATGGATTAGGGATTCCCGAAGGACATCAGGCGAAAATCTTCCAGGCGTTCCAACGTGCGCACCCCGGCGTCGGGAAGGGCGAAGGGCTGGGGTTGGCCATTGTCGCTCGTGTGGTCGAGCGGCACGGGGGGAAAGTGTGGGTCGAGTCGCGCGCCGGGGAGGGAAGTACCTTCTTCGTCGCTTTGCCGGCCGACCCCGGGAGGGCGAAGAGATGACGACGCGGGAGCTGATCATCCTCTTGGCCGAGGACGACGACGGGCACGCCTACTTGGTCCAGCAGAACCTGGAAGAGGCGGGGGTCGTCAACCGACTCGTCCACGTCAAGGACGGACAGGAGGCGCTCGACTATATCCGCTGCGAAGGGGCGTACCAGAGCCGGGTGGTGAACGGTCCGCTTCTGTTGCTCCTGGACATCAACATGCCCCGTGTGGACGGGGTCGAGGTGCTCCGCCGCCTCAAGTCCGACCCGAAGACGGACGAACTCCCCGTAATCATGCTGACGACGACCGACGATCCGCGGGAGGTGCGGCGGTGCTACGAACTGGGGTGTTCCAGTTACGTCACCAAGCCGGTCGAGTACGACCGGTTCGTCGAGGCGGTCCGTTGCCTCGGGCTGTTCCTGGCCATCATCCAGGTTCCACGAGAAGCCGCGAAGTAGGAGCCACCAAGTGAGCACCAAAACCGAGTCGCCCACGGTTCTGATCGTCGAGGACGATCCGGGGATCGCCGAACTGGAGAAGGAACGGTTGCGGGAGGCCGGGTACGAGATCCTGCTCGCCGGCACGGCCGACGAGGCACTCGCCCACTTGGGCCGCAACGGGGTTGACTTGATCCTGCTCGACTACCGGCTGCCCGGTGCCGAGAACGGACTGGACTTCTACACGGGTGAAGGCGACCGGGCACGATGTCCCGGTCATCTTGGTCACCGGGTTCGGGAACGAAGCGACCGTCATTCAGGCGCTGCGAACCGGGGTGCGGGATTTCGTGACCAAGTCGGTCGAGTACCTCGATTATCTTCCCGAGGCTGTGAACCGGGTTCTCCGCCAGGTGCAGACCGAACACCGGCTGGCCGAGTCGGAGGCCCGACTGACGGCCGTGATCGACTCGGCCCAGGACGCGGTCATCGTGGCGGAGTCGAACCGGAAGGTGAGCCTGTTCAACCCGGCCGCCGAGAAGATGTTCGGGTGTCCGGCTACCGAGGCCGCCGGTCGCCGGATCACTGACTTCATTCCCGACGAACTCCCCGCGTCACCCGACGACCCGGATTCCCTCACCATGTCGCAGCGGCTCCGGGCAGGAACGCGCGGGATTCGCACGAACGGGGAGACGTTCCCGCTGGAAGCGTCTGTTTCCCGGGGACAGGCCAACGGGCGGCGGTTCTACACCATCGTCGTCCGGGACGTGACCGAGCGGGTGCGGGCCGAAGAGGCCCTGCGGCGGAGCGAACAGCTATACCGGTCGGTGGTCGCGGCCCTGGCGGACGGGATCGTGGTCCAGGACCGGGGCGGGGTGATCCAGGCCGCGAACGCCAGCGCCGAGCGGATCCTCGGGCTGCCGGCCGACCGGCTGCTCGGCCGGGGCTCGCTCGACGGGGGGTGGAACGCGGTCCGCGAGGACGGCTCCCCGTTCCCGGGCGAGGACCACCCGGGGATGGTGACCCTGCGGACGGGGCGGCCGTGCGCCAACGAGGTCATGGGCGTCCCGCGGCCGGCCGGCGAGCTGCGGTGGCTGTCCGTCAGCACGCAGCCGCTGCTCGACGGTGACCTGACCGCGCCGACCGGCGTGGTGGCGTCGTTCGCGGACGTGACCGAGGCGCGACGGGCCGGGGAGCAGCTCCGGCTCCTCGGGGCGGCGGTCGAGCAGGAGACGTCGGCCGTCATCATCACCACCGCCGAGCTGGACCCGCCCGGCCCCCGGATCCTGTTCGTCAACCCGGCCTTCACCCGGATGACGGGCTACGCGGCGGACGAGGTGATCGGCCAAACGCCGCGCCTCCTGCAAGGCCCGGAGACGGACCGGGCCGCCCTCGACGAGCTGCGGGCGCGGCTCGCGGCGGGGGAGGAGTTCTACGGCGAGGTGGTCAACTACCGCAAGGACGGCACCCCCTACCACCTCGGGTGGCACGTCAACCCGATCCGGGACGCCCGCGGCCGGGTGACGCACTTCGTCTCCGTCCAGCGGGACATCACCGAGCGGAAGCGCGCCGAGGAGCGGATCCGGGAGCAGGCCGCCCTGCTCGACCTAGCCTCCGACGCGATCCTCGTCCTCGACCCGGACGACCGGATCCTCTCCTGGAACCGGGGGGCCGAGCGGCTCTACGGGTGGGCGGCCGGGGAGGCCGTCGGCCGCCACGTCGGCGAGCTCCACTGCCGGGGGCATCTGGCGGAGCAGGAGCCGGCCCGCCTGGCCGTGGCCGAGCGGGGAGAGTGGGCGGGCGAGCTGCCCCACGTCGCCAAGGCCGGTCAGCCGCTGACGGTCGAGAGCCGGTGGACGCTGGTCCGCGATGCCGCCGGCGGACCCAAGGCCACGCTGGTCATCAACACCGACGTGACCGAGCGGGAGCGGCTCGGGGCCCAGCTGCGGCAGGCTCAGAAGATGGAGGTGATCGGGCGACTCGCGGGTGGCGTCGCGCACGACTTCAACAACCTCCTGACCATCATCAACGGGTACAGCGATCTTCTCCTACAGAGCCTTCCCCCGACCGACCCCTCTCGCGAACTCCTGACGGAAATCCAGCAGGCCGGGGAACGCTCGGCGGGGTTGACCCGTCAGCTGCTCGCGTTCAGCCGCCAGCAGGTGGTATCCCCCCGGGTACTCTCCCTCAACGGCGTGGTCACGGACGCCGAGAAAATGCTCCGGCGGATCATCGGCGAGGACGTGCGGGTCGCCATCAACCTCGACCCCAACTTGGGGTCAGTGAAGGCGGACCCGGGGCAGATCGAGCAGGTTCTGCTGAACCTGACGGTCAACGCGAGGGATGCCATGCCGACCGGCGGGAAGTTGACGATCGAGACCCGAAACGTCCACCTCGACGAGACGTACACGCGAACTCACGTCGATGCCCGGCCCGGCCCACACGTCCTGCTCTCCGTCTCCGACACGGGGTGCGGGATGACGCCGGAGGTGCAAGCCCGAATCTTCGAGCCGTTCTTCTCAACCAAGAGGGAGAAGGGAACGGGCCTCGGTCTGGCCACGGTCTACGGGATCGTCAAGCAGTTCGGCGGGCACATCAACCTCTACAGTGAAGGCGGCGTCGGTACGACGTTCAAGGTGTACCTACCGCGAACGGGTGGTGCGGTCGAGGGAGTCGAACCCCGGTCCGGGGTTCGGACGCCTCCAAGGGGAACCGAGACGGTACTCTTGGTAGAAGACGAAGACGGGGTGCGCGCACTGACGCGACACGTTCTGGTCGGGTGCGGTTACACGGTGCTGGAAGCGGCGACTGGCAACGAAGCCGTGCAATTGGCAGCCCGGCATTCCACACCGATCTCGCTGCTCGTCACGGATGTGGTGATGCCGGGACTCATACCGAATCCGATTGATCCGTAACCCTCTCCAATGTTGGGAGGTTTACCA
>CAZBXY010000511.1:0-4077 GCA_964495365.1 uncultured Frigoriglobus sp. | reverse complement strand
CGTCGAGGATTACGCCCAGCAGGGGAAGCGCTGGTGGCTGCACTTGCACGAGAAAGGCGGGCGAGAACACGCGGTCCCGGCTCACCACAAGCTCGACGAGTACCTGGATACCTACCTGAAGGCGGCCGGGATCGACGCGGTAAAGGGAACGCCGTTGTTCCGCCGACTCGATCGCAAGCGACAACTCACGTCTACACGGCTGACTCGCCGCGAGGCGCTGGCGATGGTGAAGCGCCGGTCGGTCGCCGCCGGGTTGGGCGAGCGGATTTGCAACCACTCATTTCGTGCGACCGGGATCACCGCCTACCTCGAAGGCGGCGGCACCCTGGAACACGCTCAGCAGATTGCTGCCCACGAATCACCGCGGACCACGAAACTCTACGATCGTACGTCCGACGAAGTGACCGTGGAAGAGATCGAACGCATTCGACTCTGAAACTGTCGCCGGCGGCGGTCGGTCGCGTGACCGCGAAGACACATCGATGCGCGAATCGTTCCGCCCGTTTCACTCGCCGGTTGCGTTTGGATTCCGCCGCGCTACCGTCGCCGGGTTATGCCCTGTCCGGTGAGCGTTCACCGGATCGGAGGGCTAGACACGGTGAGGGTCACGCTCGTGGCGACCGTGCGCGGATTGCTGGTCCAGTCGAACGAGAAGCTGGGCGGCTCGGTGTTCCATTTCGACATTCCGCCCGTCCGCACCTGTCCGGGGCGGAGTGCGCTGTGCGAATCGGTGTGTTACGCCCGGACGGGTCGCTTCCTGTTCCCGCAGGTGCAGGAGCGGCTCGACTGGGCGTTCGAGCAGTCCAAGCGGGGCGACTTCGTGGGCCGGATGGCCGACGAGCTGTACCGCAAGGGTGTGCTGGTCATGCGCTGGCACGTGGCCGGGGACGTTTACTCCCCCGGTTACGCGAAGAAGATCAAAGCGGTGGCCGAGGCCCGGCCCGGTGTCCGGTTCTATCTGTACACGCGGAGCTGGCGCATCGAGCCGATCGCCGCGATACTCTGGGAGATCGCGGCGACGGAGAACGTGTGCCTGTGGCTGTCGGCCGACGACGAGACCGGCTACCCGCCCCAGGTGCCGGACGGCGCGCGGGTGGCGTGGTTGCAGACGGACGCCGTAATGGAGGCGTCCGACCTGGTGTTCGCGACCCGCGGTGTGCGGAAGGAACCGTCGAGGATTAACCTCGACCTCCTGTGCCCCGCGGAGACGGACGCCGGGAAGCGGGCGGGAACGACGTGCTCGAACTGCCAGTTCTGCTGGACGAAGTAACGACCGACGGGCGGCCTCCGGGCCGCCCGTTGTGTTTCAAGCCGGTTCCCGGTTGCCCACGAGATCATAGCCGTACTGGAACCGATCCGTCGCGGTGCCCGTAGACGGGTTGAGCCACCGCTGATCGATCACACGGCCGAACCGGTCCAGACCCGTGTACTGATCCCCGCGTCCGCGACGCTCTCGCCCGAACGCTTGACGTAGCTCAGATCGACGTTGGGTTGTGAGTGCGCGCAGGTGACCACGGTGCCCAGCCCCAGGAAGTCGTAGGTCTCCAGCGTGCCGCAAGCCTATTGATTTATTGCAATCTCATACAGCGCGTCCAACGCAGCAAGTTTGACATTCCAATCACTGTCAAACATGAGAGATAATACGATTGACGGAACAGCTCCGTTCGCGGCCGATTTGCACCAACCCAGCAGATCGAGTGCTTGCCTTCGCACCTCCGGCCTTCGGTCATTCAGCAACACCACCAATGGCCCAGAAAGCTGAGAGCCCATCGCCCTGCGATTCCTGTTGATAAAATTGGATATGCTGGCGGCTTGATCGCGGACATCTGGGGAGTCGTCGGCTAACGCCAGCGCCACCTCACGATACACAATGAGAGGTAATTCGTTTTCATACAACAGCATCCCTTCCACTGCGCTACACCGCACGATGTCACTTGAACTCGAACGTCGGAGGGCCGACAAGGCCCGCATCTCAATCTCCGGCAGAATTGAATTTCTTGCCAAACAGTACGCCGCTGCAGCGCGAACGTGAGGATCGCCATCGCTCAGCAATCGCCAGCAGACTGCAGAAGCGATCGTGCGCTGCGCAGGAGACTTCATTCGATCGATCAATCTCAGGGCCGTCGTGCGAACGGTCGGATCGGCTGAGAATAATGCATCCGCCACGAGAAAACGAAACCAGATATGCGCGGAAGAGTCTACGGCTTTGCGCGCTGTGAGCTTCGTCTCCTCGTCATTGTCGGCGGCGCTCCGAATCCGCAGAGCCTCACGGTAGTGTTCGTGCTTTGGCGTCTCCAGCCGGGAAACGCAGAAAATAGCGGCGAGCTTGAGTTGTTTGTCCTCCGACGCAAGCATCGGCTTCACTTTTTCCAGCATTTTGGCCAGCATTTTGGGGTCGGAGATCCCAATATGCCCACAGCACTCAAGCGATTCAACTCTCACCTTGAATGAGGGATGCTCAAGAGTTGGCAGGATCGCTGGAATGGCCAACTCAGCATGTTGGCCGAGGCAGCCGAGGCAGGTGAGAGCGAGTGTGATGTCCCCCACCTTCTTGGATCGCAGTGCCTTAATGTATTGTGGAAGCCACTCCGTGCTGGCCCAGCCAATTCCGAAGCTCCTTATGACATGCCCTTCCTTGTTTCCTGGCCATATAGGGAAAGGGAATGCATTGGCGAATGGCGACTCACTCTTGTCCTTTGTGCGCGCGCCTTCGGGAGTGTTCCCTCCTTTGTCATCTGCGGCGAAGATGCCCGCCGCAGAAGTCGTTACGAGCATCAGTATTGTAAAAGCACGAGTGTGAGACATTGTCATCGCCTTTTGTCGCTCTGCGGGTAGGTTACTTTCCCTTCTTTGCATCCTTCAGAAAGACGCAGTACATGCAGTTGGGCCACTTCTTTGCATCATTCTTCGGCTCGTCCTTGCCATGATATCCGGTCTGAAAGCCCAGTTGGTTCTGCACGTTCGTCCACATCCCTCCGTGCAAGACGGCATAATCCCAATCATCTTTGTTGCCACCCATCCCCTCAATCGAATTGATGGGCACTTCCGGCCCTTTTGGCTCCTTGTCATCTTTCCATTTACCACATTTTCGGAAGATGATTTTCGTTTTTCCTTCAGGAGCTTTGACGGCATCTGCGTCCTTGAAGGTTTTGTAGCACTTCACCCCAGGCAAGGTTTCTGGGACCAGCGCAGCATTAAATGCATCATTTGTATTCTTAAGGATTTTATTAAGATCCACGTATCGCTGCTTGAATTCTTCCAGAGTGAGGCAGACGCCGCTTACGAACCCGATACATCCACTATTGGATCGAAGAATATCAATGTCCTCATCCTTCGAAAAATCCTGAGTAGGTTTCGGTGGTAATTTCTTGCCGAATATGATCTTCTGGATCTCCCCGACATCAGTGATCGGCTTATCATCGAGGCCCATCGGATCCAGTCGATTTGTTGGGTTATTCCCCTCCCACCGGTAGAAGTTCACGTCTCGGGCCTCGAACCCGATCGGGTCCAGTTGGAACGGCCGCCCAAGCGTCGGGCTGATGTCGGTACGCTCCCGTGATTTGTACGACCCGCTCACGCTGTCGTACCGCATCCCCTGCCACAGCACGTCCCACCCATAGCTCGACGTACCCCTGCTCCCGTAACTTCCGTCCAGCACCGTCACCACGCCATACGCATCATACACGTACCGCTCGATCACGGTCCCACTGCCGTTGACGAGTGCGGTGACGTTGAAGTTGGCGTCCTGCTGGACCCACAACCGCTCGTCTAAACTCCCGTTGGCGTCGGTGTCGCGATCCCTCAGCAGCATCGCGTCCACGTAGACGGGACTCCACACGTACCGCTTGGTCGTGTTGCTTCCGACCTTCTCGGTGAGTACCTGCCAGGCGGCCGAGTAGTACAGGTCGGTCGTCGTGCCGCCTGCGGTCTCACTCACCCGGCGGTTCAGCCCGTCGTAAGCGTAGGTCTTGAGCGTGGTGCCCCCGCTGCTCTTCACCGTCACCAGCCGGTTCCACGCATCGTAGACGAACTGCTTGCCGGTCTCGTCGCCGGTCATGTTCCCGTTGCCGTCGTAGG
>CAZBXY010000510.1:0-4084 GCA_964495365.1 uncultured Frigoriglobus sp. | reverse complement strand
CGATCGAACTGCCCACCACGTTGCAGATTGCCAGCGTCGTGTGGCCCATCCGCTTCGATTCGCGCAGGGCCGCGAGCGTGTCGGCGGTCTCGCCGCTCTGGGTGATGGCGAGGACCACCGTGTTGCGGTCCATCGGCGGGTTGCGGTAGCGGAACTCGCTGGCGTACTCGACCTCGACCGGTACGCGGGCCAGTTCCTCGAAGAGGTACTCGCCGACCAGCGCCGCGTGGTAGCTCGTGCCGCACGCGGTCATGATGACGCGGTCGATCTGGCGCAGCTGCTGCGCGGAGAGGTTCAGCCCGCCGAAGTGCGCGGTGCAGTCGGCGGAGTCGAGCCGCCCGCGCATCGCGCTCTCGAGCGTTTCGGGCTGTTCGTAGATCTCCTTGAGCATGTAGTGCGGGAACTCGCCGCGGTCCGCGTCGCCCTCGCCCAGGAAGTGCGCGATGTCCTGCACTGGGACATCGACCGTGTCGAAGTCCTGGTTGCGGATCACGTAGCCGGTCTCGTCGAGCTGACACACCTGCCGGTCGTTCAGGTACACGACCTTGTCGGCGAACCCGGCCAGCGCGCTCGCGTCGGAGGCGAGGTAGTGGCCGTCCTCGCCGATCCCGATGACGAGCGGGCTGCCGAGCCGGGCCCCGACGATCACCCCGGGTTCGTACCGGCACATCACCGCCAGCCCGTAGGTGCCCTTCACCAGCCCCAGCGCCGCGATGACCGCCGAGAGCAGGTCGCCGTGGTAGAAGTGGGCGATCAGGTGGCTCAGCACCTCGGTGTCGGTCTCCGAGCGGAACTCGACGCCGTCACCCTTCAGCTTGTGTTTGAGCGCGGCGAAGTTCTCGATCACCCCGTTGTGAACGACAGCGATCGCGTTCTCTGCGTCGAAGTGCGGGTGGGCGTTGTGGTCGGTGGCCCCGCCGTGAGTGGCCCAGCGGGTGTGGCTGATGCCGTGCGTCCCGGGCGCGGGGTGATCCGCGACGTGCCCCTGAAGCTCGGCGAGCCGCCCGGCTTTTTTGCGCAGGTGCAGCTCGTTGCCGGTGCTCGTGACCAGCCCGGCGCTGTCGTACCCGCGGTACTCCAGGCGCCGCAATCCCTCTAACAGGACGGGCGAGGCCTCGCGCCGCCCGGTGAACCCGACGATTCCGCACATGGTGTGGCTCCTTCCCTGGGCGGGACGAGTGTAGTTTCTGGAGTGTGGAGAGGGGAAGGGGAGTTCGGAGGGCCGCCCGCACACCCTTTTTTCGGACCCCTTGGGTGTCCCCGAACACCCTCCGCCATCAGGTCCCACCGCGATTCGCGCGCCGGTTGTGCGGGGGCGCGAATCGCACCTTCGCCGCCCGCTCACTTCCTCTTGGCGGCCCCTCCCGATCCCGGTACGATTCCACACCTCTCGCGCCGCCCGTGGCATCGCCCCGGAGTCCCCTCATGCCCGAACCCGAACTGCACTACTTCTGCAAGCCTTCCGCGGTGCGCCCGGTGGCCCGCGTCATCGAGTTTCTGACCGCGCAAGAGTTCCTGGCCGACGAGCCGGCGTGCCAGCGCCTGTGGAGCCTGGTGAACACGCAGTTCCGCACCCGCGGGAAGTTCCTCGCGGTGTGGGCCGGGGTGCGGTTCGTCGCCGTGCATCGCGACATCGACGGGATCGCCGACGGGTTCCTCCTGGTGAACGCCCCGATCAACTGGCAGATCGATTACGTGGTGGTGAGCGGCGAGTCGCGCGGCCGGGGCATTGCGTCGGCGCTGGTGATCGAAACGGTCAACCAGGCGTTCCGGCGCGGCGTGCCCTATGTGATGCTGACGAGCAAGGAGAGCCTGCGCCCGCTGTACGAGTCGTGCGGGTTCGTACCGGTCGAAGTTCCGCAGGCCCCTCCCCAACCCCTCCCCCGAGAGAGGGGCTTCAGACAGAAGGCCGCTCTCTTGTCCCCCCTTCCTTCCTGGGCAAGGGGTTAGGGGTCGAAGTTCTCTTGGGCGCAATGGCACCGGCGGAGGGCCGCCCGCGCACCTTTTTTCGGACCCCTCGGGTGTCCCCGAACACCTCCGCGCCAAAACACGCCAACACCCCACGGAAGTGTCATTCCACACCGGATTCATGTGACAGCGAGCGGGCTACAAAAGACAAATTGGCGCCGGCGAGGTCCGCCACAGAAGAACCGGCCGCAACGGCCCGCCGCCAGGAGTCGTACAGATTTTTCACCGATCGGCCGTGGACTCCGCCCCCCGCGTGCGCGATGATGATCGCGGGGAGACACATCATGCGACGCGCGAAATCGGGATTCACGCTGATCGAGCTGTTAGTGGTGATCGCGATTATCGCGGTCCTCATCGGGCTGCTCTTGCCCGCGGTGCAGAAGGTCCGCGAGGCCGCGGCGCGCATGAAATGCACCAGCCACCTGAAGCAGCTCGCGCTGGCGGCGCACAACTACCACGACACCACCGAGCGGTTCCCCGGCTCGACGTACACCGGTAACCGGTACACGTCGCTGTTCGTCGAGCTGCTCCCGTACATCGAACAGGACCCGCTGTACAAGCAGTGGGACTTTGTGAACCTCAGCACGAACTACTCCGGCTCGCCCGCGCGGGCCGGGATCGTGATTACGATCTACGTGTGCCCGAGTCACCCGACGCTGCCGCACAGCGAGGTGAACGCGCTGACCACCTACGGCGGCAACGGGGGGTGGAAGGTGTACCCGGCGAGCCGGGCGACCCGCGACGGCATGTTTCACGCCACCGGCCCCGGCTCGGACCCGCCGGCGGGTCAGGTGGGGGTGCGCATGACCGACGTGACCGACGGCACCTCGAACACGATCCTGTTCGGCGAGCGCCGGGTCGGCGACGCGGCGCTCGACTCGTTCCGCACCGCGCCGCCGGGCGTCATCACCCCGGCCCCAAACCCACCGCTCCAGCCGTCGTCGAGCTACGCGGTGTGGGCGCCGCCGCCGGGGGTCCACTCGTCCGGGGGGCTGCTGAGCGCGGAAAAGCCGATCGGCTACCAGCAGCCGGTCCCGTGGGTTCCGCCGCCGCCGCCGCCGCCCGGCATTCCGCCCACCCCGCCCGATCCGATCCCCTGGGACAACGACTTCAGCCTGGCGTGGTGGGGCCGGATGGGCGCGTACGGGAGCTACCACGCGAGCGGGGTGAACGTGGCGCTGACCGACGGGAGCGTGCGGTTCCTGCCGAACGCGACCCCGATGACGACCCTCCGCGCGCTGAGTACCCGCGCCGGCGGCGAGGTGGTGGGGGACTTCTGAGCACGCGGAGTTGTGCCTTTGGTTCTTTCGTGGCACGGGCTTTCTAGCCCGTGTGCCTCAGCGCCTCATCCCGTCCAACTTTGGGAAAGTAACACTCGCATCCGACCGCACGGCTTGTCATACTGTGCTACGCACTGCCAAGCGGAGCCGGTCCGATGAGTATCGTCAATAGTCCGCCCAAATACGTGGAAGTCGCCGAAACCCTGGAATCCCAGATCCGCGGGGGCATGTGGGACGGCGGCAAGATGCCCAGCGTGCGCGGGATCGCTGAGCAGCACAAGATCAGCGTCGTGACTGCGTCGCGCGCGCTACAGATCCTGCGCGACAAGGGGCTGATCCAGACCGTGCAGCGGTCCGGGTGCTACCGCGTGGCCGCGCCGACGGCCGACCGCTGGGCGCTGGTCATGCGGCTCACCCCCGGGCAGTGGCAGAAGCACACCATCACCCTGACGCGGTTCGGGTTCGAGGCGCTGGCCCGGCGCGAGCCGATGCACCTCGAACCGGACGCGATCCCGCTCACCGCCAATCTCTCCGACGCCGACGTCCGCAAGCACGTGCGGCGGGCGAAGGAGGCCGGGTGCGGCGGCGTGTTCCTCCTGCCGTCGCGGTACAGCCCCGAGGAGATGCGCGCCGACGAGCGGCTCTTGGCCGCGTGCGCGCTGGAGGAGCTGCCCGTCGTTCTGATGGAGCGGAACCTGCGCGGGAACAACCGCGAACTCGAACACGACCTCGTCGCCGTGGACGACCTCGACGGCGCGGCCCGCTGCACCCGGCACCTGCTCGACCGCGGGCGCACGCGGGACGGGCTGGTCGTCGCGTCCCCGACCAGTTCTCAC
>CAZBXY010000509.1:0-4118 GCA_964495365.1 uncultured Frigoriglobus sp. | reverse complement strand
GGTCTACGCCAAACAGGATGGACAGGAAACACCCAATAACTGACATGAGCCACCCGAAGTTCACCTGGGTGGTCGGCGGGAAGACCTACGAGTTCTGCTGCATCCCGTGCATCGAGGAGTTCCTGGCCACGGCCAAAGAGAAGCCGGACCAGATCAAGGACCCCTCCGCCTACGTGAAGAAGTGACTTCACGGCCCGCCTGCGGGGTGGTCCCGCATTGCGGTACTCCCTGATCGAAGCACGCCGGCCGACTTGGACCGGCATTCCTGGAGGACTGAATGATGGTGACGAAAGCGATCCTCGGGCTGGTGGCCGTCTTCGGGCTGGCCGGCGTTGGGCTGTCCCTGGCCGAGACCCGGACCGGGTGTTGCGCCCCGGGCGCGGACTGCTGCTTCCCCGGCTCACCGTGCTGCGACGTCGGAGACTGTTGCGCGCCGGGGGCGGACTGCTGCCTGCCCGGAGCTCTCTGCTGTGAAACGCCGGCGGCGAACGCCTCGGACTGCTGCTCCCCGGGCGCGGACTGCTGCTTCCCCGGCTCGCCGTGCTGCGGCGACGACTGCTGCGTGCCCGGGGCGGCGTGCTGCGACCTGACGTCGGTCAGCGCGGACGTGGCCCCGGCCCCGC
Organism: uncultured Frigoriglobus sp.; assembly: GCA_964495365.1. GTDB lineage: Bacteria > Planctomycetota > Planctomycetia > Gemmatales > Gemmataceae > Gemmata. Next base: position 3,495 of record CAZBXY010000509.1, on the reverse strand, counting down.
GGACGAAGGCGGACCGGAAAGGCTGCTGCTGCGCGGGCGGTTGCTGTGCAGCCGCCGATCAGCCGGCCCAACCCGCGAAGGCCGACGCCGTGACCAGCAAGGTCTCGGTGGAGGGGATGTCGTGCGCGGGGTGCGCCAAGACGGTGGGCAAAGCCGTGTCCGCGGTCGAGGGCGTCGAGTCGGCCGTCGCCGATGTCAAGACCAAGACGCTCACGGTGGTGGCGAAGAAGGGTGCCACCCCGTCGCCGAAGGCGATGTGGGAGGCGGTCGAGAAGGCCGGGTACAAGCCGACCCGGATCGAGGGTGCCGCCGGCACGTTCGAGAAGAAGCCGGAGAGGTAATGCGACGCGCCCCGGCCGGAGCTGTCACTGGCCGGGGCGCGACTTAACGACTCACAATCCAGGTGGACCATGAGCTTCAAGACGACAGGGTTCGCGCTGCTTGTGGCCGCACTTGCGGCCGGGGGCGGTTACGCCGTCTGGAAATTCTACGGCCAGGGATGCTGCCGGGCCGTCGCGGGTGCGGACGAACCGAAAGTCGCAGGCACCACGCCGGATCAAGACGACGCGGCGATGATCGCGTCCCAGGGGTACTGCCCGGTCATGCCGGACACCAAGCTCGGTGAGATGGGAGAGCCCGTCAAACTGATGGTCAAGGGTAGTGACGGGAAGGAAGAGCCGGTGTTCGTCTGCTGCAAGGGGTGCAAGCGGAAGGTTCTGACCGACCCGGACAAGGCGCTCGCTAAGGTGAGCGAGTTCAGGGCCGCCGCCGGGAGGTGACGGACCGGCGCGGGCGCAAAGGACGCGCCCGCGATACCCACGGCCCGGTCTCCGGGCCGATCAAGGAGGGCTGAAGGTGATGAAGCAGTTGCTCGTGACCGTGCTGAGTGGGGTGACGGTGGCGATTCTGGTGCCGCTCGTCACCGGGTGTTCGAGCCCCAGCGGGTGCCGGACCTGCCGCAAGGAGTCGCCGGGGCCGCCCCCGACCCTGCCGGCCGCCGACCCGAGAGTCGGGCCGGATGGTCCGGCCCGCCTTCCCGGGCCGCCGGGTGCCCCGACCGCAGCCCTCCCGTTCGGGGGGCAGAAGACGTGCCCGGTGACCGGCGAGGAACTCGGGTCGATGGGCAAGCCCGTTCCGGTGACCGTGAAGGGCCAGACCGTTTATGTGTGCTGCCGCGGGTGCGCCGGGAAGGCCCAGGCGGACCCCGACAAGACGCTCGCGGCCGTCGCGGCCGACCGGGCGCGGTAGCACCCCGACCTCGGCCGCAAGGCCGGGGGCCTCGCGCCGTCCCGGGCTTCGGGCGTTCGTGCCCGCCAGCCGACGTCCTGGCCCGGGCGGCCGGGGTTCGACGCCCGGATCGCGTTGCGGCGTGCGATGCAGGCCCGGTGCGAGTCGAACCGAGTGAGTTCTATGCACGGATCAGCAGGGAGGAATGGGATGGTCAATCTCGAAGCCGCTCCCGGACGGCTGAGCGTCGGTTTCCGTTGCCCCGCCCATCCGAACAGTGGCGTGCTCGTCGGGGTCGAGCCGAGAGGGACGGCCGCGTTGCCGGACGGGGCAGAGCCCGACCTGCGATGCTCCGAGTGCGGGCGTGTCTTCCCGATCGAGGACGGGGTTCCCGTTTTCGTGACTGGTCAGAACCACTGGAGTGAGTTGCTGGAGGCGGAGGCCCGACAGTGGGACGAGCAGGCGCGCCGCTACGAGGAGAAACGCGCCCGTGACCCGCGCTACATGGCGGGCGTCCAGGCCGCGATCCGGGCGCTGCAAATCCAGCCGGGCGACGTGGTGCTGGACGCCGGTTGCGGCACGGGCCTCACGGTCAGGAGCTACTTGTGCCCGGATGTACGCGTCGTGGGCCTGGACCTGTCCCGGGAATCGCTGCGATACCTTCGAGGTTCTCTGAGTGGTGCCCGCGTCGATCTCGTGCGCGGAGACCTGTCAGCGCTCCCCTTTGCCGACGCGACGTTCGACCGGGTTCTGTGTGCCAATGCTCTCCAACAAATCCCCGACGCAGATCTCCGGCGGCGCTGCATCCGCGAATTGGCGAGGGTCGCGAGCCCGAACGCCCAGGTAGTTGTGACGGCGCACAACTGGTCCGTATCAAGGAGGGCCGCGGGCTGGGTCAAGGAGGGAGCCGCCGGCGGGCATTCCGGCCAGCTTCAGTACGTCTACCGGTTTGAGCCGAAGGAGTTCCACAATCTGCTCGGTTCGGCATTGCGCGTCGAACGCATGACCGGTGCCGGGTTCCCGCTGCCCTACCGTTTCAAGCTCTCCCCGCTATCCCGAGTTTTTGAGCGGCTCCTCCGTCGCCTGAAAGTCGCAGCTCCGTACGGCGACATGCTTGTCGCGGCTTGTACGCCCTGCCCAAGGAATGGCTTTTATTGATCACTCGCTCCGTGAGGTCACTATGACGTTCCGCACTCCTCGGCTCGACTCCCGGCGGTTCCGACCGGCTGCCGTGACAGCCGTCCTCCTGCTTTTGACCGCTGCTGTGAGCTGGCTTTGGGCCCACGAGGGCCACGCCCCGCTCCCGACCAAGGGGGCGCAGGTTGACGCCGGTGCGGGCACCCTCCTCCTCACGGCGGACGCCCGCACCGGCATCGACGTGGAGACGGCCGCCGTCGAGGTGCGGCTGGTCGAGGAAAAGGTGCTGGCCTACGCCTCGGTCGTCGCTCCGTGGCGGAACCACGCATTCGCCACCGCGAAGGTGGCGGGCCGGGTCGTCCGGGTGTCCGTCGTCCCGGGCCAGACGGTCGCGGCCGGGGACACGATCGCCGAGGTCGAGAGCATGGAGATTGACGCCCTCCAGCTCGACGTCCTGGCCGCCCGCAACGACATCGCGCTGTCCGAGAAGCTGGTCGCGGAACTGACCAAGTCGGCCGACGCCGGGGCCGTGGCCGGGCAGTTGGTGCTGGACGCGGAGACGCGGCTGGCGCGGAACCGCAACGCCCTCGACCTCGCGAAGAGCAAGTGGCTCGGCCTCGGCCTGCCCGCCGCCCGGCTCGACGAACTGCTCCGCCGCGGCGAGCCGCTCCCCGGACTTACCCTGCCCGTCACCGCCCCCGTGTCCGGGACCGTCGTCCACGCCGAGTTGACCGCCGGGAAGGTGGTCGAGCCGGCCGAGCACCTGGTCGAGGTGATCGACCTCTCGACCGTGTGGGTGCGGGTCGAGGTGCTGGAGAAGGACCTGCGCCGGGTCGCGGTCGGGCAGCCGGTCGAGTTGCGCCTGGTCGCGTACCCCGGCGAGGTGTTCCGCACGACGGTGAAGGCGAAGAGTCAGTTCCTCGACCCGGTCACGAACGTGACCACCGCGTGGGCCGAACTCGACAACCCGCGCGGCTCCGAACCCCGGTTCCGGCCGGGCATGTCCGGGCAGGTCTACCTCGTCGCGGTGGAGGAGGTGCCGGTGCCGGCCGCCCTCGCTGGCGTCACCGGCGGGACGGGGGTGGCGGTCCCGCTGCTGATTCCGGGCAAGCCCCGCCCGACCGTCCCGGC
>CAZBXY010000508.1:0-4122 GCA_964495365.1 uncultured Frigoriglobus sp. | reverse complement strand
ACGACGAGTTTCGCCCCGTTCTTGATCTCGTTCTTGTGCCGCGTGAAGCGGTGCGCCAGGATCTCGTTCTGGCTCGGCTCGGTCCACTCGATGATGTCGATGAACTGGCCCTTCGCCCAATCCATCAGTCCCATGACGGCTCTCCGCAAGAGATGTAGTTTCCCGTGATTACGCTCATGGTGCGCCCCGCGACGCCGCAACGCAACGAAATATCGGGGGCACGACCGCAGGAGATTGTTCGTCGCCCGCGCAGAATCCTTGCGGGCCGCGGGACGGGAATCAGTGCCCATTTCCCACTGCCCACTGTGGGAAATCCCATTGACCCCGCCCGTTCGGATGGCGTATCCTGATACTTCTTGTAGGACAGGCCGCTGGCCTGTCTCTTGGGTCTGACAGGCCAGCGGCCTGTCCTCCATAAGGACTGCGACCGATGGCGGTGACAACACGCAAGGTGGACGGCCGGTCGCGGGTCGTCTTGCCCGACGGGTTCGCGGGCCGATCCGTGGTCGTCGAACAGGTCGCGCCCGACGAGGTTCGGATCAAACTCAAGAAGGCGCCCCGGCCGCGGCCGTCGGTCAAGGAATTGGTCGCGCGCATGACCGACAAGAACCGGCACACCCTGGTCGATCTGGGGCCGCCCGTCGGGGGCGAAGCGCTATGAGCCGCTCGCGCACGGCATACGTCCCCGATCGCGGGGACGTGGTTCGCATTTCTCTCGATCCGATCCGCGGTCACGAACAGGCCGGTTCGCGCCCCGTACTCGTCCTCTCGCCGGCGGATTACAACCGCAAGAGTCAGTTGGCACTCATCTGCCCGATCACGAACCAAGTCAAGGGATACCCGTTTGAAGTGCCCATCCCCGAAGGCTTGGAAGTTACAGGTGTGGTTTTGTCGGACCAGATACGGAGCATCGATTGGGTCGCGCGGCGCGCGGAACACTGGACGAAGCTCGACGAAGAGACCGTGAACCAGGTTGTGGGCAAAAGTTTGGCGCTGCTCGATCCTGACGAGGTGTTCGGATCGGGCGCACCAGATGAATGACCGATCGCTTCTGGATCGTGCGGCGTTTACCGCCCGGTGGGGCTGACGCGGTCGATGTAGCCCTTCGGGCCGATGCGGAAATCGTCCTCGGAAATGGAATTGCGCTCGCGGCCCCGCTTGCGTTGCTCTTCGAGGTCGTAACCGGGGGAGTCGGCGCGCGGGAGTTGTCGCGTCTCGACCGGGCCGGAGAACCGGTTGCACCCGACCAGAGCGAGAACCGCCAGAAACAGCATCCGCCGGCGCATGGTCTTCCCTCCGGGATCGGCGCAGACTCCTTCCACACCGCCATTATCGCCCCGCGGGCAACCCCGGCTCCATGTCCGTTGCTCTCCACGAATGCCAACCGATTCGCGTAGCTCGTGCGGCCGGTACGACCGGCCCAATTTGCCGTGCCGCGGTCACTCGCCGCAGTCCTCGCACACCCGGCGCTCGGCGCGCGGGTGGTAGTCCGTCATGTTGCCGCGGGCGTCGAACTCGAACCGGCAGCAGCTTTCGAGCGCGCCCTTCAAGAGCGCCCGGCCGCGCTGGACGCGGGATTTCGCCCCCGACAGCGTCAGGCCGAGTCGGTCGGCCACCTCCTGTTGGCTCAGCCCATCGATTTCGGACAACTGCACGGCCTCGCGGTAGCCGTCCGGCAGCGAGCAGATCATCTCGTCCAGCCACCCGCTCGCCTCGCGGCGGAGTTGGGCGATCGCGTCGTCGGGCAGCTCAGCCGGATCGGTGGCCAGCGGCACGGTGCCGCCGGCGGCGCGGTAGTGGTCGTGGATCGCGTTCCGGGCGATCTGGTATACCCAGGCAGTCACCCGCTCGACCGCTTCGAGCGCTGGGAGGTGATGGTGAACGCGCACGAACGTCTCCTGAAGGAGATCGTCCGCGAGGGACTCGTCCGCGACCCTGCGGCGGATGAACCGCCGCAGGTCCGCGTTCAAGAGCGCCCAGAGTGCTTCCGTGGTGGGCCGGGCGGTCATCTCAACTCCTCGTGCAACAGCCGGTCGCCACCGGATCGCAGCAACTCGAGTTGCTCGGCACGGAGGCCGATTCGAGGCAACAGGCCGTCTGGGAGGAATGATACTGCGCGCTGTCGTTGTCCAGCACGACGTACACTTCCCACTTGTTGCCGTCGGGGTCGGTCGCCCACACCTTGTTCTGGACCGCGTAGCAGCAGGCCACTTCGCTTTCGTCGCGTGTTGCCAGCCCGTCGGCGCGGAGTCGATCGGCCACGGCGCGCACGGCCGCGGTGGATTTCACCTGGACGCCGAAGTGCGCGACCGGGTGGTTCGGGCCGATCGCGCTGGCGACCGCGTTCAGCGCCAGGTTGACCGGCGGCTCGGCGACCTCGAACTTCGCGTACCCGGGACGCACCTTCGTCGGCTCATGGCCGAACAGGGTGCGGTAGAACGCCACCGACCGCGCCAGATCGCCCGCGGCCAGGGCGATGTGAATGCGGCTCTCGGTTTCAAATTGTACGGCGGATTCGGTTTTCACGGTTCTGCTCCTTGTTCGGAAGCGATCGAGAGGCGACAGCTCCCACCAGTCAGACGCCGCCGGCGGCAAAAAGACGCAAGAATCTCGTCGGGGCCGGCAGAGTAGTAGGCACACTCCGTGTGCCGTCGCTTTCCCTCCCGTACAGCGACGGCACACGGAGTGTGCCTACTACTTTGCCGGCCTTGTGCGCCACAGTTCCGGCTCATAGGATAATTCTGACCTTCCGCTACACCCGCTTCTGCCAACCGGTCGGGCACCTTCGCCTCGGGTTGGGTAATCCCCACACCACGGGGTTCGCCGTCATGGCCACCGAACACCGTCTCAAGAAGCTCAAGGAGCAGATCCCGCAGTACCCCGACGACATGTTCGCGGAGACGCGGATGCCGCTGGGCGACCACATCGAGGAACTCCGCTACCGGATGATTACGGCCCTCAAGTGGCTGCTGTTCTTCATGCTCATCGGGTTCATCCTCGACGCGGTCGGCGAATCAACCGGCAACAAGCAGATCGGCGTCGGCAAGCCGATGCTGAAGGAGATCACCGCGCCGGTCGAAACGCAAACTCGCGACTTCTACTTCCGGCGGACGAAGAAACTGATGGACGAGAAGATCGCGAAACTCACCGGCTCGCCGCCGGAGGAGATCGCGGAGATCCGGAAAAAGTTGGAGGATAACAGCTACAACTTAAGCGCGCTCACGAGCGAGGAGCGGACCAAACTCCTCGGTGCGCCGTCACCGCTGCGGACCGTGGTGGAGGTGAAGCAGTTTGAGCCGGTGTTCGGTCCCGCCAAGGCCGACGCGCCGAAGGAATTAGCTCTGACGCTCCAGGTGTACCCGGCCGAGATCAGCGTCCTGAGCGAAACCGGTATGGCACTGACCGAAGGCAAGCAGTACATCACTACGCTCAGCGCCCAAGAAGCGTTCGTGGTATACTTCAAGGTGTCGATCCTGTGCGGGATCATCCTCGCTAGCCCGTTCCTCTTCTACCAGTTCTGGGCGTTCGTCGGGGCCGGGCTGTACCCGCACGAGAAGAAGTACGTCTATATCTTCTTCGGGCCGAGCCTGATTCTGTTCCTCGCCGGCGTACTCCTGTGCCAGTTCTACGTGCTGCCCGGCGCGGTCAAGGCGCTCTTGAAGTTCAACGAGATGCTCGGGTTCGACCCGGACATCCGGTTGCACGAGTGGCTCGGGCTGGCGATCATCCTCCCGCTGGTGTTCGGGCTGTCGTTCCAGACCCCGCTCATCATGATCTTCCTGAACCGAATCGGCCTGTTTTCCGCCGGCGACTACCTGACGAAGTGGCGGTACGCGTGCTTCATCCTGGCGCTGTTCGCGGCCCTCGTCACGCCCACGCCGGATGTGGTCACGATGACGTACTTGTTTCTACCAATGTTCGGGCTGTACCTGGTCGGCATCCTGTTCTGCCACCTGTTCCCCGGGTTCGACCCCAACGAAATCGACGAACCGGAACCAGCCGAGGAAGTGGCTGTCTGACAGTATGGCGAACGGCGCGGCGTAAGCCCGCCGAGGCCGGCGCCAGAAAACCCGGCGGGGTGGCGCCGCGCCCGTAGCCATGCACAACGCTCACACCCACCCC
>CAZBXY010000507.1:0-4129 GCA_964495365.1 uncultured Frigoriglobus sp. | reverse complement strand
TGGTAAACCTCCCAACATTGGAGAGGGTTACGGATCAATCGGATTCGGTATGAGTGTTCGTAGGCATCACGCGGAGCATGATAGCTACGATGCGGCCTGTAACACGTCTGTAATCACCGCGCGCACTTCCTCTCGGCTCCCGTCGGTTTCAGAGTATAGTGCTGGCGTCGCTCTCCCTTCCCGCAAGGGCTATGCCATCATGCGCACACTCCGCATCCTCTCCCTCACACTGGTCGCCGTGCTCCCGGGTTCACCCGCGATCGCCGACGATGTTGCCGTGAAAAGCAAGATCGTCGCCGTCGATCTGTTCAAAAACGGTCTGGCGATCATCAAGCGCGAGGCCACACTCGGCAAAGCGGGCACATACAGTCTCGACGACGTGCCGCAGCCCGTTCACGGCACGTTCTGGATCGACAGCACCGGGACCGTCGATGTGATCGTGAAGATGCGCAACGTGGAGGTGCCCGCGTCCGACGTCGCGCCCGGCAGTCTGCAAGACGACCTCGCGGGCAAGAAGGTCATTGTTCACTTCAAGGGCGACAAGCGCGCCCCGGTCAGCGGCACGATGGTCAAGATGAAGGCGGCGAAGGCCGACGAACAGCCCGCCGGCCGGTTCCTCGTGCTGCAAACCGCGAAGGGCCGTGTGTACGTCGAGCCCAGTGAAGTCGCGGCGGTCGAGTCCGAAGACGCCGGCGCCACGGTGACGCGGCGCCGGCCGCAGATGCTGTTCACGCTGCGCGAGACCGACAAGGCCGAAACGAAGGTGTCGATCCGCTACATCGCCAACGGGCTGTCGTGGGCGCCGAGCTACCGGCTGGACATCTCCGACCCGAAGACGCTCCTGCTCGAACAGCACGCGGTGGTGCGGAACGAACTGGCGGACCTCGACGGGGCCGAGGTGCGGCTCATCTCCGGCTACCCCAGCGTCGAATACGCCTACGTCCGCTCGCCGCTTTCCCCGCGCAGCAACTGGGCGTCGTTCTTCGCCGAACTCGCCAACGCCCGGCACCGCGAAATCGACGCGCTGAGCAACTCGATCGTCAGCCAGCAGGCGGTGACGATGAACAACTACGCGCCGGCCGGGCGGAACCTCGCGCTCGGCGCGATCCCGACCGGCGAGGGCGTGGATCTGCACTACCAGTCGATCGGCAAGCGCACCCTGGCCGAGGGCGATGTGCTGGCTTTAACTGTGGCGAAGGGGAAGGCCGAGTACGAGCGCATCGTGGAATGGCTCGTGCCGGACACCCGGAACGCCTACGGGAGCGTCGAGCACCGCGACGCGGCCGACGACGCCTGGGACGCGCTACGGTTCAAGAACCCGCTGCCGTTCCCGATGACGACCGGCCCGGCCGCGGTGATCGCTAACGGGCAGTTCAACGGCCAGCGCACGAGCTTCTGGGTGAACGCGGGCGAGGAAACCGTTCTGCGGGTCGAGAAAGCGCTGAGCGTGCGCACCCGCGCGACCGAGCACGAGCAGTTGCCAAAGGACGGCGGCAGCGCCCGCGAGCTGATTTGGATCGGCGGCCGGCAGTACCGCAAGACGACGGTGGAGGGCGAACTCGCGGTGAGCAACAACCGCAAGGAAACAATTACGCTCGTGATCCGCCGGCGGTTCTCCGGCGAACTGGCATCGGCCGACGGCGACCCGAAGCGCCAGCTCCGCGAAGAGGGCGCGTACTCGGTGAACAAGCGGCAGGAGCTGCTGTGGTCGCTGGCGCTCAAGGGCGGCGAGGAGAAGCGGCTGAAGTATACCTACACGGTGCTCGTCCCGCACTGATTCGGACGAGGATGAAGAGAAACCGCACGATCAACGCAGATAAAGACACGATTAAGACAAGAAGAGATTGGCCACAAAAAGGCACAAGAACGCACAAAAGAAGCAGAAAGCCAAAACGCAGAATTGAATGAACTCAATCTTCTGCATTCGTCTTTGGTTAGGAGTTACGCAGTTGGGACTTTGGGCAACTTCCAGCCACGAGTTTTAAGGACTTACGGCGACCGAAATCTTACCCAGTGCCCCAACTGCGTAACTCCTATTTGGTTTCTTTTTGTGCCTTTTTGTGGCCATTGTCTTTTGTCTTCTGCCTTCAAATCGTGCCTTTATCTGCATTAATCGTGCGGCTTCTTTGTGTTTGCTGTGCCTATTCCAGCTCGCGTACCGTTTCGCGGTCGTCGAGGACATACATCGGACGATTCGTGTGGTCCGGGATCGTCGTCGTCGTGTCGATGCCGAGGTGCCCGTAGAGCGTCGCCAGCACGTTCGACGGCGTGTACGGTTTGCCCTTCGACCGGCCACCGTGGGCGTCGGTCTCGCCGATCACCTGACCCACCTTGAACCCGCCGCCGGCGAGAACCGCGGCGCCGGCCTCCGGCCAGTGGTCGCGCCCGTCGCCGCGCGAGATCCGCGGGCTGCGGCCGAACTCGCCCCACAGCACCACCGCGACATCCTTTTCCAATCCGCGGTCGTACAGGTCGGAAACGAGCGCGTGGAACCCCTTGTCGAGCTGCGGGAGCTGGTCCTTGTGGTCGATGAAGTTCTTCTCGTGCGTGTCCCAGTCTCCGACCTTGCACGTCACGACCGTGACGCCGGCTTCCACCAGTCGCCGGGCCATGAGGAAGCTCTCGGCATACTTGCCGTACCGCTCGCAGGTTGCGAGCGGCTCCCGGCCCAGGTCGAATGCGTCGCGCACTTTCGGTGATGCGATCATCTCCATCGCGCGCCGCGTGTGCGCGTCGATCGCGGACATCGTGCCGGTGTGGTCGAGGTCGCGGTTGATGGTGTCGAACGCGCGCAGCAGTTGCTTGCGGTCCTCGGCGCGCTCGGCCGAGATTTCCTTCATCGGGCGCAGGTTCGCCAGCCCCTCGGCCTTCGGCACGAACGGCCTATGCGCGGGACCGCAATACGTCGGGCCTTCGTTGTCGTACAGCCCCGGCGGCTTGTACATGAGGCTCGCGTAGGGCGGCAACCCGTCGGTCCGCGGTTGCAAGTAACTGACGATCGAGCCGAACACCGGGCGCTTCCCGCGATCCGGGAACCCGGTGAGGATGTAGTGCGGCGTGTGGTCGCCGATATCGACCGACTGAATGCCGCGCATGACCGCAAGCTTGTCCATCATCTTCGCGTGCAGCGGGAGGTGCTCGCACACCTGGATACCCGACACGTTCGTCGGAATCGGTTTGAACTCGCCGCGAATCTCCGCGGGCGCGTCCGGCTTCATGTCGTAGCTATCGATGTGCGACGCGCCACCGCGCAGCCAGATCATGATGACAGACTTGCCGCGTGTGGCGCTCTGCGTCGCCGGCGCGGCGTTCGCGCGCAGGCGCAGTACGTCTGGCAGCGCCAGGTTGGCGAAGCCCAGTGCCCCGGCGGCGAGTACGTCGCGCCGCGACAGGTTCCTGCGGAGCGTGCGTGGCGGTCCGATGTACGTGAGCATGGAACCGGTCTCCGACGTGTCGCGGTGGGGAAAGCGGGGCAGGTTCGACGCCCTGATTCTCGCGCGAAGTGTCGTCGGAGTCAACCGTGTTCACGGGCAGGTGAGTGGTACATCGACACCGATGCGCTTCATCGCGGCGACAAATTCCTCCCGCGGCACGCGGTACAACTTCCGCTCGTACTCAATTTCGTACCATTCGGGGTGGTGGCCCGCCAGAAATCCCAGTTCGGTTGTGCGTCCGAGCGCGCGGTGTAAGGTGATGGCGCCACGCGATCCGCACTTGTGCTCCCGCGTTCGCTCGGATTTCTTCAATACTGTTGCCAGTTCAGAAATGACTGTCTGGTCGTTCGATTTCGCTCCCGGACGAGGGGACTCGTCACCCCACGGATGATGAAATTTCACTTCCACCGATTGGGCACCGACCACTTCCGGGAGACCATCGGGGCGCGGGCGCCAATACGCCCACGCGCCACAAGCGAGTAGGGCGACGGCAAGTATCGCGACAAACTTGCTCCGCGGCCGAACGCCCCGCGCCCTCACGACCGCCGAAATCGGCTCCTTCGCCACGGGAAGGGTGCCGGCACCCGCGTCGGGTCCGGTTGCTCCGGCTCGGGCCGCGGAGGAACGGGGAGCATGGCGTCACTCCGCCGGCGTCACGCCCACCACGATGACGAAGTTCGCCGCCAGTTCGCCGA
>CAZBXY010000506.1:0-4130 GCA_964495365.1 uncultured Frigoriglobus sp. | reverse complement strand
CGCGCCACTGCGGGTACTCGGGGTTACCGACTTGTTTTTTTTAGCCGGCGGCTGCTCGGTGAACCCGGCCTTCGTCTCCAGCGCGGCGCACAGCCCCTTGTTGGTCCCGATCGCGAGCAGCGCGGCCTTGACGGTATCGCGGTCGTCGGGCGACAGCGTGCCGGTGGCGAACGCGGCGATGAACGGCACCGGGTCCGTTTCGCCGATCACCCGCAGCTCGCCCTTCTTGATCGTCCCGCACCCTTCCAACAGCGGCTGCGCGTAGGACGAGATGACGACCGCGACCGGCTTGCCGGCCTTCGCCTCTTCGAGCAGCTTCGTCGCGCCGGTGCTGCACGTGGGGCACGTGTCGAGCTTCGCGGGCACTTCGACCCCGAACTCTTTGAGGAACTTCACCGCCGCGGCGCTCTTCTCCTCGGCCGCGGCCGAGCCGAAGTAGATCGTATACCCCTTCAGGTCCGCCGGCGTAATCGCCTTGTCGGCCGCTGCGACGCAGACGAGACCGGTCTGCGTGGTCTTGCCGTCCAGACCCGTGAGCGCCCCGAGGTGCGTGACGGTGACCTTGTTGTCGGGCGCGGTCGTGCGGACGACCGAGTCCTTGCCGATGACGAGATCGGCCTTCCCCGTACTCTTCTTCAGCGCCCCGGCCAGACTCTCGCCGTACACGACGACGACCGCGCGCCCGACCTTCCCTTCCAGGTATTTGCCGAGTTTGTCGTAGTTGCGCTGGCCGTAGCCGGCGACGCACGGGCACGACAGGTCCGCCGACAGCGGGTCCATCACGAGCACGACCAACGCGCCGGCGGGGATCTCCGGGGCCGGCTTGTCTTTGGGCTTCTCGTCGGCGAGCGCGACGGCGGGCAGCACGGACAGGCTGAGGGCGAGCGCCTCGCGGCGGTTGAGGTTATTGGACACGGGGTGTTCCTCGGTTAAGGCGAACGGCCGGTGTGAGCCGGCCGGTGAGGGTGTCGCGCGTCAAACAGGTCGGAGGTTCCACCGGCCGGCTCACACCGGCCGTTCGCCTGGCGGCGGACTTACGCCGCGGTGCGACTCACTTCTCTTTCCGCTCCAAAATGTGGAACTTCGACCCCGGCAGGTCGCAGAAGTAGATCTTCTTGGCGTCGGCCGACACGGCCACCGCGACGTTCTTACACCCGCCGCTGAGCTTCACCACGCCGGCGGTCTCGATGAACTCGCCCGACGGGCCGAACCGCTTGATGATGCCCTCGCTCTCGGCGGTGTAGACATCGCCCGTCCCGATGGCCCGGAGGTTCATCGGGTTGCAACACGACCCGAAGCACGTCGGATCGGTGTCCACCCCGCCCTTGCCGAACGAGCCCATCTTCTTGCCCTCGCGGTCGTAGCGGGAGAACTGCTTCTTCGTGTTCTCGGCGACGAGCACGTCCGGCCCGTGGCACTGGATGTCCATCTGTCCGCAGCACCCGCCGATCTCGGAGAGGATCTGCTTCGGTTCCTTCAGGTCCTTCGAGAACCGCCACACCGCGTACCCGTAGCCCACGTCGCCGCACGCGACGAACACGTCCTTGTCGGAGACGGCCATACCGTTGGCGACCCGCATCCGCCCGGTCATTTGCTCGATCACCTGCTCGACGGTCCGGTTCTTGTAGTCGTTCTCGATCTGCTCGTACTGCTTGACGAGGCTCTTGAACTGCTCGATCTGCCGCTCCTCGGTCTTGGTGCGGTCTTCCGGCTTCTTGTCCTCGATCTTCTTGAGCTGTGCGGCGATCTGCTTGCGGGCGTTGCCGTACACCTCGGCCATCTGCTCCTTTTCGCGCTTCAGTTGCGCCTCGGCCTTCGTCTTGAGTGCGTCCTTGTCCTTCATGATGGCCGCGACGTGGGGCAGCTCGGCCGTCTCGCCGAGCTGCTTGCCCTCGGCGTCGAACCGCGCGATCTTCGCGTCGCCGGCGACGTAGATGGTGCCGTCCGGCCCGCAGTTGACCGCGGTGGCGTGGAAGTTCACCTTCCAGTTCTTGACGGCCTTGCCGTCGGCGTCGAACAGGTGGATTTCGGCGGTCGCGCCCTTCGTCGGCGCGCCGAACGGCTTGGGCGGGGCGACCAGCCCGACCACGCGGCCCTTGCTGTCGAGGCAGAGCGTCTGGAGGGTCAGCCCGGCCTTCTCGCCCTTCACAGTGATCGACTTGACGACCTTGTGTGTGGTCTCGAACTTGTCGGCCGGGTTCGCCGGAACCAGCGGCAGCGCCGGGACGGGCTTCTCGTCGGCGACCACGAAACCGGCGGTCAGAACCAGGGCGACCGCGCCGAGGCGGAACAGCTTCATACTCGCAACTCCGGTACGGAGGGACGAAATCCTCACTGGGGAGGTGACGAATACGATACGCGAAACCAACCGCCCGAGCAACAGCTTGTTACGCGGAGCGGCGTTCCGTGGTCGATGGGCACTTCGTAAACTGACTCTGTTCTCGTAGCCCGACTCTCCGAGTCGGGTTCTGCTCTCGGGTGTCGGAGAAGAACCCGACTCGGAGAGTCAGGCTACGAGAAGTCACGCCGGCACCGCTACTCCAGCCGCCAGCGGGCGGCGCCCTGGAACAGCGTCGTCGGGTTCAACACCCGCGGGCTGACCTGGGTGTTCGAGTCGTCCACCACCACCTTCACCGCGTTGTGAACGAGCATGTGCCGGTCGAGCTGCCATAGCGGGATGAACGGCACACGCGCGTTGAACTGCTTGTGGACCTCCACCGCCCGCATCGACAACTGCCCGAACTCGCGGAACGAGCGCAGCTCGCGCAATAGCTGCGCCAGTTGCTCGTCGTCCCCCTCCGCGCCGCTGTCCTTCGACACGAACCCGAACCAGTTCCGCCCGCCGCGGTCGGCGGCCTGCGGGTCGAGCATCGCGCCCAGGGCGTAGGGGTACCAGTCGTCCGGGTAGTCGAACGGCACGTACGCGAGGTCGTAGCGGTGTTCGGCCTCGACCCGCACCATCAGCTCGCGCAGCGGGATCCCTTCCAATATCACCGACAGCTTTCGCCCCGGGTCGTCCTTGAACAGCCCCTCCACCTGCTGCTTGATCGCCTCGGCCGCCTTTTTTGACTGCGGGTCGTCGCCGGCGAAGAGGAGCGTCACCTCGGGCTTGGCGCCCGCCTCGCCCAGGTAGGTTTTGAGCTTCAGCACCGCGCTGTCGCGATTGACCAGCGGGACCGGCGCCCCGGCCGGCCCGCGCACCGCGGCCCAACTGTTCGGCGGGAACGGCCCGCTCATCGCCCGGTGGAATTCCGGCTTGTCGGCCCGGAACACTTGGTTGAGCACCGCCTCGCGGTCGATCGCCATCATCAGCCCCTGGCGCAGCTCCTTGCTCCGCATCTGCGGGCGCCGGTGATTGATCGCGAGGATGTGGACCCGGCGGTTGGTCGTGGCGGTCACGACCTCGGCCCGCGCGCCGAGCCGCCCGCGGTACTCGTCGAGCTGCCGGGTCGGCACGTCCGGCAGGATGTGCAGGCTGCCCCGCTGGAACTTCTCGATGATCCGCGGGTCGGCCTTCTCGGAGTCGTCGCGCGGCACCTCGACCAGCCTAATTTCCTTGATCCGCGGAAGCCCGGCCCGGTCCCGGCGCCCATGCAGGGCGTTGCTCTCGAACACCACCTCGCGCGGGGTCTTGGGGTCGGGGCTGAACCGGAACGGGCCGGTGCCGTAGGGCGCCCGGGCGAACGTGTCGTCGTCGATCCGCTTGTTGTTGGCCTCGAGCCACCGGGCCGGGAGCAGCTTGAACGTCAGCAGCGCCCGCGGGTCCGGGTGGCCCTGCTTGAACCCGACCCGCAGGCCCGTGTTGTCGCGCGGGGTGAGCGCGTCGAGCCACGGCAGCGGATAGCCGGCCCAGGAGATCGACGGGTCGAACCCATCCGGGTAGCGGGTCTGGAGCAACTTCACGGTGCTGACCACGTCGTGCGACTCGAACCCGTAGCGGCCGTTGGCGTCGCGTTCCTGCGTGCGGAGCAGGAACTCGCGCCCGGTGGTCACCACGTTCGGCATGAAGACCGCCGCGCCGGGCACGTACCGCGTCCCGTTCACCTCGTCGGGAACCTCGGACAGCAGTCCCTCGAACAGCAGCTCCACCGCCTGCTTCTCGCTATCGAACCGCGCGGTGACCGGGGACA
>CAZBXY010000505.1:0-4150 GCA_964495365.1 uncultured Frigoriglobus sp. | reverse complement strand
CAAGTTCAAGTCGGCGCTGCCGGGCGACAAATCGGCCGGCCCGCAACCGCTCCCGCAGGCGCCCCAGCCGCCCCAGCCGACGGCCGCGACGCCGTTTCGCGGAACCGGGGCCAACGGCGCGCCGGTGTTCGCCGGGCCGCCCGCGTACCGGTGGTACGGGTGGGGCAGCGTGACCCCGGGCGCCAACCCGCTGGCCCCGGCCGGTCAGTACCCGAAGGCGTCGGCGAACTGGTACTCGATCACCGGCGCCACGCCCGGCGCGTTCCCGGTGCCGGTGGCGAACCCCGGGCGGATGGCGCCCGGCACCGAGCCGCCGAACTACGGACTCGCGGCGCGTCAACCGCTGCCGGTCTCGACCGTCTCGGTGACCCCGCAACCGCAACCCGCTCCGCCGGTGCCGCAGTACACCGAGCGCCCGGACGTGCCGAGGTACAACCCGGCGGCGGAATCGAAGTTCCTGCCCGGCCCCGCCGTCGGCGCGGCCCCGGCGCCCGCTTTCGCCCCGCCGAGCGTGCCGGTCGGCCCGCCGCCGATCCCGAAGCCCGCGCCGGCCGGCGCCCCGGTGCTCCCGCCGCCCGTGCCGACGCTGCCGCCCCCGTCCGCGCCCGCGGTCGTTGCTCCCCTGGTGCCGCCGGCGATCCCGGTGGCGAAGCCCGAACCGGTCGCGACGCTCCCGCCCGTGACGGTGGCGCCCCCGGTCGTACCGTCGGTGGTTCCGTCGGTCGAACCGCTGGCGCCCGCGGTCGAGCCGAAGCCGATCGGCACCACGCCGTCGCCGCTGCCGACATCGGTGACCGCGGACCCGCCGCGCGAAGAGGTGAACTGGAAGCAGTCCGACCCGGCGACGCGCCCCGGCACGTGGGCGCCGGCGCCCGGCGCCGCCCCGCTGCCGACGAAGCCGGCCGAACCGGCCCCGAGCTGGCAGTCCGGCCGCGCGCACGTGCCCCCGGTCGTGGCCCGCGGGCAGTCGGATAACGACCGGTCTGACCCGATCGTGGGGGTCATCAAGCAAGTGTGCGCGACCCGCGCGACCGGGCTGGAGGTCCGCTGGACCGGTACGAAGAAGCTGAGCGTGTGCTTCGAGATCCGCACGGCGGAGTCGGCGCAGAGGCTGGTCGCCGACATCAGCAAGCGCCCGGAGCTGCTCGCGTACCAGATCGACTTTTGCGTCTTGGTGAAGTGATACCGGATCGGTGGATTGGTTTCCTCGTGGGGCACGCATCTGACGTGCCCCACATTGAAAACTCATCGACCGGGTGACACGTGGCCATGTTGGCCGCCTTGGCCGCCTTGCTCAAAAAGCCCTAGGAAAACGCACTTTTCGCAAGGCGGCCAGTTGGCCGCCTTGAACCCAAGATGGCCAACTCGGAACGGCTTCTGGCTCCTTCTAACCCTTCATCACTCTCCCCCTTCCCCGTGTGTACGGCGCTTTTCGAGGTACGCGAACAGCCCCAGCACGAACACCCCCAGCACGATCCCCGACGCGTACCACACCCACGTCTGTTGCAGGTTCACCGCCGCGTGCCAGATCATCGAGAACACGTCGAGCAACAGGAATGCGACGCCGAGGTAGATGAACGCCCGCACGCGGAACACGATCCCCGCGAACACGCCGGCGACACACAGCACCGCGAGCACCACCGGCAACCACAGCGACGACCCGACGCCGGCGATGAACATGTCCGCGGCGCTCGCGACGTAAATCATCGCAACGCCCGCGTACCGCATCGCGTTCGACGCCTCCGCGGACAACCGGTGCCGGTTGATGTGTTCGGACACCAGCACGATGAGCGCCAGCGGAATCACCCACGCCTGCGGGTGAACCACAAACGGCACCTCGTGGTGCGCCAGGAGCGACCACATCGCCGCGTTGGTCGCGAGCGCCGCGAGCAGCGCCCAGCCGAACGACTTCCGGAACAACGCGAGGAACCCGTACCCGACACCGGCCATGAACCACAGCCCCGCGTACTCGTCGAAGTGCTGCGGGAGGTTCTCGAGGTAGCCGAGGAGCGGCCCGAGGCCAGGCGCGGCGTCGCGCGAGAACTCGCTCACGAACCCCGGCGGCTTCACCCAGAACGCGAGGAGCGGCACGAGCGGCAACAGCACCCCCGTGCGGCGGAGCGGCAACGCGAGCACGTCGAGCTTCTTCCGCTCGAACAGCTCTGCTAACCCAATGCCCACGTAAGCGAGGATCATCACGGCGAACGTCCAGATTGCCGCAACGTTGCGCGGGAACAGTTCCGGGAGGTTGAACCGGATCTGCGTGAAGAACAGCACGATCAGCACTTCGGCGAGGTACACGTAGGCGGTCCGCCGCGCGGGCGGGAGCCGGAGCGGGTCGCGGTCTTCCTTGAGCGCAAAGCGGATCGCCAGAGCGAACAGTGCGGCGATCGCGGCGAGCATCGCGAGCGACGACTCGCGCGAAAGAGGTGTGCGGCGCGCGACCGGGTCGAACGCGGGCACCTGCTGGAGAAGGTTCACGCACAGCACAACAAACGCCAGCGCCGCGGCCCACCCGGCGACGACGCGCACCGCCCCACGCCAGTTCTCGCCGAGGCGCGAAGCGAGCTCACTTCCAGCGATCGCCGTCACTGTGAGCGCGACGAACAGCCACGCGTTGCGGTGTAACCACGCGAAGCGGTCGGACGGATCGGGTACGGCCCATGCCAGCGCACCGACCGCGGTCACGCAAAGTGCCACCGCGAGCGTGCGAAGCCCGACACGTTCCGAGTCGGGTGCAACTCGGGCCATCACCGCGAACGCCCCGGCGAATAGCGAGACGCCGAGCGGACAGGCGAGCCGTTCCCAAATGCTCGGCGCGAACAGCTCGATTCGGATGCCGACGAGAACCGCGACCACCGTGACGAGCGATTGAGCGATGAGGAACCCGTCCCACGAATCGCCCCGTTCGGGCATTCCGAGGAGCGGTTTCGTCCGTTGAGAAAGTGCGAGCGCCAGCCCCGACACGCTCAGTACGAACGCCGCGAGCGCGAGCGACACCAGCGGCGCGTCCCACACGGGCAATTTGTCGGACACGGCGACGGCCAGCAACACCGCAAGAATACCGGTCGCATAGAGCCACAAGGCCGCAAACCGCGCCGCGCGGTCCCACAGCCCGACCGCGGAGCCGAGCGCAACGGCCGCGATCGCACCCCACGCAAGCGCGGTGGAGGGTTCGCGTGCCGCCAGCACCGGCGCGAGTCCGAAACCGAGCAACGCCAGCGCGACCGCCGGGGCCGCGTCGAGCCACCGGAGCCAGACCGGGGCCGGAACGCCCTGTCGGATGCGAACGAGCGTCCAGCAGGCAGTCCCGGCAGCAACGCCGGCAGCGTTCGCGAGCAGGCCCCCGGAGAGCGTATCTGGCCAGTATGCGAGCCAAATGAGGATCGCCGCGAAGTTCACCGCCAACCCGGACAGGAGCGCGAACCCGGCGATCTGCATTCGCAGCGCGACCACGCCAAGCAAGAGCCCAGCGGAGAGGGACAGCCCGACGTGCAACCACGGCGCCCACGGAACAGGAGGTACTAAGCCCCAGACCGAACACAGCATCAGGAACGCCGCGAACAGGTACAGCACGCCGTTGGCCGTGTACGAGGGCCGTAACCGGATCAGCGCGAGGGCGCCAGCGGTCCACACGAGAGCGAACACACGGAACGACAGCCACCGACCAGGAGCATCGAGTTCGCGCAGCGCGGCCGCGACAATCGCACCCAGTGCGAAGACGACGAAGCCGAACACCGGCGGTTGTGTTTCGCGCGGGTCGCGGCGGGTGTACCAGAAGCCCTCGCTGTTAGCCCGCTGCGTGTGCCAGAACCCCGCACCCGCGACGAGTGTGAGCGCAATCCACCCGAAGCGGCCGAGTGGATCGAACTGCGCTGAGAGCGGTTCAGTAGCCGCGACCAACAACTGCACCGTGGCTAAGAAGCAGAGCAAACCCAGCGCGCCGAAGCCGAGGCACACTTGCACCGCGAGCGGGACTCCGCCCGGTACGCGGCGCTCGGAGGCGAGCCACGCCAGCGCCCACACCGCCGCACTCGAAGCCGCGATGAGGAAGAGGCGCGTTTGTTCGGTCGCGTCGAGCGGCTTACCTGCGACGACCACCGCGAGCGCATAACCGGCGGTCAGTGTGACGACAAACACCAGCCCGCCG
>CAZBXY010000504.1:0-4155 GCA_964495365.1 uncultured Frigoriglobus sp. | reverse complement strand
AAGCGAATCACCTGGATGTGTCCCGCGGCGCGAGGTAACTGTGTCACACCTTCGATCGGCCTTCGCCCGCACCCCGGAGACGCGCATGAGTTCCGCGACGACCACGACCGACCCGGCCTTCGGCGCCGACCTGACCTTCACCCGCCAGGGGCCGCGGTTCGGGGTGGGCGGGGTGTGGGTGATCGGGCTGGTGGCGGGGCACCGGTTCCAGGCGCTGGTGTTTCCCGAACACGCCGAGAACTCGGTGTGGGAGTTGGGTGCCAGCCGCATTTCCAAGCTCTGGGTTCAGCGCCTCTCGGACCGAACCGTGGTGTTCAACTGGGATCGCGGGCCGGACGTGCCCGCACAAGACGCACCGGCTCGGGCGGTGGTGCGGTTCCTGACCGCGGAGTTAGCCGACCGCGTGTTCGGGTAAAGCCGAAACGCCCTCTGGGACAGGGGGCGTCGCGGCGGGTGGTTCCCGCCGCCTGATGAGGCAACCAAGTTCACACGGAGACGAACATGTCGGTGCAAACGGAACGCAAGGTGACGGCCGCGGCCACGGCGGCGCTGGTCGGCCGGCGGGTGGTGCGGGTGGCGTACATGCCGGCGGGCGAGGCTGCGGAGTTGGGGTGGTCGTACCGTCCGGCGGTGCTGGTGTTTGACGACGGGAGTGTGCTGTACGCGACCGCCGACGAGGTGGGTAACGACGCGGGCGTACTCCTGGTCGAAACGCCCAAAAACGAACTGTGCCTGGG
The DNA here is from genome assembly GCA_964495365.1 of uncultured Frigoriglobus sp. GTDB lineage: Bacteria > Planctomycetota > Planctomycetia > Gemmatales > Gemmataceae > Gemmata. The sequence goes on along the minus strand of CAZBXY010000504.1, from coordinate 3,418 downwards.
CCGATTGCCCGCCTGAAGCCGAAACGCGGGGAATCCCGCGTCGCCCGGCCGTGGCGGGCCGGGCCTGACGAGGCTGCCACATACACACCGGAGACCAACATGCCCGCGACGAAGACGAAGAAAGCCGCGAAGACCACCGGCCCGAAGAAGGCTGCGAAGGCGCCGGCACCGGCACCCGTGCCGAAGAAGCTCAGCGCGCTGGACGCGGCGTCCCGGGTGCTGGCGGAGACCGGTGGATCGATGACCACGCAGGAACTGATCGAGGCGATGGCGGGGCAGAAGCTGTGGACCAGCCCCAACGGCCGGACGCCCGCGGCTACTCTTTACGCCGCAATCCTTCGGGAACTGACCACCAAGGGCACCGCCAGCCGGTTCCAGAAGACCGCGCCCGGCCGGTTCGCCGCCACTGGCGCAACGGCGAAGGCGATCCCACCGAAGGCCGCGAAGGGAGCCAAGAAGAAGTCGGTGGGGAAGAAGACCCAACCCGCGGCGCCCGAAGCCTCGGTCCCGGACGGCCCCACCGGTGCGGGCGCCGTTCCTGCGGCCTGACTCACGATCACCACCTCGTTGCCCACAACGGCCCTGCCGGCGCACCGGTGGGGCCGTTGGCGTTGGCCCGCCCGAACGGCCGATCCCGCACCCCGAACGCGACACGCGCGAACGTGGGTGGACGGGCGCGGGGTCACCCGCCCCAGGTGCGGCCGACAGACACTTCGACTTCCACCGGCACCGGGTCGATCAGCGGGGCCATCGCGTCGACCATGCCCCGCGCCACCCACCCCTTGGCGACTTCGGCTTGGGCTTCGGGCACCTCGATGACGATCTCGTCGTGGACCGCCAGCACCACCTCGGCACCCGGGCACTCGGCGCGGCGCTCCCAGAGCAGCACCAGCGCCCGCTTCAGTCCGTCCCCGCCGGTTCCTTGAATGACGTAATTCGCCTTCGCGCCGTGGAACTGGTCGGGTTCCACCGCGATCCGCCGGCCGCCCAGGGTCCGCACTTCACAAACCTTCTGGCGCTTGATCGTGTTGTGCCAGATGCGGACGCCGGGGTACTGGACGAAGAACGCATCGAGGAACCCCTTGGCCTGTGCCTCGGTCATGTCCTTGCCGTAGTCCGCTCGCGCCTTCAGCCGCAGGGACCGCGGCCCCAGCCCGTAAATGGCGCCGAAGTTGACGGGCTTGGCCATCTGCCGCGCCTCCTTCGTAACGGCACCCGCGTCCACGCCGAGGAACTTCGCGGCGGTGAGGGTGTGCAGGTCTTCGCCGTTCTGATAGGCGGCCGACATGCGCACGTCGCCGGTGACCTTGGCGGCGATCCGCAACTCGATCTGGCTGAAGTCGCACTTGACCAGCACGTGCCCCGACCGGGCGACGAAGCACCGGCGGTAGGCCACCGCCCGCGGGATCTGTTGCAGGTTTGGAGTCTTGCAGCTCATGCGCCCGGTCTTGGCCTGGCACGGGTTCCACGTCGCGAACACCCGACCGTCGGTCACGTGCTCCTCGACCCACACCCGGCCGTAGGTGCCGGTACGTTTGGCGGCCTCGCGGTACTCCAGGAGCAGGCTGGCCAGCGGGTGATCGAGACCGGCCAGCGTCTCCTCCTTGGTGTCGGTCAGGGTGATCCCGGCGGCGGTGAACGCGTCGAGGACGTCACGGGCGTTGCTGTCCCAGTTCCACGAGGCCAGTCCCGGCAGGCCGTTGGGGTTGGGCACCAGCGCGTCCATCTCCGCCGCCAGCGCCGCTCGGCGCTCGGCCGCGGCGTCGGCTAGTGGGTCACTTGCCTCGGTTATGGCCATAATGTTCGCGACGGCTACTCTGGGTGTACCCCGCACCAGGAGTCACCATGTCGCGCCGCCGAAAGGATCCGCTCCGCTCGCTGACCGATGACGAGCGTCAGGAGTTGACCCACCTGAGCCGCTCGCGCACCGCGCCGGCGGTTCGCGTCGCCCGCGCCGTCATGCTCCTGGCCGTGGCCGATGGCTCCGACTACCAACAGGCCGCCCGCGCCGCCGGTCGCAAGAGCGGCGACGCCGTCTCCCATCTGGTCGCCCGTTTCAACCGCGAGGGGTTGGCCGCACTCGACCCGCGTCACGGCGGGGGACACGAGCCGACCTACGATACGGCCGCTCGCGACCGGATCCTGCGTGAGGCGGCCCGCACACCGACCCCGGAATCGGATGGCACCGCGACGTGGTCGCTGACGATCTTGCGTCGGGTGCTCCGGGCCGCACCCGACGGGTTACCCAAGGTCTCGACGTTCACCATCTGGCAGGTCCTCCACGGGGCCGGCTACACGTTCCAACGGACCCGCACCTGGTGCCCGACCGGATCCGCGGTCCGCAAACGCAAGGCCGGCGTCGTGACCGTCACCGACCCGGATGCCGGGGCCAAAAAAAGTTGATCGAGGACGCGTACACCCAAGGCGCGTCGCTGGGATTGGCGGTCTGGTGCGAGGACGAGGCCGGGCCGTTCCAGGCAATTCCCCATCCCGGTTCGTCCTGGCAGCCGGAGTGTCGTCCGGTTCGGCACCCGCACGAATACGTGCGTGGGGGTACGGCCAAGGTGCTGACCCTGTTCCGCCCGGCTGATGGCCGGGTTCGGATCGAGGGTACGACGACGTGCCCGAACGCCGTGTTGCACCCGTGGCTGAAGCGGGAACTGTCCGCCGCCTTGGCTGAATTGCCCGCGCTGCCTCCGACGGCCGATACGTCCCGTGCGGCGTGGGAACGGTGGCAGGTCGGGTTGAGCGCGCCGATCACCCTCCCGGAGCAACTGCCACCGCTACGGGTGCTGTTGGTGCTGGATAACTTGACCGGTCACAAGACGCCGGCGCTTGTGCTGTAGTTATTTGCGCACGGTGTGATGCCGCTGTTCACGCCGTTGGGCGGGTCGTGGCTGAACATGGCCGAGAGCATCCAACGGGTGCTCAAGCGACGCGCGTTGGACGGCGCGCATCCGACGAACCCGGACCAGATCATCGGCCGGTTCGAGTCGGTCGCGAAGCATTGGAACGCGGCCCCGACGCCGTTCGTCTGGGGCGGCAAGCGGGCCGCACGACGCAAGAGGCAACGGGACCGACGGCATGCTGTGGGCGGATCGGGAGCCTTCACACGACAGCCGATCTGGCGACGTTATGGCCATAACCGAGGCAAGTGACCCACTAGTTGTCGGCGCGCACCCAACCCGCCGCGCCACAAAACAAGGCACTTCGTGTCACGGTCACGGCGGCCGAGCGCGACGGCGAGCCGCCGCGGGTCATCGCGGTCACGAACCCGGACAAGGTGCTCTACCCGGAAGAGGGCTTCACGAAGGCCGACGTCGTCGCGTACTACCGCAAGGTCGCGCCGCGCCTGCTGCCCTTCCTGATACATGAACCCACCGGCGGTGTCCCATACTCTGACGTGAGGTAAGCTCTC
>CAZBXY010000503.1:0-4185 GCA_964495365.1 uncultured Frigoriglobus sp. | reverse complement strand
TGCTCTGAGTTTACACCGTTAACTTCGTGTCCACCAAACTTGGGGAACCTCAGTGATAGGACGGTGCCCACGTCTGGAAGGCGTTGTAAAGGGCCTGGAGGGTGAGGACGTTGGAGGGGGTTGTTGGTGGAGGAGTGGGCCTCTCCCGGACGGTTTCCCTTGCCGTGGCCACCGCCTGGACGATGAGATTTTCGGCCAACCGGACGGACCGGAGGAGGTCGGCGTACCTCGTCAGGCTGTCCTCCGACCCGAAGACGCCGAGGTAATGGTACTTCCTCTTGGTCCCCGTCTGGATGACGGTGACGGCCTGGTCACTGGACCGGTGGAGGCAGTAGGAGGGGAACTGGGAACGGGGCATTGTTGCAGTGAGTGTTGTAGGGCCGGAACTGCAACGATCCCGGACCTGACTAGGAAGTGAGGTGTCCTACATTCTGACTCTTGATCCACAATCTGGCGCTCTAACCAACTGAGCTACGGCCACCGCGAGCGGGCGGCGCGCCGCCCACAATCAGTTTTTACAGCCCGCCGGCGCCGGCGTCAACGCCGAGCTTGCGTCGTTGCGGCGCAACTTGCGCCGCACGAGCGATTACGCCGGCGGCGCGGGCGCGTCGGCTTCGCGGGCCAGGCGCTGGAGGCGCAATCCGAACAGCGTCAGGATCGCCGCCCACGTCACGCCGAACATCAGCGGCGCGTACGGCAGCGCCACGGCCATCAGCCACGCGACCCCCACGAACGCCACCCCGAACCCGTAACACCAGCCCCAGAACACGCTCCCGAGCGCAAAAAACGTCAGCGCCGCGAGCGTCGCGAACAACTGGTACATCACCGGTTCGACCCGCGGGTCTTCGCCCAAGAGCGAGACCATACTCAGACGCAGCGCCAGCGACCCGCCGAAGCACGCCGCCGCGTACCCGCACATGATCGACCACAGTTGTCGCTCGGCCGCGGTCCGCGGGAAGATGTGCCCGCGGCGCGCGGACCACACGATCGCCGCGTACAGCAGCAACCGGACGTACTGTGAGACCACGCCCGCCCACAGGGGCAGTACTCCGAGGGTGACGCCAGCGTAAAAACCGTCGGCGACGAGCGTGACCGCGGCGAACCCGAACAGCACGTTCGCGTACCCGGCAAACTCGATGTCCTTGCCGCCGCGGTCCAGCGCCCCGACCATCTTCCCGAACATCCCCGTACTGCGCGCCGCGACCGGTTCGCCGCTGAGGAACCGGCGCAGGTCGTCGGCGAGTTTCCCGGCCGCGCTGTACCGGCGGTGCGGGTCTTTTTGCAGGCACTTCAGGCAGATCGCTTCGAGGTCGCGGGACACGTTCGGGGCGAACTGCCGGATCGGCGGCGGTTCGTCCTCGACCACCTTCAGGAGCAGTTTCACTGTGTCGTCGGCGGCAAACGGCGTGCGGCCCGTGAGGCACTCGTAGAGGATCACGCCCAGCGCGTAGATGTCGGCGGCCGGGCCGACGAACTTGGTCTTCCCGGCGGCCTGCTCCGGGGCCATGTAGTGCGGCGTACCCATCACCGCCCCGGTGCGGGTCAGGTCGTTGCGCCCGGTGCGCTTGGCCAGCCCGAAGTCGGTCACCTTCGGCGTGAGAGTGGGCAGTGGAGAGTGGGCAGTGGGGCGTGAAGAACCGGCATTCTGGTCCGGGTCTTTACTGCCCACTGCCTGCTGCTCACTGTCTGCTGCGAACAGAATGTTCGCGGGTTTCAGGTCGCGGTGAACGATGCCCTGGTCGTGTGCGGCCTGCACCCCGCGGGCGATCTTCTCGACGAGCGCCGCGGCTTGCGCCGGCGCCAGCTTGCCGGAGTTGCGAATGAGGGTAACGAGCGACCCGCCGCCGAGGTGCTCCATCGCGAAGTACGGGCGCCCCGCGTGCTGGCCGAAGTCGTACACCTGCACGACGTGCGGGTGCCGGACCGCCGCGACCACTTCCGCCTCGCCGAGGAACCGCGCGAGTTCCTGCGGGTCGGCGTACTCGCCCCCGGGGAGCATCTTCAGCGCCACGACGCGGTTGAGGCCCAGTTGCTTGGCCTTGTAGACGACGCCCATCCCGCCGCGGCCCAGTTCGCCCTCGATCTCGTAACCCGGAATCCCCGCGACCGCCCCGGTGATCGCGCCGACCATCGCGCCGATGATCGCCGGCGGCGCAGACTGTGCGATGGTGGAATCGGTCGGCGGGTCGGTCGGGTTGCCGAACGCGGCCGTGGGTTCCGGTGGTGTCATTGCGGGTGGTGTAGCGGGTTAGACGACGGGCGGCTTGCCCAGCGCGCGGCGAATAGTGGAAATCTGTCCAGAATGCACCGCGACGTGCAGCGCCCCGAACAGCACGGCCTCCCCGTAGGTGGCGGCAAACGGCCCCGGGGCCGGCGGCGGGTTCGTCAGCGCCTCGGGCGGCAGCGCCAGGATGGCCGGGATCAACTTTTCGACGCTGGTATCGAACAGCGTGACCAGTTCGGCTTTGGTTCCGAGGTCGGGCTGCTCGCCGGCGGGCTTCTTGGTGGCACTAAACTGCGCGACGAACTCTTCGGTCAACTCCGGCAGCCCCGTGGCTCCCAGGCGGTCCGCGGTGCGCCGGGCGGTGACGCCGAGGTGCCCGACGATCCACGCAGCCGAGTTCGCCCCGGGCACCGGCTGGTAGCGGAACTCGTCGTCGGTCAGGTCGTCGATCATCCGGTGAACGAGCAACTGCCCCATGCGGTAGCCGCTCGCGAGCGCGTCGTTGGGTGACACGGTGACCTCCGGCAATCAGGGAAGAGTTCGCTCCTTCGCCCTTGTTGTACCGCGGGCTTCCCTTCACCGGAAGGGGAACCAATGTCCGCGCGCCGGGCCGAGCGGTATAACCGTCCTGATGGACGTGACCCCGGTACACCGGCTGCCGAACCTCCCCGTCCGCGGGCACGCGGGGCACAAGGGGACGTACGGCAAGGTGCTGGTCGTCGCCGGGAGCCGCGGGATGAGCGGCGGGGCGGTGCTGTGCGGTCATTCGGCGCTCCGCAGTGGCGCGGGCGTCGTGCAGGTTGCGTGCCCGGCCGACGTGCAACCGGTCGTCGCCACCGCGTACCCCGGATACACCACGCTCGGCCTCCGGCAGCACGCCGACGGGTCGTTCGGCGAAGGGGTCGTGGAGGAACTGGTCGAAGCGGCCCGCGGCGCCGACGTACTCGCGATCGGGCCGGGGTTGGGGCGCGAAAGTGGTACCATTGCGTTCGTGCGCCGGCTGCTCGCAGGTGTGAAGGAAACGCCGGTCGTTCTGGACGCCGACGGGCTGTTCGCGGTGTCGCCGTTTGCCGAGGAGTTCCGGCGGCAGGTGCCGTTCGTACTGACCCCGCACCCGGCGGAGTTCGCCCGGCTCACCGGCGCTGCCTCGCCCAAAACCGACGCCGAGCGCGCCGAGCAGGCGGTCGCGTTCGCGCAGAAGTTCGCCGGCGTGTTGCTGCTCAAAGGCTCCGGCACGCTGGTCACGGACGGATCGCGCCTGTACCGCAACGCCACCGGTAACCCCGGCATGGGAACCGGCGGTAGCGGTGACGTGCTGGCGGGCGTAATCGCGGCGCTGGTCGGGCAAGGGCTGAGCGCGTTCGACGCGGCGGTGTTGGGAGCGTGGGTCCACGGCCGCGCCGGCGACCTCGGCGCGAAGCAACTCGGTCAAACGGCCCTCACCGCGCCCGACCTGATTGATTACCTCCCGGCGGCGTTCCAGGAACTCGAAACACACTGGTAGGAGCGGTTATGCGGCTGATCTGCCCGCACTGCATGAGCGGGGTGACGGTGCCCGACGACGCGGCCGGCACGGACGCGACGTGCCCCAACTGCGGGAAGGCGTTCCCGACCCCGGCGCGGTACTCCGCGCAGGTGTCGCTCGACCCGCCGGTTCCGCCGGCGGCCCCGCCCTCGCCCCCGGTTCCGCCGCCCGAAGTCGCGCCGGCGCCGCACGTCGCACCGCCGCCGGGGTTCGTGCCGCCCGCGCCGGTCGATGCCAGCGGATTCTTGCCTCCGGCGACCGCGCCGCAAGCGGCCACACCAACGGCCGAGGGGTACACGAAGTCGGTCGGCTTTTCCATTTCGCCGAAGGTGTTCTCCTGGCTCCCGGCGGTGTTGCTGCTGGTGACGCTCGTATTCACGTGCTTCCCGTGGGTGGGTAGTTACGTGGGCGGGTCGGCGGTCTACTCGCAGCGCCC
>CAZBXY010000502.1:0-4186 GCA_964495365.1 uncultured Frigoriglobus sp. | reverse complement strand
TCAGGTAGTGTTCGCGCGGGAAGATCAGCACGACCGACCCGCCGCTGATTGCTCCCACGAGCGGTACCGCGACCCCCCACGCCCGCAGCGGTTGACCGCTCGGCCCGCGCAGCCCTCCGGCCCATACGCGGCGGAACGCGCCCAATAGCCCGGCGCCCGCGGCGGCGAGGAGCAACCCGTGGGCGATTTTGCGCGGGATGGGCGCCAGTTCCATTCGCGGTTGGAGCAGATCGCACACGACACCCGGCAATCGGTCGAGGTTGCGCCCGACGTGCCACGCGACCGCGCCGGGCCGCGCGCGAACCGCCTCGCCGACCGTTTGAACCTCGCCGAAGTCCGCGACGAGTACCTCCCGGAACCGGAAGGTCCACAGGTCGGCGCCCTGCCCGGTCACCTGGGCCACGTTCATGGCGTAGTGCTGAGCGAACGCGACCAACCCACGAGGGCCGTCCGGGAGCGGTAAGCCGATCGTCGTCGCGCATGTCCCGATCGACACGAGCAGCGGGGCCGCCCACGGGAGGAACGCGCGGCGCCCGACCGCGTGCCGGCACGCCCACGCCCCGGCCGCGAGGTACACCGGCACGAGCGCGAGCAATACCGTCCCGAACTCGTGCCGGATGTAACACGCCGCGAGTGCCGCGAACCCCACCGGCCCGCACGCCGCCAGCGCCGACCGCCGGTACGTCCCCACCAGCACCCCCGCGGCCAGTAGCGCCGTCGCGAAGTGAACCGGCAGCGGCGTGACCGCGGCGAACCGCGTGTTCAGGATAAACGCGCTCGCCGCGGTTGCGGCCACCCAGCGCCCGGCGCCCAGCCTCCGCGCCAGCGCGTGGAACAGGAGCGCGAGCGCCGTCATCAGGAGGCCGTAATTGACCGACGGCAGGAACTCCGGCCCGACCGGCAAGAGCATCAGCAGCCGATACCACGCGACGTACAGCGGGGCGTACATCGGGTGCTGCTTGGGTGGCGGAACGGTCGGGTCCGACCAGAACCACGCGAGTCCGACGTAAATGGCCTCGTCGGTTGTGATCAGATCGGTCGTCCGCAGCCCGCCGGCGAGCGACTTGGCGCAGACCGCGAGCAGCACCAGCACGGGCAGCGCCTCGCGGGCCAGTCGGCGCCACCGCGGAGCGACAGGTTCGGGTTCCATGAACGGTTCCGGGTGCGGGAAACGGCACCGGCTACGGTGCCCGGGTCGCCCCGGAATTGCAACCCCACTCGGACTGGTTGTTGCGGTCGTGTTCGCGGTGCGGAATCGAGTTCGTTTGATTCGTTTCCGTTGGCACCCGGCGGGCCGACGCCGGCGAGATTATTCTCTGAGACGATTGGGATGGAGTTGGCCGTCTTGGGTCGAAGGCGGCCAAGTGGCCGCCTTCAGAAAGTGCATTTTCCTAGGGCTTTTCGCTCAAGGCGGCCAAGGCGGCCAACTTCCAAACGGGCCACCCCATTGGGGTGATATCAGCCGGCCGATTGAGGCGAACGGCCGGTGTCAGCCGGCCGGTGAGAGCGACACGTGAGGCGAACGGCCGGTGTCAGCCGGCCGGTGGGGCGGAACCGGTGCAATGCGCACAAATGGTGAAAACTTTCCACGTGGAAAGTCAGCGATCGTTTGAATGTCGCGAAAAGCCTGGAAAATCGACATCACCCAGTTCGCGCAACACAGTAACTATACAATTGTGCGCATCCAGTGATCGCGACTCCCACCGGCCGGCTCACACCGGCCGTTCGCCTCAATCGGCCTACCCCACCTTCGGCGGGATCACCATGAGGATGTTTTCCTTGGTCGGTTGAACGCGGCCGCCGATCGGCTCTCTTGAAATCGCGAACGCGGCCGTGTCTCCGATCGGAAGCGACGCACCGACGCGAACCAGCGTCGCCCCGGTCGGCCGCACGTCGAACACGCCGGCACTGATCGGCGTCGCTTCCTTGCGGTTCTTATCCACGATCCAGAGCTGATACTGTTCCTTTGTCGGGTCGATTTCCGCCAGCCCGCGCACCTCCATCACCCCGTCCTTCTTGTCCTGACTCCACACGACGCTCACCGACACGCCGTCTTTCGTTTCGGTAAACGTCTTCGCCGCGGGATCTTTTTCAAGGTCGCGCTTGCGCTCGGCGAGCGTCGGTTCTTTCTTCTCTACCTCGACGAAGATCGTTTTTCCGGGCACATCAACCTTCTCGATGACCGGAACTTCCTTCACCACCTCGACCCGCTTCTCTCTAGGGTTCGCGAGGAGCAAGATGGCCACGCCGGCGAGGCCGGCGGCGACCACCCAGCCGCCCCACGCGGCCCACGCGAGGCGCTTCTCGGGCTTGCGGGCGTCGCGGGATTTCGGCGCGGGTCGCGGAGCGGAGCGGGCGGGCACCGTGCGGGCCGTCGGGGTCAGCACGACCGCGTTCAGGTGCAACTGTTCGGCCAGCGCCGCGGGGATCTCCTCCAGCGGAAAACTCATGCCGAGGTGCAGCGCCGCCGCGGCCAGTTCCATCGCGTCGGGGTCTTCGTCGGGGAATGCGTCCAACAAGGCGTCCAGTTCCGTAACCTCCGCGGGGGTCAGTCGTTGTGTCGCCTCGGCGGCGAGCAGTTCGTTGAGCCGGGCGCGGTTGGGGGTCGGGGTCACTTGTCACCTCCCCCGGCGCCCAGCCGCTCGCGCACGCGGATCAGCCCGCGGCGAATGTGCGTCTTCACCGTGCCGACCGGTAACCCGGTCGCGGTCGCGATCTCCTCGTGCGTCAGTCCCTGGTACACGGCCATCTGAATCACCCGGCGCTCGTCAGCCCGCAACTCGCCCAGAACCGCGACGGCCTTCTTCGCCTCGTCCTCGATCTCGATTCGGTCACGGCCCGAACTTTCAGACGGCCCGCCGACCGGCTCCTCCGGCAGCGCCAGGGCCGCCGGGCTGCGGCCGGCGCGGCGCTTGCGGTCGATGAGTCGGCGGCGCGCGATCATTGTGATATAGGTCGGTTCGGAGGAGCGGGCGGGGTCGTAGCGGGCCGCGTTCTTCCACAGTTCGATGAACACGTCCTGCACCGCGTCCTCCGCGTCGGCCGGGTTGCCCAGGAACCGACGGGCCAGCGACCACACCAGCCCGCCGTAGCGGGCGATGCAGTCCGGCACCGCCGCCGGGTCTCCGGAGGCAATCCGCGGAAGTACGCTTTCGGTCACCGGGTCCGTCCCCTTCAACCGCGGCGCGGGTCTGGTGGCAAAAGGTTCGCCCCGCGCCGGCCTGCGGATGCATGAAACGAAGCGGCCCGTGACCGGAGCCACGGGCCGCGTCAGAATCGTTATAGTCAAACCGCGGGACTAGTAGCCCGATTCGCCGCTAAACCCGAAGCCCTTTCCACCGAACCCGCCGCCACCGTTGCCGAACCCGCCGCCGAACCCGCCGCCAAGGTTGTTGAACCCGCCGCCGAACCCGCCGCCGCCGAGGTTCCCGAACCCGCCGCCGCCACCGAAGTTGCCACCGAATCCACCACCACCGAAGTTGCCACCGAATCCACCACCACCGAAGTTGCCGCCGAACCCGCCGCCACCGAAGTTGCCGCCGAATCCACCGCCACCGAAGTTCCCACCACCAAATCCACCACCACCGAAGTTCCCACCGCCAAATCCACCGCCACCGATACCGCCCATACCACCGAGGTAGCCCTGGTTCGCGGGCGGGAAGAAGATGATCCCGGGGCCGATTTGAAGACCCCCACCGGTGATGCTCAGACCGCCACCGCCACCACCGCCCCCGAACCCACCACCACCGAACCCACCACCACCAAAGTTTCCACCACCGAAGCCACCACCACCAAAGTTTCCACCACCGAAGCCGCCGCCACCGAAGTTGCCGCCACCGAACCCACCGCCGCCGAAGTTTCCACCACCGAATCCACCGCCGCCGAAGTTACCCCCGCCGAACCCGCCACCGCCGAAGTTGCCACCACCGAATCCACCGCCACCGAAGTTGCCACCGCCACCGAAGTTGCCGCCGCCGAACCCGCCACCCTGGAACTGACCGCCGCCCTGGAACTGACCGCCGCCCTGGAACTGACCACCGCCCTGGTTACCGCCCTGGTTGTTCTGGCCGCCCTGGAACATGAAACTGGTCAGGTTCGGCATCTGCGGGTCAGTCGGTCGGAACGACCCCGGCGGCCGGTACCCGAACGACCCCGACACCCGGAACCCGGCCCGCGGCTGAGCCTG
>CAZBXY010000501.1:0-4192 GCA_964495365.1 uncultured Frigoriglobus sp. | reverse complement strand
GCGAGTTCTTCGCGCTGCCGCAGTCGCCGCAGTTGTACAAGCAACTGCTGATGATTTCGGGCTACGACCGCTACTTCCAGATCGCCCGTTGCCTCCGCGACGAAGACCTGCGCGCCGACCGGCAGCCGGAGTTCACGCAGCTCGACGTGGAAATGTCGTTCGTCGAGCGCGAGGACGTGATCGGCATCATGGAGAAGCTCGCGGTCGATGTCTTCGACAAATGCCTCGGTGTGAAGATCCCGACGCCGTTTCCGCGCTACTCCTACGCAGAAGTGATGGCCAAATACGGCTCCGACAAGCCGGACCTGCGGTTCGGGCTGGAGATCGTGGACGTGACCGACATCGCAGGGGCGAGCGAGGCGCAGTTCCTCAAGACCGCGATCGCCGCCAGCGGGGTCGTGCGCGCGATCAACGCCAAAGGCGCGGCCACGAAGTTCAGCAACACCGCGCTCAAGCCCGGTGGTGAGTTGCCGAAGGTTGCGGAGACCTACAAGGCGAAGGGCCTCGCGTTTCTGAAGGTCGAGGGCGGCAAGTTCACCGGCTCGATCGAGAAGTTCTTCAACGACGAACTGAAGGCGAAGCTCAAGGAGCGCCTCGGCGCGGCCGACGGCGACTTACTGTTGTTCGTTGCTGACAGCGACGCGGTCGTCTCAGACGCACTGGGGGCGCTGCGCGTTCATGTGGCCAACGCGCTGAAGCTCTATCGCAACTGGTGGGAGGAAAAGGCCGAACACGACGAGAGCGAGAAGAAGAAGCTCGAAGCTGCCAAGAAGAAGAAGGAGAGCTACACGCCGGTGCCGTTCCAGCCGCGCGCGGAGCACTTCAACTTCCTCTGGGTACTCGACTTCCCGATGTTCGCCTGGAACGCGGAGGAGAACCGCTGGGACGCGATGCACCACCCGTTCACCGCGCCGATGGACGAGGACTGCGACAACTTCTTCCGGGACGAGGGACTCGGCAAGGTGCGCGCGAAGGCTTACGACATGGTACTTAACGGCTACGAGGTCGGCGGCGGGAGTATCCGTATTCACCAGCAGGACGTGCAGAGCCGCGTCTTCCAGATCTTCGGTATGACGCCCGAAGACGCGCAGAATCGGTTCGGCTTCTTGCTGGACGCGCTCCAGAGCGGGGCGCCGCCGCACGGCGGGATCGCGCTGGGCCTCGACCGGTGGTGCATGATTCTCGCGGGGACGACGAACATTCGCGACGTGATCGCGTTCCCCAAGAACCAGCGTGCCCGCGACCTGATGACCGGCGCGCCGTCAATGGTCGATGACCGGCAGATCAAGGAGTTGGGCATCGCGCTCACCGCCGCGACCTGTGCGCGACTCCAACAGGAAGCAGAGAAGGAAGCGGCGCGGTGCGAGAAAGAACGGAAGGAGAAAGAAAAAGACGGGAAGTAGCGCAAGTCCCTCGTGTCCTCTGCGTTACCCAGACGCTGACAGGCACGACTCTTCCCCGAGTCGAGACCCCGGCGGACGTTCCGCCGGGGTCTTTTTGTTTGTGTGTGCCGGTTACAAGCCGTGCGCAGCCGACCGCGCAGGCATCTGCACGCCGGTTCGCGAAGGTTCGTTAAAGCATTTTCAGGTCGCCAGGAGCGTGTCGCCCTCCGGCCCCGGTGGCCACCACCAGTTCCGCAAGAGGTACGCGACCAGCCCCGCCGCGGGCAGCCCGACCTGAGCAACGGTTGTGAGGTCCACTGGTGCAGCCTTGCCGAGCGACGTTCGGGCGGCACGACTGGAAGCAAATGAGGGGCCGAGGTGTGGTCCGGTCACTCCGTGACCGGACCACATAAAACACGAACGACCCACCTTGCGGCGGGCCGTCGTGCGCGAGTCGGACCGTCGAGTCAGTTCCGTTGCACCGCGTGGAAGAGTTCGCTCATCTTCATGCCCAGCGCCAGACAGATGCGGTAGAGCGTTTCGATCGACGCCGAGTTCTTGCCCAGTTCGATCTGGCTCAGGTAGCCGAGCGAGACGCCGGTGCGGTCGCTCATGTTCGCCAGGGTCAGGCCCATCGCCTTGCGCCGCTCGCGGATCGCCGCGCCCAGCGCCTCCTTTAGCGCGTCTTCGGTCATCCTGAGTAACCCCTTGCTTTCCAGACACCGGAAGACGATCTCCCGGAGCTGGTCTACCTGGAACGGCTTGGTCAGGTAGTCGCAGGTCTTGGCGCGGAGGCAGTTGATCGCGCTATCGACCGACGGGTAGCCGGTGACGACGACGATGTTGGCTTCCGCCTGGCTGTCGCGGATCCAGCCGAACACCTGTTCGGCCTCCAGTCCCGGCAGCACGTAGTCGAGGACAATGAGGTGGTAGCAGTTCGGCCGGCTCACCAGAGCCGACTCCACCATCATCGGGTCCGAGACCACGTCGATGACGAAGTCGCGGTTGGACAGCGCCGCCTGGATGACGGCGCAGGTGTGCGGGTCGTCGTCCAGGATGAGGATGTGAATATCCCCCGACGACTGTAGTTCCCGCGGGGCCGGTTGCGCCTGCCCCTTGGGCGCGGGCGTGACCGCGGGGAACAAGGGCTTGGGTGTCTGGGTCAAGCGATCCTCGACGTCGTAAGGCACGGTTGTTAACCTCCGACCGCGGTTGCGGCCACCGGTCCGGGTGAAACGGCCGGTGCCCGGGAGGCGGCTAGCGGCAGTACCACCCGCACCTGGGTTCCGGTTCCGGGCGCGGGCACGGGTTCGATCAAAATACCACCCCGGTGCGAACACAGGACGCGATAGGCGATGGCCAGTCCCAGCCCGCGGTGCCGCACCTTGGTGGTGAAAAAAGGCTCGACGAACAGCCGCCGCCGCACCTCCGGCTTGATGCCCGGGCCGGTGTCGGAAACGGTGATTTGCACGTGTGCGCCGACTACGGCGCGGCCGAGATACGCGCGGGCGTCGGCGTCGGTCAACTCGACCGGGCGGGCGCTCACCCGCACCACGCCGCCCTGCGGGCACGCCTCCACGGCGTTCTCCAGCAGGTGCCCCAAAACGATCTGCAGCGGGCCGGCCTCGACCGCGACGGCCGGCAGGCCCGACGGGAAGTCCTTCTCGAACCGCACGCCCGGCGGGGTGACCGGCTTGAGCCGGGCCTCTTCCTTGGTCACCGCCAGCGGCACCGGGGCCGGGTTCGGCTTCACCTGCCCGCTGCGGCTGAGGTGGTGCAGTTGCTGCGTGAACGCGATCCCGCGCTGTCCGACCTTGCCGATCTCGGCGACGAAGTTGGCCGCCTGCGAGCCGGGCGGGAGCATCGGCAGCGTCAGGTCCGAGAACCCGATGATGCCCTGGAGCAGGTTGTCGAAGTCGTGGGCCATCCGACCGGCGATGAGCGCCGCGTCGGCGAGCCGTTGGTTGAGCCGCTCGGGGTCGATGACCGGGCCGACGACCGCGGCCAGGCTCGGCGCCCGCTCGATCGTCTTGCCGGTGAGCGCCAGGTACGCGCGCTCGGCATCGGTCCACGGCTGGCCGGCGGTCTTCTCGGCCCACACCACGCCGACCGGGCGCCCCGCGGGGTGAACGGCGGCGAACACGCGCCCCGCGGTGTTCGGGATCGAGTACAGCACGGTCGGTTCGCCGCCCTTGAGCCGGCGGAGCGCGTCGGGCACTTCCAGCGGGGCCGGGGCATCGACCGGCGCGCCCGCCTGAACGGTCTTCAGAACCGTGCCGCCCTCACCGGTCCAGGCGAACCCGCACGTCCGCCACCCGCACGCCCGGGCCCAGTTCACCAACAGTGTGTCGAACGCGGTCGCGTCGGTGGATTCCTGCCACCAGTTCGGCACGAAGGCCAGTGCGGTCGATAGGGCGCCGGGGGCGGACATCTGCGGCTCTCTCCAGACCGACAATTCGGGTGAACAAAAGGGGTTTGGCGTTAGATGAATTCAGGGAATTCACCCTGTATCTAGAACGGGCATGAACGAAGTCAACCGGGTTGTAGCGCTTCGCACGAAACGAGCGACCGTTCCGAAAATAGGGCGCCTCGGTAAACAGAATCGGTCGCGTGCGTCGTGTCGAACTTACCGGTTAATTCGCCGATCTCCCCGTTCTTAGATTCGCCAAAATGTCCGCGCACCGGCCCCGCGTGCCGCGGGTCGGTCGCCGGGCAGGCGTGCAACGAGGCGGTTTTTGAGCGATTTTGTTGTGGCCGAGCGGTGGTCCTTCCGGTGCCGGAGCGGCCCCGCCTGGGACGCAAGCGGGTTC
>CAZBXY010000500.1:0-4217 GCA_964495365.1 uncultured Frigoriglobus sp. | reverse complement strand
CGACGTATCGACCGGCATCGTGGTCGGCACCGTCGGCGAAAAGGTCGCCGACCGCACCGGCCGCGAACACCTCTTTCTGTCTGCCGACGGCACGCGCGGGCTGAGCCTGAGCGATACTACCGTCACCGCCTGGGAGGTGCAAACCGGGCGCGTGCTCACCCGGGCCGTGACGCGCGTCGATTGGACCCAGCCCGGCGCGCTGGCCTCGGGCACGCTCTCGGCCGACGGGTCCACGCTCGCCTTCGGCATCAACGACCGCCCGCGCGCCGGTCGGCCGCTCACCGTCGTCGTCTGGACCGCCGGGGACGGGAAGCGTCGGCTCGATGTGGAAGTCGAGCAGGACCGCTACGTGTCCGTTGCGCTGTCGCCCAACGGCAAACTCCTGGCCACGTGGGGATCGACCTTCGCCAAAGGCAGCCCGATGGTCGTCCCGGACGCGCCGGTGCAGTTCTGGGACGCGACCACCGGGGCCAAGCTCGGTCGGGTCGTGGTCAAGGAGATCGGGCACGTCGCGATCACCTTCACCCCGGACGGCCAATCGGCCGTACTCGCCGACCGCGCGGGGAAGGTTCTGTTCATCGACCCCAAAACCGGGCGCGAGACCCGGCGCCTGTCGGTCCGCGCCGATCTCGGCGGGCGGCTCACCTTTTCGCCCGACGGCAAGACGCTCGCGGTGTGCGGGTACGACGGTACGGTGCGGCTCTGGGACGTGCCGGGCGACAAGGAAATTAGTGTGACGAAGTGCCCGGGGCGGATCGGCGCGAAGCACATCGCCTTTACCGGCAACAACACGGCCGTGGCGTGGGCGATCGAGGGCGCGAAAGCGGTCGTGTACTCGGTGCCGTCGGGCAAAATCCTCTCGCCCGCCGGCGGCCACACGCAAGCTCCACACACGTTCGCGTTCACCCCCGACGGCAAGGAACTGCTCAGCAACGGCGAGGCGTGGACCGAGTGGACCGTGCAGCGGTGGGACGCCGCGACCGGCCGGGCGCTCGGCGAACGGAAGTTCGACGCGCCCGCTGGTATCAACTTGGCCGGGTATCGCGGCCTGAACGTGCTTCCGGGCGGCACGAAGGTGCTCGCGACGGCCGGCGTCGTGCAATACGTTTACGACATCGGCACCGGAAAGCGGTTGCACGATCTGAGTAACGGCGGGCGCGATTACTCCACGCGACTGTGCGCCGACGGCGCGCTGGCGTTCACACCTCTCGGCATCGAACCGGGACAGGTCGCCCCGCCGGGCCGGCCGCGGAAGTTCGCCGTGAAGGAACTGGCGACGGACAAGGCGTTCGCCGAACTGGAACTGCCCGCGCCGGGGCTTCAGCACGCGATCCGCACCCCGAACGGCAAGCGGCTCATCACGTGCGTCTACCTCCCGGTGGCGGGCGCCGGCAGCTTCGTCGTGTTGTCGCTGTGGGATCTCGCCACCGGCCAGAAGCTCGGCGAGGTGAAGCACCCGGGGCAATCGGCGTACCTCACCCCGGGTGTGGACAACACGAGCGTGCTGGCGACCACCGCCGGCGGGCTTCAGGAACTCGACCTCACGACCGGCAAGGTGGTCCGAACGCTCGACACCGGCGGGCTGGCCGCGGGCCTCCATCCGGTGCTGAGTCCCGACGGCAAGCTGTTCGCGGTCGGGCTGCGCGACCCCGCCGACTACTCCCGGCGCGACGGGCAGCAGGTGCGGCTCTACGACACCGCAACGGGCCAGCTCCTGAAGACCTTCCGCGGGCACGCGGGGCTGGTGTGTTCGCTGGCGTTCTCCCCCGACAGCCGAACGCTCGCCTCCGGGTCGCACGACACGACCATCCTGCTGTGGGACTTGACCGCGCTCGACAAGAAGTGACACCGGAACGCCCGCGAGGGCGGAACTGGCCAGTGGCGCGAAACAGTCATGTATAATTTTGTATAGTTTCGTGTCGGGGGCCGAGTTGGCAACCTTTGGCAATCTTTGACGAAACACTGGAAAAACAAGGGGTTGGTCTAAGTTTGCCAGTGGCAATCTTTGGCAACCTTTGGCAACCTTTGAGAAATCCCCGGGGATTTCGCGCGCCCGTTCACGTCGCTCAAACAACCGCCGACGTTCCACGTGGAACGTAACGCGCGAAACCGCGCATCGGACGGAGGCCCGTCATGTACGCTCACCGCTTCTGGTACGCGACCGGACTGGTACTCGTTTCAGCGCTCGCCGGACTGGCGGCCGACAAGGACGTGCTCGGCGACCCGCTCCCGCCCGGCGCCACCGCGCGCCTCGGCACGACTCGGTTGCGCCTCCCGACGTACACCCCGCCGGTTCTCGCGCCCGACGGCAAAACGCTCTTCGCCACGTCGAGCACCGGGCTCCAGCGACTCGACCCGGCGACCGGGGCCGCACTCGGAAAAGCCGTCACGCAAGTGTACGGCTCCAAACTCGTCCCCTCGGCCGACGGCAAGCGGATCGCTCTCGCCAGTTCCAACGGGGCCGCCGTCTGCGAGGTCGCGACCGGGAAGGTACTCGTCAAACTCGACCGCCCGCTCCCCAGCACCGACGGCGCAATAGCGATCTCGGCCGACGGAACCGTTCTCGCGCTCGGCGGGGCCGGTGACCGCACCAAGAAGCAACCGGTTACCGTCCTGATTTGGAACGTGACGACCGACAAGGAACTCCACAGATTGCCGGTGCCGCAGAACGAATACGCCAATGTCGCCCTGTCGGCAGACGGCAAGCAGCTCGCCTCGTGGGGCGCGCACTTCGACCCCGGCGCAAAGAACCCGCCCGACCCGGACACCGACCCCAACCGGGTCGTCACCTTCTGGGATGTGACCACCGGCAAGGAGCAGGCGAAGTTCCGCGTCGCCGGGTTCTCGCCCGCGAGTGTCACGTTCGCGCCGGACGGGCGAACCGCCGCGGTCGCCGGCGGCACCGGCAGTATCGACCTCGTGGACCCGAAAACCGGCGCGTCGAAGCTCCTGCTGCTCGGTCGATCGCGGATGGGGCGCGGGCTGTCGTTCGGCCCCGACGGCGCCACCCTCGCCGCGAGCGCCGACGACGGCGCGGTTCAGCGATGGAAGGTGGCCGACGGCACGCGACTGTCCACCACCGAGCCGCCGGTCGCGGGGGTGCAGAACGTCGGCGTCCGCGCGGTATCGGCCGAAGTGAGCGTCGCGTGGGGCACGCGCGGTTCGACGGTTGTTGTGTGGGAAGTGCCGTCCGGGAAACTCGTCAGCCCCGATGGCGGGCACACCGAAAGCGTTCGTGGACTCGCGATCACGTCCGACGGCAAGCACGTCCTTACGTCTTCCGAAGACGGCACCGCGCGGAAGTGGGAACTCGCAACGGGTAAGCCGCTCGGCACGGTGCCGATCCGCACGCCGAACCTGGGGTTCAGTTACCCGCCGGTCGCGGACCTGTCACCCGATGCGACCCGCGCGCTCGTTCGCGAACTCAACGGCGTGGGCGTTCACGACCTCGCGACCGGCATTCAGCAGTACGTGATCCCGACGCCGACCGACGGCCCGTCGTACGCCGCGTTCTCGCCCGACGGCGCGCGGATCGTCCTCACGACTGCGAGCTACAACCCGGAGAAGTCGCCCGGCCGCGTGGCGGTGTGGGACGCGGCATCGGCGAAGCGCCTGGTGGCGATCGAACTGCCCGGTTACGGCCCGGTCGCGGCGGCCGTCACGCCCGACGGCAAGCACCTCATCACCGCGGGGTTAAAGCCATCGGTGAAAGGCAACGGTACGTTCGTCGTCACCGTGTGGGAGGTCGCGACCGGGGCGAAGAAGGGCGAACTCGGCGAGGAGGGCGGGTTTACCCCGCCGCGTGTGGCGACCGCCCCGGACAACCGAACCGCCGCAATCGTGACCGCAAAGGGCAAACTGGTCGCGTTCGACATCCCGACGGGCCAGTTCGGCAAAACCTACGACCTGAACGAGCGCAAGCCGAGTACGGCCCCGGTGTTCAGCCCCGACGGCACGAAACTGGCGGTCGCGGGGTTGGTCGAGTACACCCCGGCGCCGCGCGCGCCGGTTCTGGTACTCGACTGGGCGACCGGCGCGACGAAGTACACCTTCGCCGCGCCCGGCGGGCCACCGGCGGTCATGGCGTTCGCGCCCGACGGCAAGGCGCTCGTCACCGGGCTGTCCGACACGACCGCGATTGTGTGGGACGTGGGGAAGTAGTGGCTTGCAGGTGTAGGTCAACGTACGTGTAGTGCGTGAGGCATGGGTCGGTTTAA
>CAZBXY010000499.1:0-4218 GCA_964495365.1 uncultured Frigoriglobus sp. | reverse complement strand
CCAGAGACCCACCACCCGCAGAAGGCCAACCACCCACTGGATGACATGAGCCACACGGGTTACATTTCACCGAAGTTAGTCGAATTGGCTGGACACGTCAACGATTCGGAGCTCTTCGCTTCGGTCCGGTGTTACACTGTCCGCAACAGCAGCGCGTGTTCGGCGCGGGGGCGGAACGCCTTCGCGGTCGGGCCGTGGAAGTGGAAGTGCGGCTTTGCCAAACCAACCCGGGAACCGCTCTCGTCGGCGTGAAGGGCCACAGCGCCCGCCGCAAACGAGAACCCTCACGCGCGGGCCAGGGTCAGTCGTTCGGGCGGTTTGAGCCGAAAGGCCAGTCGGAGCAGGTCTCGCAGCCCCGGCTCCTCGATGCGGTCCAGCGCCTCTTCCAGCGAGACCCACTCGCGGGCGCGCACCCCGCGCTCGGGCCACTCGTCGCGCACCTCGGTCACGCTCATGTGAAAGACGAGGACGTGTAGCTCGCGCCCGAGCTTCTCGTAGGCGTAGGTGCCGAGCGGTTCGGGGTCGAGCACCCCGACCAGCCCGGCCTCCTCCCACGCCTCCACCAGGGCCGCCTCTCCGGCCGTGTGGCCGGGATCGATCTGCCCCTTCGGCACCACCCACCGGCGCCCGCTACTGGACGTCACCAAACACACGCGGCCGTCCCGGACCGGGATCACCGCTGCCTGCCGCACCCAGATTGGCATGGGAGTGTTCCGTGAGAGCGAGTAGCCCGTATCTTGTCTCTGATCGGAGGGACGCGTCAAGAACCGTTGTCCGCGATTCCCGGCGCGCCGGCGCGCTGCCCGCGAGCGGCCCGCGCCGCCCCTCGAACCGCCCGGACCGCACCGACGGGTAAACTCGCCCCAGATTCACAGAGAATTCCGAATGATGCAGCGCCCGCTGACCGTTCGCCAGGTGATGCAGCCCGACCCGGTGCTGGTGCCGCCGGCGTGCCCGCTCCGCGACGTGATGGAACACATGAACCGGTTGCGGATCGGGTCGGTCCTCGTCGTGGACGACCGGCACGCGCTGCAGGGGATCTTCACCGAGCGCGACCTGCTCCGCCGTGTGGCCGACGCCGATCCGGGCTGGCGCGACCGGCCGGTGAGCGAGTGGATGACGACGAGCCCGCACGTGATCGCGCCGGACGTGAGCTGGGAGGACGCGGTCGCGGCGATGAACCGGTTCCGCGTCCGGCACCTGCCCGTCGTCGAAGCCGGGCGCGTGATCGGGATCATTTCGACCCGGATGCTGATGGCCCGGCGCGCCGACGACCTGAACCGGCTGGCCGAGGAGCGCACGCGCGAGCTGAAGCGGGCGATGGACGAGGTCATGGCCCGCGACGCCGAGCTGCGGTACAACCTGCGCGCCGCCGGGCGGCTCCAGACCCGGATGCTTTTGCCGCCTGCGCCGCCGGACTGGACGGAGTTGCGGTGGGGCGTCCACTACGCCCCGCTCGACCACCTCGGCGGCGACTACTACGACCTCGCCCGCCCGGACCCGGACCACCTGGGCTTTCTGATCGCCGACGCCAGCGGGCACAGCATCGCCGCCGCAATGGTCGCGATCCTCTCGCGCACCGCGTTCACCGACGTGGCCGACCAGACCGCCTCGCCCGGCGCGGTACTGGCGGCCATGAACGCTCGCTTGCAGGGGCTTGCGGACGAACGATTTGTCACGGCGTTCTACGGCGTGCTCGACCGCCGGACGCGCGTGCTCACCTACGCGAACGCCGGGCACCCGTACCCGTACCGGTTCGTCGCCCGAACCGGGGAGGTGCAGGAGCTGTCGGCGCAGGGCTTCATGCTCGGCATCATCCCGGAGGAGCAGTACCGCGAGAAAACGGTTCAGCTCGACCCGGGCGACCGGCTCTGTTTCTACACCGACGGGCTGGTCGAAGCCCGCAACAGCATGGGCGAGGGGTACGGCACCGACCGGCTGCGGCACGCGCTGCTCGCCCACGGGCGCACGCCAGCGGAACCGCTCACCCAGGAGCTGCTCGCCGACCAGCGGACGTTTCGGGGGGGGCACGCGCTGAGCGACGACGTGACGCTCGTCGTGTGTCAACTGGGCGAGTAACACGCGCCCGGCGCGGCGCGCGTAGAATCGGGTAACCGACTGTCCGATGGCGTTGCCCGGGTGTTTCGTTCCGCGGTGGGAGTTTCGTCGGCCCGAAGTCGGAATTGACACGCGGACGAATCTCGATATTTTTCTTTCGGTTTTTTGGTCCCCGCGCTTCGGCGCTTCCGTTTGTTGACGGTACCCACATCGGAAGACTCGCTCTCGTCCGGTGCTCGCGCTCGTGCGCTCAATTCGCCCCGGCTCGCGCCACAAATCGGCGCGCTCGCACCCTTCGCCCCGGAACACGATTCGTTGGAAACCGCCAATCATCGCGCCCCACGCGCGCTTGCGATCCGTTGGTCACCGCACGCGAACGCCCGCACGACCAAATTCTTGTTGTTGTCGCAGCAAGAATGAGACGCCGCGGGAAGTACGTTGCCAAAGGGAATCACGGTCGCGCGCATTTGCCCGGAGCCGTTTGACACCGGCCCCGTGTGGGTTCTAGCTTCGAGCAAGTGTCGAAGTGTAGCTCGCACTGCCTTCGGACCGTCCCCCTTCGAGCTTCTTCCCGTCCGAGCTGCGTCCGGTACGAACCGGACCGGTCCCCGTCCGTTTTGCGCCCTCATGTCTTCCCCCGGAGAGTGTTCGGATGAGTTTTGCCAGTTTCATGTTCGGCGCGAACAAGCGCTCGCGGGTTCCGGTCGCCACGCAACCGGCCCGTCCGAGCCTCCAGATCGAAGTGCTCGAAGCCCGCGCGATGCTCAGTAGCACACCGGTCCTGATGACCGAGTGCGACCAGATGATCGACGCGTCCGGCAACACGGTCGCCGTGTTGAGCGCGGTGGAGGTGATGGGGCCCTTCGAGCTGGCCGCGGCCGACCCCCACGGGTCGGGGTGCGGGTGCGGGGTCTGTCAGGCGCTGGTGACGATGGCGGACGCCGAACTCGCGAGCGGGGTCGATGCCAACGGGTACGCGACCTTCGAGCCGGGCGGGTTCGACCCGGCGGACACGTTCCTGCTGCAAAGCAACCCCGGGGCCAACCACGTCATCTACCTCGACTTCGACGGGCACGTGACGAGCGGCACGTCGTGGAACAGCACGTACACCGGCGGCGCGGACTTCACCACTGGGGCGTACGACACGGACGGGAACCCGGCGTCGTTCAGCACCGCGGAACGGCAGAACATCTTCAACATCTGGCAGCGCGTGGCCGAGGACTACGCCCCGTTCAACGTGAACGTGACGACCCAGTTCCCCGGCCTCGAGCAGCTCCGCAAGACCGGCACCTCCGACGCCCAGTGGGGCGTGCGGGTCGTGGTCGGGGGTAACGGGTCGTGGCTCGGGGTCTCCGCCGGCGGCGTGGCCTACGTCGGCTCGTTCAACTGGAGCAGCGACACCCCGACGTTCGTGTTCGAGGACAACCTCGGCAACGGGAACGAGAAGTACGTGGCCGAGGCGATCAGCCACGAGGCGGGGCACACGCTCGGGCTGAGCCACGACGGCACCGGCAGCACCGGGTACTACTCCGGGCACGGCAGCGGGGACACCGGCTGGGCGCCCATCATGGGAGTCGGGTACTACCAGAACGTGACCCAGTGGAGCCGGGGCGAGTACGCCGGGGCGAACAACACCCAGGACGACCTCGCGATCCTCACCACCAGCAACGGGTTCGGGTACCGCGCCGACGACACGGG
This sequence comes from uncultured Frigoriglobus sp., assembly GCA_964495365.1. GTDB lineage: Bacteria > Planctomycetota > Planctomycetia > Gemmatales > Gemmataceae > Gemmata. The sequence continues at coordinate 462 of CAZBXY010000499.1, read as the reverse complement.
CAACACGATCAGCACGGCCGCGCTGATCGGGTCCACCGGCCCCGCGGTGAGCCAGGCGGGGATCGTCGAGCGGAACACCGATGTCGATATGTGGTACTTCGACACCGGGGCCGGGGCGATCAGCTTCACGATCAACCCGGCGGCCCGCGGCGCGAACCTCGACCTCTCGGTGACCTTGTACAACTCGGCCGGGGTGGCGCTCGCGTCGTCCAACCCGGCCGCGGGCCTGTCGGCCTCGATCGCAACGACTGTCGGCGCGGGCCGGTACTACCTGTCGATCGACGGGGTCGGCGCTGGCACCCCGAGTACCGGGTACTCCGACTACGCGAGCCTCGGTCAGTACGCGATCACCGGAACGATCGTCAACTCGACGTCTCCGCCCCCGCCGGCCTCACCGCCGCCGGCGTCTCCGCCTCCTCCTCCGGCATCGGTGGTGGCGGTGGACAGCGGGTCGTCGGGTTA
>CAZBXY010000498.1:0-4250 GCA_964495365.1 uncultured Frigoriglobus sp. | reverse complement strand
CGCGACGGGCCGAGCCCTTCTGGACGGCCTCCGGGAGCACTTCGCGGAATAACGCCTCCACCTCGCCGGCCGCCTCGCGGCCGCGCGAGCCCAACTGCCAGACCACGGCACCCTGGCCAGGTGCGTCGGCGTAAATCTGTTTCAGGGTGAGTGCGGTCTTGGCCAGCGGCAACTCCAGCGCGGCCGCCGCGTCCTTCATGTCCTGGGTCAGCCGGTACGTTTTGCCAACCATGCTGAGCACGATGATCGCCCGCGGCTCACCGCCGCGGATGTCCTGGGCCTGCCGCAGCACGTTCGTAGCCTGGGCGAGAGCCCTCACCTCCAGCATCGAAGCCTTGCACGGCACCAGCGCGAGGTCGGCGCGCAGGAGCAGCGCTCGGCTCGTCTCGGTATTGCTGCCCGGCCCGTCAGCGACCACGAAGTCAGTCTGCTGACCAAGGGTGGGCAGGCGGTCGAGGATTTCGTCGGGATCGGCGAGCTTCACCGTCTTGACGGCGGGGGCGGCTTCCTTCGTCCACTCGGAAGAGGAGTGCTGCGTGTCGCAGTCGGCGAGCGTGACGCTGTGCCCCTGCTCGTGCAGCCAGGCGGCCAGGTGAACGGCGAGTGTGGATTTGCCGACGCCGCCCTTGGAATTCGCAACCACGATAATCATGCGCCACGGACCCTACACCACGTGTCGGCATGATGGCAAGCAATATGTGCGTCAGGCTGACGTGATAGCCTGACGGCATGCAATCCGCACGGTATGAAAGCGCGACAGGCTGCAAGAATGTCAGCAGGCTGGCGACGCGGCTTGCCAGCGAACCGGCATGTCACAAAGCAAGCAGTGCAACTTGTCAGCATGATGGCAAGACGCCAAGCAATCCTGTCGGCAAACCGGCTGGCCATCCGGCTGGCACGCAGTAGAGCCAGCAAGATTTCTTGTTGGCAGGCAAGCCTGCATTCCTGAAGGCGGTCCAACAAGCCAGCAAGGCGGACTGCCAGCTTGCAAGCATAATGGCTGGCCGGTTCACCGGCAGGACGGCAAGCAAGCTGTCATGCAATCTCGCCAGCAGGCCAGCCGGTCAACCGGCAGCCCGGCAGGCCGGTCAGCTAGACGACTGACCGGCTGGCTGGCATTTCTCCGGGAAAGACCGACCGATGGGATGCCGATTGGGATGCCGATGCGCCGCATCGGGAAGATGCCTGCCAACATTTCGGCTTTACGTGGGGGCGCACGGGGCGAAGGGGGGGTCGTTGTCAGCTTAGGACTGCACGAATGTCAGCAGCCGCTTCAGTAGACCTTAAGCCGCATTAAGAATGCGACGCCGAGATGCGGAGGCGGTCGCTTCCAGCAGCGCGGGTTCGTCGGTCATCACCCGAGCGTGCCACACCCCCGGTTAACGACCGGTTAACGCACCCCGCTACGGCCGCGGGCCGGGGCTTCGCAGGAGCGGAGAGGGGTTCGCCGACAGCGTCGAAGTCGATGGGCGCCTTCTACAGGCGGTAGGGGACACGGACATCCGGCTCATTCTCTGGGAAGTCCTTGGTGTTGCGGGTGATCAGCAGCGTCCCCTCGCTGCGGGCGGTGGCCCAGATGATCGCGTCGGGGACACGGATGCGGTGTTGCCGGCGGAGCAGGAAAGCGGCGTCGGCAACCGCGCGATCGACCGGGACATGCTTGAACCGCCCGAGGAAGGCTCGCAGCAGCTTCTCCTCGTCGTCTCCCGCCGCTCCGGTCATGACTTCGATCCAGGTCACCGGGCTGATCGAGGCGGCGGGATAGCGGGCAAGTTCCTGGGCGGCCTGGGGGAAGCCGTTCAGGTAGTCGATGAGGATGTTGGTGTCGAAAACCGGCCTCACTTGTCCCACTCGTGGCGGAGCATTTGCTGGTAGCTCACGCCGTCGGCGCCGCGTTCCTTCCAGAGCCCGAAAGCGTCGTGCGGTTGCTTGGGCTGTCCCTCCAGGAGTAGGGCGATGGCTCGCCGCACCGCCTCGGCGCGGGACAGGTCTTCGCGGCGGCAAAGTTCGGCAAGCTGCTGTAATTGCTCGTCGGGTATGTCAACAATCGTTCGCATCGGCGGTTGATGTCATCAGATGTGTGATGACGATGATGCCCCATCTTGACGAGGTTGTCAAGCGGCATGGGAAGCGGACGGCATCTTGGAACCGGTCGAACCAAAACAGGGTGGCCTGGCTTCCAAGAGCGTGGGTTCATCGGTCATCACCCGAGCGTGTCACAGGCCGGTTAACGACCCGTTAACGCACCTCCGGTTACGGCCCCGTGCCCGGCCCGCCGGTCCCGGTGCGAGCCGCCAGAGCGCTGCTGATTTCCCGCTGGACGGCCGGGCCGAGGTCGTTACCCTCCAGGTTTAGCGATACCAGGTTGGGGAGGCGCGGAGATGCGGCCAGCGCCCGCGCGCCCTCGACGCCGATGTCGTTCCAGCTCAGGTCAAGTTCGGTCAGGCTTGCGAGGTGAGGGGAGTCGGCCAGCGCCCGCGCGCCGTCATCGGTGATCTCGTTGCTGTAGAGGTCGAGGCGGGTGAGATTTGCCAAGTGTGGGGAGGCAGCCAGCGCCTGCGCGCCCTCGTTGCCGATGAGGCCCCCGTGCAGGTAGAGCGTGGTAAGGTTCGAGAGGTGCGAACACGACGCCAGCGCTGGCGTGTCCTCCTCGCGGACAGCGGTGAACCGGAGGGTGGTGATCGGGGCGCACGCGAACAAGCAGCCGGGGTCGGCCAACAAATCTTCGGCCGAGATGGCGACCCAGGTCGGGAATCCGCGTTCCCAGACGACGCGGGTGGCACCGAGGCGTCGTAATGGTTCCTCCCACTGATTGAGGTGGTCCATGAGCAGTGCGGCCTCCGTCTCGACAAGATGGCTCCGCCCGGGGTCACCCTCGGGCAGCCGCGTCAACTCGATCTGTGTGCGAATGAGCGTTGCCCGGTCGCGCATCTCCTGCGGGTTGCGGCCCGGAACCTCGCCGGCGTGCTCGTCCAGCCAGTCGGCGTAGGCGAGGCGCGGGGTGTCCTCGCCCGGGTGGGCGCGGATGGCGGTGAGCAGGGCGGGTTCGTCGGTCACCCACCGAGCGTGCCACAGGCCGGTTAACGACCCGTTAACGCTCGCTCGCTACGGCCGGGGGCCGGGGCTTCCGGTCCCCGCGCGAACCGCCAGAGTTCTGGCGACCATCTGCTCGACCGAAGGGCCGATATCACTCCCGCTCAGGTTCAGGGCGGTGAGTTTCACCAGGTGCGCGGATGCTATCAGCCTCCGCGCGGCCTCATTACCGATGGGGGTGTGGCTCAAGTCGAGGGAAGTCAGGTTGCGGAGACTGGTCGAGCCGGCCAGAATCCACGCGCTGTTATCGGTGATCAGGGTGTTGTGGCTCAAGTCGAGGGAAGTCAGGTTCAGAAGATACGGCGAGTCCATCAGTGCCTGCACGCCGTCGTCGCGGATGTCGCTGTTCGAGAGGTTCAGTCCGGTCAGGTTCGTCAGGTGCGGGGAGTCCGCCAGTGCCCGCGCGCCGTCATTCGTGATCGGGTTTTGGCTCAAGTCAAGGGTCGTGAGATTCGCGAGGTGCGGGCACGACGCCAGGGCCTGCAACTGCGCTTCGGAAACGGCAGTGACCCGGAGGGTGGTGATCGGGGCCGCCTCGAACAGCCGGTCCGGGTGTATCAAGAGGTCGGCGCCCGAGATCGTGGCGGCGGCGGGGAAGCCCCGCGTCCAAGTGATTTTGCTGGCTCCCAACGCCCGCTGCGTCGCTTCCCACGCTTTGCGATGTTTTTTCAGAAGTGCCGCGGCCGCGCCTTCCAACTCGCCCCGTGCCGGGTCACCTGTTGGTTGGCGGGTTGCCTCGATCTGTGCGCGAATGAGCATTGCCCGGTCGCGCACCTCCTGCGGGTTGCGGCCCGGAACCTCGCCGGCGTGCTCGTCCAGCCAGTCGGCGTAGGCGAGGCGCGGGGTGTCCTCGCCCGGGTGGGCGCGGATGGCGGTGAGCAGGGCGGGTTCGTCGGTCACCCACCGAGCATGCCAGAGCTGTGTTAACGGCCGGTTAACCTGGTGGAGCCGGGCTGTCCGTCGGTGGATCGATGGGTTCGTTCTCGGGTTCGCTACGCTTGGGACCGGGGTCGGTCCCGGCCCGGTGCGTCTCAGAGGGTGGTTGCAGCGGGTCACGAGCAAAGAAGGCTGCGCGGCTGCCGGCGAGTGGGTTAGTGATTCCGGGCTTGCCAGGCGCGGGGATCGCGGCGACTGTGCATGACGGCGACGACAATTAT
>CAZBXY010000497.1:0-4289 GCA_964495365.1 uncultured Frigoriglobus sp. | reverse complement strand
ACCGCCGCAGCCGCGCCACCCAGCAGCGCGGTGCGGCGGCCGCCCGCAAGGGCGGTGGGTCGCGAGTGCGGGTGTTGTGGATGAGGTCGTTGCGTGCGCCACCCACGACCCTCGCGGGTCGGGTTCGCCAAACACCGGCCGGCTGACACCGGCCGTTCGCCTACATGCTGATGCGCCGGTAGGTGTCGTCCACGACCCAGTGGAACGCGGTCAGGTGGATCGACTCGACAATTCCCATGTCGTCGAGCGGCACGTGTAGCCCGTGGTGGGCCAGCCCGCGGAGTTTGCCGCCGCTAAAGCCGGTGCAGCCGAAGGTGGTCAGCCCGTGGTCGTTGGCCCAGCCGACCGCACGCAACACGTTCGGGCTGTTCCCGCTGCCGCTGATGGCCACGAGCAAATCGCCGGGCGACGCGAGGTTCTTCAGTTGCTCGACGAACACGCGGTCGAAGCCCTCGTCGTTGCCCCACGCGAGGATGTACGGCGTGTTGTCGGTGAGGCTGAGTACCTTCAGCCGCTTCTTGGTGTCGTCGTCGAAGAACCGGCGGGCCAGCGTGCCCTTGCCCATGTCCTCGCAGAAGTGGGAGGCGTTGGACCCCGAGCCGCCGTTGCCGATGACGAACACGAACCGCCCGGCCACATACCGCTCGTAGATCAGGTCGGACAGCTTCTGGATTTCACTTGGATCGACGCGCGCGAGTTCTTGAGCGACGCGGTCGAGAAACTGGCGCGGGTCGAGGGTCGTGCCGATCATAATCGTTCTCGTCGGAAAAGCGGTTCAATAAGGTTGGATGGCGACCAGCCCGGAAAGATTCGCGAACCGGGCCGGGTCGAGCGTGTACAGCGGCAGGGAAAGTTCTATCGCCGTCGCCGCGATCTAATCATCCAAATCCAAAGGGGCTGCGCTGGTTCGCAGTCGGCACATCACGATTTCGGCTCGGACGCCCTCGCGCGTTCTGCGGCGATCCGTTCCAGTTCCCGCATTAATCGTTCGCGGTTTGCGGCCTTCTCCGCATTGATTGTCGCGTCCCAATCAGGATCGCCCAGAAGATCGAGCCGCTTGAGTGCCGTGAGTACCTTCAATTTCCATTCGTCCGCGTTGCGTACCCCGTCCGTCACTATTACGGTAATCCCCTCCGGGAGATCGAGCGGAGGACTAACAAACACCTGACCGCAGCGAACGACACCCTGAACACGGAACTGGCGCATGGTAATCCCTCCAACGATGGCAGCAGGTTACACGGCGAGTTCGCGGTGAGCCATCCCAAGTGCGGCGCGTGTAGAATGCCCGTGCGGCATCCTTCATTGCTCACGAATATCACCCATGCCACGCGACCTCATCCTCGGCACCGCCGGGCACATCGATCACGGCAAAACGTCGCTGGTCAAAGCGCTCACCGGCATCGACTGCGACCGGCTGCCCGAAGAGAAGGCCCGCGGGATCACGATCGACATCGGGTTCGCGCACCTCGACCTCGGCGAGGTGCGGCTGGGTATCGTGGATGTGCCCGGGCACGAGCGGTTCGTCAAGAACATGCTGGCCGGCGCTACCGGGATCGACCTGGCGCTGCTCGTCGTCGCGGCCGACGATTCCGTCATGCCGCAGACCCGCGAGCACCTCGAAATCCTCAAGTTGCTCGGCGTGCGCCGCGGGCTGGTCGCACTCACGAAGGCCGATCTGGTCGATGAGACGACGCGGGAGGTGGTGTCGCTCGAGATCCGCGAGCTGCTGCGCGGGTCGTTCCTCGCGGACGCGCCGATCCTTCCTACTTCGGCCCACAGCGGGCTGGGGATCGCGGAACTGAAGACCGCGCTCGCCGAGCTGTGCGCGGAACAGAGCGAGACGCGCGGCGCGGAGTGGTTCCGCCTTCCGATCGACCGCGCCTTCGTTGTGCAGGGGCATGGGACCGTCGTCACGGGGTCGGTCGTTTCGGGAACGACCGCGGTCGGCGACGAACTCGAATGGCACAAGGGCGACGGCGCCACCGAACTCGTGCGCGTACGCGGGCTGAACAACCACGGCCAGCCGACGAACGAGGTTCACCGCGGGCAGCGCGCCGCGGTGAACCTCGCGGGCGTGCCGCACGAGCACGTGCGGCGCGGTCAAGAATTGGCACGGCCCGGCTACCTCGTCCCGACGAAAGTGCTGACCGTAAGGCTGTTCGCGTCGGCCGAAACGCGGCACCCCTTGAAGCACCGGCTCCCGCTGAGGCTGCACATCGGCACCGCGGAGGTGATGGCGAGCGTTTCGCTGCTCGATTGCGATACGCTTTCGCCCGGCGAATGGGGGCTGGCGCAACTGTTTCTCGCCGAGCCGGTTACGGCGACGTGGGGGCAGGCGTTCGTTGTGCGGGACTCATCAGGCGAACACACACTCGGCGGCGGGCAGGTCGTTCAGCCGACCGCGACGAAGGTGCGGCGCCGGCACATCGAGGCGATCGAGCAGATCGAGCGGTTGTGGGCCGATGCTCCCGAGGCGCGGGCACTGGGGTCCGCGTGGTTCGCCGGGTTCCGCGGGTTCGCCCCGCCCGATCTTGTGCGCGAGGCTGGTATGGCGCCGGAGGGAATCGAAGCGCTCGTCGGGCAACTCGTCGCCGGCGGCAAACTCGTGGAGTTGGCCCTCGCATCGAACCGGCGGGTGCTCGTTCACGCGGACCGGGTCGCGGAACTGGAGGAGCGGGTACTCGGCGCGCTCGCCCAGCTCCACGCCGAGCACCCGCTCGTGACCAACCACGACCGGCAGAAGACACTCGCGCGCCTGGAATATGTCGGCGACGAGCAACTGCTCCAGGCGGTCGCGGACCGGCTCCTGAAGGCCAAGAAGCTGGTCGGCGATGCGCGGCGCATCGCGCGGGCCGACTTCAAACCGAAGTTGAGCGCCAACCAGCGCAAACTGAAGGACAAGATCGTGGAGGCGCACGTCGCGGCGGGGTTCGCGCCGCCGGAGCCGAAGGAGTTCGTCAACCAGGCCGCCGGGAACGCCGCGGCTTTGAAGGACATCTTCGAGGTCGCGTGCGCCGAGGGGCTGTTGGTGAAGGTGACCGACGAGATTTACCTTTCGGCGGAAGCGGAAGCGGAAATGCGCCGGCGGGTGACCGAGCGGCTTCGGAGCGGGTCGGGCGCGACGGTGGCCGAGATCCGCGACCTCTTGGGCACCACGCGCAAGTTCGCGGTGCCGGTGTGCGAGTACCTCGACCGCGTCGGGCTGACCAAGCGCGACGGGGATTTGCGGGTGCTGGTGTAGGCGAACCCCGCCCGCAAGGGCGGGGGGGGCGCGACCGATCACCAACACCCCCGCCCTTGCGGGCGGGGGTCGCCTACTCCTTCAGCATGTCCCCGCCGACCAGCTCGCGGAGCCGCTCGCACGCGTGGGACCACCGCCGGCGGATCGTGCGCTCGTCCACGTTGAACAGCTCGGCGATCCGCACCTGCGTCCACCCGTGGTAGAACATCAGCCCCACCACCTCGCGCTCCTCGAGCGGCAGCGCGTCCACCGCCTGGTGGAACCGGACCCACAGGTCGAAGTCTTCCGTCGCGGTCACAGCGGCCTGCGGTTCGGCGTGCGCGCCGGCCGGGTGGTCACTGTCGTCGGGCACGTTGAGCGTCACCCACCCTTTCTTCCCCTTGCACCGGCGCGCGAGGTCGATCAGCTCGCGCCGGATGTGGACCGCCGCGAGGTTGAAGAAGTCGCGGGTCGTGTTCGGGCGGAGCGTCAAGAGCGTGCGGAGCAGCCGGATGAGGCTGTTCTGGAGCACGTCGCCGGTGTCGGCCTGCCCGCGGACGTTGGGGAACGACCGGGTCATGCGGCGGGCGAGCTTCTCCAGCCGCGCCCCGGTGGCGCGGAGCAGCTCGTCGGCCGCGGCGCGGTCCCCGGACCGCCACCGGTCAATGTACTTCTGGAGGTTGACGGAGTTGAACGTCGGCTCGGGCATGGGACTGCCGCGAAATAAGGGGTGGGCGAGTGCGAGTGGACTCATGCTACCCCACCCGGCCGGCTCTGCCAAGCACCATTGGTCATTGGCCCGGCCCTCCCCGGGTGCGACCGCCGGGGCGGGCGACGGGCGCCCACGGGCGGACAACCGAAGAACGGCACGGAGCCAATGACCAATGGCGGAGCCGACCCGAGTTATCGGGTCGGCTCAAATGTTCGCCGTGACTCGCAACGCGGATTCGCGTCGATCGGTATTTTAGTACCGGTCGCCGCGGCCGCCGCCGCCCCCGCCGTAACCACCACCACCGCCGCCGTAGCCGCCGCCGTAGCCGCCCCGGCCCCCGCCGCCGCCGCCGTAGCC
>CAZBXY010000496.1:0-4290 GCA_964495365.1 uncultured Frigoriglobus sp. | reverse complement strand
GGTGAACGCGAGGACCGGCAAGCTGTTGTGGCAGTACGCCAAAGCGAACGCGCCGGCCGCGAACATCATGACGCCCGTCGTCTCCAAAAACCGGGTCTTCGCCGCCAGCAGCACGGGCGGCGCGCTCCTCGAACTGAACCCCGCCGGCGCCCCGACCGAAGTGTACTTCGCCAAGGCGCTCGGCGCCAGTATCGGGGCGGCCGTGCTCTTCGACGGGCACCTCTACGGGGCGACCGCACAAGGGCTCTTCTGCGCCGAGTTCGCGACGGGAAAGGAACAGTGGGTGGAGAAGGCCGTCGGCAACGCGAGCGTCTGCTTCGCGGACGGCCGGCTCTACGTGCGCGCGCACACGACCGGCGACGTGCTCTTGGTGGAGCCGAACCCGAAGGAATACGCGGAACACGGGCGGCTGAAGCAACCGGACCGGTCGAAGATCGCGGCGTGGCCGCACCCGGTCGTCGCCAACGGCGGCCTCTACCTCCGCGACCAGAACACGCTCGTGTGTTACGAGGTGAAAAAGTAGCGGGCGCTGCTCGGAGGGCGCGGTTACTTCGGCTCGGCGAGGATGAGCGAGATCGGGAAGTTCGGGTACGGCAGGGTCGGAGTCGAGATCGTCAGCTTCCACTCGCCGGCCGGGGCGTAGCGGACCTCCGCGATGAAGGCGTCCTTGCCGGTCTTCTCCAGCCGTACCCCGCCCGGCCCCTCGACCACCAGTTTCACCTCCGCGCCCTCGTTGTTGAACGCCACCCCGATGCGGAACAGCCCGTCCGCGCTCAGTACGTGTTTGCGCGTGACCGACCAGCTCGTATCGGGCGCGGCCAGTAGTTCCGGGGGCTTCAGGGTGTAGTCCGTGCGCTTGAGCACCTTCAGCACGCGCCCCTCCGCGTCCGCGACGACCGCCGAGAACACGAGGTAGCGGAGGATCTTCTTCGCTGTTTCGCTGGCGATCGCCGAGTTGTGGAACGAGGTGAAGAACACCGTGCCCTGCTGGTGCCCGAACTTGACCAAAAGCGGGGTCCCCTTCGGCAGGCGCCCGTTGTTGCCGCCGCGCAGGATGGTGACCACGCTCTCGCCGGCGAACGCGGCCGACACCCAGCCCTTGAGGTTGAAGGTGAGTTCGACCTTCTCGCCCAATAGCTCGCGCAGCCCCGCGTCCAGAACCTCGGCCTCGAACGCCCCCTCGACGCCCTCGATCCGGTTCGCCTCGTCGGCGACCTCGGGGAACGCCCCGGCCACCAGCGGGTACTGGAGGTCGGACGCATAAAGTGTCTTGCCCGCGGCGACGAACTCGCGGAGCGCGGTTTGGACCCGATCGGCGCGGTTGATCGGCGTACCGCAGTTGAGGAACACCACGTCGAACTCTTTCAGGCGGGCCGGGTTCTCCAGGTCGAAGCTGGAGAGCGTCGTGAACCCGTACCCCTTGCCGAGCGAGTTCAGGATCGCGCCGACGTCGTCGAACTTCTTATCACTCACGCCCAGGCGCAGGGTGCGCTGCTTCGTCTGCGTGAGTACGACATCGGCGAGTTCGGGCTTCGCCGGCTCGATCTTCGGCGGCTCCTTTGGCTTGCCCGACGGAGTGCCCTTCGGAGGGGCGACCGGCGGCGATCCCGCGGGCGAGTTCGCGGGCGGCGGCTCGTTGCGCACCGGTTCCGGCTCCTTCTTCGGCCGTTGCAGCACCACGACCGCCGCGACCGCCCCGGCGAGCAGAACCATCGCGGCGCCGGCCAGGAGGGCGAGTTTCAGCCCGTTGCCGACCCCTGCGACCGGTTCGGGTTCCTCCTCCACTCGTGCGCGGGGCGGTTTTCGCACGGGTCGGGGAGCAGTGGGCTTGGGCGGCGCGGCCCCGGGCACCTGCACCGTCGCCTCGCAGTGCGGGCAATCGAGCCAGTCACCGGGCTGGGACGCGGTGAGTGTCACTTTCTGCGAGCACTTCGGGCACGTGAACTGAACGGCCACGGCGGAACCCTCGGAGATCGCGGGGCGGTTATCCTGTCGGTGGGTTACTTCGGCGCGTCCTTGCCGGCGAGGTACGCGGCGATGTTCTGCGCCAAACGGACCGTGCCGGCGGTCTTGAAAATGTAGCTCGTGCGCTCGGTCGGGCCGTGGCAGTAGCGGGTGAACCCGCAGTCGATCACGACCCGATGCCCCGGCACCTTCGAGACCGCGAGCAGCGTCTTCCCGTCGCTCGCCTTCATCGCCACATCGAGTTTATCGGACTGACTCACGTGGCTGATCGTGATGCCCTCGAAGAGGAAGTTCACGCCGGCCAAAAGCGCGTGGTCGTCGGCCTCGAACTGCCCGCCGAACTTGCGCACGTCGGCCGGGGTCAGCCCACGCCCGCGGACCGACGCGACCTTGTCCGCGAGGTAGTTCCCGCTCACCCGCGCGCCGAACAGCCGGCGGGCCAGTTCATCAGCTTCGGAAGTGAACGGCTCGTCGTCGGCGAGCAGACACAGCCCCTTGCCGGCCTTCACGAACTCCTCGATCGCCTTGAACGCTTTCTCATCGAGTTGGTGCCGCGGGGAGAGGGCGACATCGAGCGTGGCGCCCACGATGAACTTGTACTCCGGCACCGTGAACCCGGACGGCACCAGTTCCGGCGGAAGCAGATCGACCGCGCCCACGACGAGGTCCGGGCTGAGACCGCCGGGAACCTCGAACCGGCCCGATGACACGATCCACAACTGATCGGCTTCCTTCAGCCACGCCGGGTTGAACCGGCCGAACACCGCCCGGACGATGAACCCCTTCGCCTCAAGTGCCTTCCAGAGCGGGTTCGTGGAGTGGAAGAACACGCGCCCGGCGTTCTCGAACGCGCACCAGAACAGCAACTTCTGGCCCTTGAACTCGCCGTCCTTGCCCAGCCCGACGTGCGCCCCGATGGGGTTCCCGAACCGGTCCAGCGGGTGCTGCGGTTGGGGTGGCGGCGGTTGCGGCTGAGGGTGTGGCACCGGCGGTGCCGGGACCGGCGTCGGTTGCGGTGTTGGTGTCGGCTGTGACGCTGCTGCCGGGCGCGGGGGCGGCGCTTCTTCGGGCGGCTGTGGTTGCGGCGCGGGGGGTGAAGGTGAAGGCGCCGGTTGCTTCTGTTCCCCCACAGCCGCTTGCGGCTTCGCGAGTACCGGCTCTGGCTGCTGAACGGGCGCAACAGCCGCCGAGTCCACTTTCGCCTGCTCCGGGGCGCGGTCGGCCGGTTTGCGCAGCGCCAACGCCAGCGCCACCGACAGTCCGCCGAACAGGAACAGCGCAACGCACGCGGTCGCGAGAACCGTGCGGAGCGTACTCGGCCCCTCAGCCTCGGAATCGGTTTCCGGAGCCGCGGGCGCTCCGGGCACGGTGACCACCGCCTTGCAGTTGGGGCACGTGGTGCGCGTTCCCGCCTTGCGGGTCGCGATCGAAAGGCGCCGGTCGCACGCGGGGCAACGGAACGGAATCGGCACGGCAACCTCCGACGGGAGTGCCTTTGGGGAGACACCTCGAAGGTACCGCCGCCGGAACGAAACTACAACCACACGAAGGAGATAAACGCAGAAAGCCGCAGCCAGCGCCCTGTGGTACAATGGCCCAATGCAACGCCTCAACAAATTCCTGGCCCACGCCGGCGTCGGGTCGCGTCGCCACTGCGACAAACTGATCGCCGCAGGGCGCGTCAAGGTGGACGGCGTCAAGGTCACCGAACTCGGCCTCAAGATCGACCCGCAAAAGCACCAGATCGCCGTGGACGACGAACCGGTGAAGGCCGAGAAGCTCGTCTACTGGGCCGTGAACAAGCCGGTCGGGCACCTCTGCACCAACCACGACCCGGCCGGGCGCCCACGCGCCATCGACCTGCTCCCGCACGTCGAACAGCGCGTCTACACCGTCGGCCGGCTCGACGAGGGCAGCGACGGCTTACTTCTGATGACCAACGACGGCGACCTCGCGATGGGCCTCACGCACCCACGCTACGGCGTGCCGAAGACCTATTTCGCGCTGGTCGCCGGTAAGCCGACGCCCGACGACCTCCAGAAGTTGCTCGACGGCGTGTGGCTCAGCGACGGCAAAGTTCGTGCAAAAAGCGCCAGGCGGGTGAAGGCTCAGGGCGACGGCACGTGGCTCCGCGTCGTGCTGACCGAGGGCAAGAACCGCGAGATCCGCCGGATGCTCGCGAAGCTGGGCCACAAGGTCATGCGGCTGAAGCGCGTCGCGATCGGCCCCGTCAAGCTGGACAAGCTGCCGAAGGGCAAGGCCCGCCGCGTGAGCGAAGAGGAACTGAAGGCGCTCCGCGCGTTCGTGGCGCGGTCACAGGAGAAG
>CAZBXY010000495.1:0-4304 GCA_964495365.1 uncultured Frigoriglobus sp. | reverse complement strand
CGGCGCGGCCGGGGCGCGGACCGTCGCCGACGCGCGGATGGTCCCGCTCAGCCGGTCGCGGCTGGTCGCCACCGTCAGGTTCACCAGTTCCGCCGCCCCGGCCGCGAGGACCGCAGCGAAGTCCGGGCACTGGCCGATGTCCTGGTTCAGCACCCCGGCGAACGATTCGACCTTTGGTGCGATGCGCTGGAGGAACTCGACCAGCGCCGGCTGATTCAGTTTGAACTTGTCGCGCGCGGTCGCGAGCAACTTCTCCAGCAGCTCCGGGCGCTGGGCCACCGCGTCGAGCTGGGCCAGTTGGCTGGCGAAGCAGAGCAGTTCGCCGCGGTCCTGGCGCGCCTTGCCGGCGCTCGCCAGCAGCGCCGGGCGGTGGTGGTGTCTAATCGGCTCGACCAGATCATCGGGAAGCTTCCAGCTCCGCAACAGTTCGGCGCTCACGTCGGCATGATCGATGCCGAACGACTCGACTTCCGCCCCGCACGGGTCTTCGAGCAACCGGTCGGCCTGGCACAAGAGGTGCGCGGGCCACGAATCGGCGAACGCCTGGCGCAGGAGCACCTCGCCGAGGTCGCGGAGCAACCCGGCGACGAGGTCGTCCTCGGGCGCCGGGCGCCGCAGGAGTACGGCCAGTTCGCGCGCGATGATCGCCCCGCCGACCGACGAAATCCAGTACTCGCGCAGCCCCGCGTCCGCGGAGCGCCCGGTCTTCATGGCCGGCAGCGACAGCCCCAGGGCCAGCGACCGCACAGTGTTCAGCCCGAGCACGTGAACGGCCCGGGCGACCGACGAGACCGGCTGTTTCAGCCCGTAAAGACAGGAGTTAACGGCCTTCAGCAGTTTGGCGCAGAGGGTCGGGTCTAGCCCGAGGAACCCGACGATCTCGGCCGGGTCGCAGTCGGGTCGGCTGGCCGCTTCGACGATCTGGAGGGCGATCGCGGGCGGGGTGGGGAGGCGACTGGGGTCGAGAACGGTGGCGAGCAACTGCTCGCGCGTGCGCCGGGGCGCCGCGGGTCGGGGAGGCGTTGAGGGCGGGGCGTAAGTTGTTGCCGACACCGAACCATCCCTGTGTGGGGAACCGCGCGTAGAGCCGGAGGCACCGAACCTTGTGTCACGATTGGAGTCGGGTCAAGTCTTTGGGGTGGTCCGCTCGCTCCGCGAGCGGGTTGTAAGCGCCGCGACCGCTCGCGGAGCGAGCAGACCACCCTGAAGAAACCGTCGCTCCGGTTGCCACACGCGCGCCGAACCGTACCGGTAACACGACCCTTCACCCCGGGATCGCCATGATGCCCCCGTTCCGCACCAGCCGCGGGCGCCCGCTGCCGCTCGGCCCGTCGCTCACCCCCGACGGGGCCAACTTCGCCCTGCTCTGCCGCCACGGGCGCAGCGTCACACTGGTCATCCTGCCGGAAGCCGGCGGGATCACCCCGCTCGCGGAGCTGCCGCTCGACGCGCGCATCAACCGCACCGGCGACCACTGGCACATCCGCGTTCACGACCTCCCGGAAGCGTTCTGCTACGGCTGGCGCGTGGACGGCCCGCACGGCCCGCGCACGCGGTTCGACCCCACCCGCCTGTTGCTCGACCCGGCCGCGGCCATGCTCTCGCACGGCGCCGACTGGGCCGGGACGTGCGAAATCGACCCGCAGCGCACCACCCGCCGCAGCCTGTACCGCCGCGGGACGCGCTACAACTGGGACGACGACGTTCCGCCGCTGACGGAATACGAAGACTCGCTCATTTACGAGGTTCATGTGCGCGGGTTCACCTGCGATCCGTCGAGCGGGGTCGCGGACAAGGGCACGTTCCGCGGGATGATCGAGAAGATCCCGTACCTGAAGTGGCTGGGTGTGACCGCGGTCGAACTGATGCCGGTGTTCGAGTGGGACGAGTGCGACTGCCCGTTCTTCCACCCGGACACCGGCGAGAAGATGACCAACTTCTGGGGCTACAACCCGGTCGCGTTCGCGGCGCCGAAAGCGGCCTTTGCCGCCACCGCCAAGCAGCACGGTCAGGTTCACGAGTTCCGCGACATGGTGAAGGCCATGCACGCCGCCGGGATCGAGGTGATTCTCGATGTCGTGTTCAACCACACCGGCGAGGGGAACGACGGGGGCCGCACGTTCAGCTTCCGCGGCCTCGACAACGAGCTGTACTACCTGATGGGCGACGACGGCAGTTACCTGAACTACTCCGGGTGCGGGAACACGGTGAACTGCAACCACCCGGTCGTTCGCGACCTCATTATGACGTGCCTGCGGTACTGGGTCGGCGACATGCACGTGGACGGGTTCCGGTTCGACCTCGCCTCAATTCTCGGCCGCGACCGCAAGGGCAACGTGATGATCGAACCCCCTGTAATCGAAAGCATCACCGAAGACGGCGTGTTGGCCGACACGAAGTTGATCGCCGAGCCGTGGGACGCGGCCGGGCTGTATCAGGTGGGCGGGTTCCCGTTCGGGCGCCGGTGGAGCGAGTGGAACGGCCGCTACCGCGACGACATCCGTCGGTTCTGGAAGGGCGACACCGGGCTGACCGGGGCGGTCGCCAACCGCATCTGCGGCAGTTCGGACCTGTACCAGTGGAGCGGCCGGCTCCCGCGGCACTCGGTCAACTTCCTGACCGCGCACGACGGCTTTACCCTTTACGACCTCGTCAGTTACAACCACAAGCACAATCACGCCAACGGCGAGGAGAGCCGCGACGGGTCCAACGACAATTACTCCTGGAACTGCGGGGCGGAGGGCGAAACGGACGACCCCGCGGTGCTGGGATTGCGCCACCGGCAGGCGCGCAACATGATGACCACCTTGATGCTCAGTCAGGGCGTGCCGATGATCCTCGCCGGCGACGAGTTCCTGCGCACGCAGAAGGGGAACAACAACGCGTGGTGCCAGGACAACGAGATTTCGTGGGTGAACTGGCAGTTGGCCGAGAAAAACAAGGACTTTCTGCGGTTCGTGCGCGAACTGATTCACCTGCGGAAGCGTCACCCGGCATTGCGGCGCCGCCGGTTCTTCACCGGGGAGTTCCACCGGGCCGACGCGGCGCGGGCGCCGTTCCCCATAACGACCCCGCCGCCAGTCGCCGACGCGCCGCCTGGGTCGCCGGCGGCGGAACTGTTCCCGCCGGCCGGTCCGGTGCGCCCCGGCGACGCCGGGTTGTCGCCGGACACCGACACGACGCTCGCGCGGCCCAAGCGGGACGGCGGGGTGCCCCCGTCGGCGCTGGCCGATATCCACTGGCACGGGACCGAACCGTACAAACCGGACTGGAGCGGCAGCGCCCGAACGCTGGCGTTCGCGCTGGACGGCCGGTTCACCGGGCGCGAGGCCGATTCCGATTACCAGATCGATTCGGACTTCTACGTCGTCTTTAACGCCTGGAGCGAGGGGCTGAAGTTCCGTGTCCCGCCGTCGCCGACCCGCCGGCGGTGGCGCCGCTTGATCGACACCGCGCTACCGGGACCACAGGATATCGTCGCGGAGGGCGAAGGCCCGCTGGTCGCGGAGGGGAGCCAGTACTTGGTGGCCCCGTTCAGCACGCTGGTGCTGATTACCGAATGAAAAGTGCGAGTGTGAGGAAAGACAGCAGAGAAAACAGTGCGAAGAAGTGAAAGGCAGAAAATCCGAGTCAGATCGTGCTGGTTTTCTGCCTTTCACTTCTTCACGGCTTGTGCCTTTCCTCACACTCGCACTCACACTCGCACTTTTCTGGATGGATTTTTTCCGCCTTCGTGCGTATTATCTTGTTGACGACATTCACGGATGGCGTAAACTCCCGGTAAGTTGGAAGCTCCGCACTTTCCGGCGTCGTGAGCAAAAGACGGCTTACAACGCATCTTGACTTCCCCACCCATAATCTGGCACTGTATCATCGCGGCTTCTGAACTGGACCAAATCGGTCCGACGAACAACCGGACCAAACTGGTCGAAATCGCCCAACGCAATCGATCCGCGACGAGTTTGTTGCCCCGCCCAGGGAAGTCTGGGGGGAAGTCTGTGCGAACACTCGATCCGACTTGACCGAGTAACGGTTTTTCCGGGGTGGCGGGGGAATCGGTCCCCCGAAACCCGTATCCCGCGGCGCAACCCCAACGTGGTGCGCCAGTTCTGACCGGGGCGCACTGCCACCAGTCAACTTTTCCCTTCTGTTTGAGGATCTGCTATGCCCGACGCCAAAGGCGTCGAAGGGTCGCCGCTGCCGCGCCCCTCACTTCTGCGTGCCGCAGCCGCCAAGCGGCCCTTCCGCAAGCCGGGCGACGCCCCGGCCCCTGGGAGCGGCCCGGTCGCGACCCCCGCGCCGGC
>CAZBXY010000494.1:0-4334 GCA_964495365.1 uncultured Frigoriglobus sp. | reverse complement strand
CCTTCAGGTACTTGAAGTTGCTGCCGTGCGTGTCCCAGAAGCCGTAGGCCACGGTGACGACCCGGCACCCGGCTTCGACCAGCCTGCGGGCCATCAGTAACTGGTCGTTCCACTGCGGGGCGCCGTCGCCGAGGTGCCTGGGCGAGCCTTTGCCGTACCGCTGCCGCGTGCGCTCCGGTTCCTTCGTCACGTCGAGCGCCTCGACGAGTTTGCTGCTGGTGAGTACGTCGAAGGCGCGGTCGTGGAACGTATCGGCCGGAACCGCGTTGGTTTGCCCCGCGGACTTGCGGAACGCGTCCATTCCTTCGAGCAGCGCCTTGCGGTCGCGGAGCTGTTCGGGCGTGACCGCGAGGTTCTTCATGACCGCCAGTTCGTCGCCATCGACCTTCGCCGGCGCCGCGGCGCGGCCGAGGTTCGCCGGGCCGGGCGAGTTGTACGGCTTGTGCTGCATCGTCGGCGACAGATCAACGAACGCGGGTACGGTGACGTCGGTCTGCCCCTGCGTTCGCGAAACGACGCTGCCGAAGTGCGGCTTGTTCTCGCGCTTCGCGGCGTCCATCGTGGTTGCGGTCATGCTCTGCCACGAGCTGTGTTCGTCGCGCTGCCCGACCAGTGAGCGGATGACCGCGAGTTTGTCGGCGCAGCGGGCGAGCTTCGGGACGTGTTCGCCGAACTGGATCCCGGTGACGCTGGTGCTGATGGGCTTGAACTCGCCCCGCAGTTCGGCCGGGCCGTTGGGCTTGAGGTCGAACGTGTCCTGGTGCGCCATCCCGCCGGACAGGTACACCATGATGACCGACTTGTGCGACTTCTTCCCGCTCGCGGCTTCCGCGCGCATCAACTGCGGCAGCGTGAGGCCGCCGGCGAGCGCCCCGACCTTGAGGAACGACCGGCGCGAAAGACCATCACAGTAGCGGGCGCGGGGTCCGAGAACGGTGAGCATCGAACGAACTCCGTTGCGGAGTGTGAAGGCGGGAGGGCGCGGGGAAGGTAGTGAGAGTATAGCGTCCACCGCGGGCCGTGCAACGCACCGTTTGCGTTCGGTGGCGTGCGTGGGTAGGCTGTTGTGAACTGCTTGGAGGACGCCTGATGAACGCCCGATGCAGATTCCTGGTCGTACCGCTCGTGTGCGCAGGCCCCCGCCTCAAGGCGAGGCCCGCCGCCGGTCGATAGAATAAAGTTCACGAGGCCGCCGCCCGACTGCCTTTCCCGGTGCCCCATGCCACCCGTCGCAAAACCGGTCCCGCCGGCGCAACCCGTCCCCTTCGACCTTGCCACCCTCCTGCCGGCGGCAGCCCAGAAACTTGAAGACTCGCAGAAGGACATTCCCCGGCTGGCGAAAGATCGCGCCTTCACCGCCGAGATCGAGCGCGCCCTGGGTCAGGTGCCCACCACCCATTGCCTCCACCGACGGGATGCGCGGGAAATGGACCTGGCCCCTGAAACCGTTCACCTGGTGGTCACCTCGCCGCCGTACTGGACGCTGAAGGAGTACAACAAGACCGAAGGGCAACTCGGCTTCGTCGCGGACTACGAGCAGTTCCTCGACGAACTGGACAAGGTGTGGCGGCGGTGCTTCGCGGCCCTTGTGCCGGGCGGCCGGCTCGTCTGTGTGGTCGGTGACGTGTGCCTGTCGCGGCGACAGAACAAGGGTCGGCATACCGTTGTCCCGCTGCACGCCTCGATTCAGGAGCGGTGCCGCGCCATCGGCTTCGATAATCTGGCCCCAATCATCTGGCACAAGATCGCCAACGCCGCGACCGAGGCTGAAGGGAACGGGTCGCCCTTCCTCGGTAAGCCCTACGAGCCGAACGCGGTCCTCAAGAACGACATCGAGTTCATCCTGATGCAGCGGAAGCCGGGCGGCTACCGCGCCCCCGACCTGCCCACGCGCGTCTTGAGCATCATCCCCGAAGACAACTATCAGGTGTGGTTCCAGCAAATCTGGATGGGCGTGACCGGCGCCTCGACCAAGCACCACCCCGCGCCCTACCCGCTCGAAGTCGCCA
The DNA here is from genome assembly GCA_964495365.1 of uncultured Frigoriglobus sp. Classification (GTDB taxonomy): domain Bacteria; phylum Planctomycetota; class Planctomycetia; order Gemmatales; family Gemmataceae; genus Gemmata. The sequence continues at coordinate 2,325 of CAZBXY010000494.1, read as the reverse complement.
CGCGGCTCATCCGCATGTTTTCGTTTGTCGGGGACACTGTGCTCGACCCGTTCTCCGGCACCGCGACCACCTCGCTCGCCGCCGCCCAAGCGGGCCGCAACAGCGTGGGGTTCGAGATCGATCCGGCGTACTTCGAGTTCGCCCGAAAGCGACTCACGAACAAGACCACCGACCTGTTCTCGACGACCACCCTCAACTTCGACCCCTCTGAGTCCCGGCGATGAGCAACCTCCCGACCAACCTCCAGACGCGGCTGAAAGCGGCCATCGCCCACTTCTGGTCGTCCCGTGGGAGCCAAGCTGAAAAGCAGGGCGGGGAGGACGGCGACAAGGACCGGGGCGGCCGCGCCGCCGTGACCGGCGGCAAGCACCTCGACGGCTTTCTGCAACTCATCGCCGCGCTTTTAGAGGAGGCGGGCCTACAGCGGTCCCACATCTACTGGAAAGAGAAGACGGAGTTGCCCGGCTGGTTCCGGGCTGAGAAGGACTGGGACTTGCTCGTGGTGGCCGACGGCAAACTCGTCGCCATCACCGAGTTCAAGTCGCAGGTCGGCTCCTTCGGTAACAACTTCAACAACCGGGCCGAGGAGTCCATCGGCAACGCGACCGACCTCTGGGAGAGCTACGAACACGGGGCGTTCGCGCTGTCATCGGCCCCGTGGCTCGGCTACCTGATGTTGTTGGAGGACTCTCCGAAGGTCAAAACGCCTGTGAAGGTGCAGGAGCCGCACTTCAAGGTCTTCCCAGAGTTCAAGGGGGCGTCGTACCAGGAGCGGTACAACCAACTGATGACCCGCCTGGTACGCAAGCGGCTCTACAACGCCTGCTGCCTCTTGCTGTCCCCGCAAGGCAGCGCGACGGGGGAGTACACCGAACCGAACCCGGAACTGGGTTTTACCCCATTCGTGGCGTCCCTGTTCGCCAAAGCGGTCGCGGTGGCTCAACTGCAACCGCCCGGCCCGCCGGCCCCGCCGAAGATCGAAAAGGGGTCGCCCCCCAAAGCCTGAGCGAGCTATCGCATTCTGAGAGCCGGCGTGTGACAGAGGTTGGGGTGCTGCTACACCGAGTTCACCCACCTTCGCAGAGCATCTCACATGTTCGGCCCTGACGAAGCCCGGCAGCCGGCGCTCGACGCCACCGCGTTCGAGCGGACGCGCCGCCGAACGCGGTCCACATTTCGTGGGTACTCCGGCGGGTTCTTGCCCACCGGGCGCCCAATACGCGACCCGAAACTGGTCGATCTCAATACAGGCCCAAGTCCATCGCGTTGTTGAGCGCGCGCCAGACCCACCACGCGCCGCTGCGCCACTTGGTGTGGATCTTCACCTTCGCCAACTGGCCCGGGTCGATCGCGATGTCCGGGTCGGTCAATTCGACCTCCACCAGATACACCTGCGCCAGCGGCACCAGCACGTTCGGGTCCTCGTTCGGCTTCACCGCCAGCGAGCCGCCGCCGCGCTGCGTCAGGGCCAGCGGCACCGACGCCGCGTTCTGCTCCGGGAGCTTCCGCACCTTGCCGTTGAAGATCCGGTCGCTCCGGCCCATCGCGTAGATCGACACGTCCAGCTCGCGGCGCACCGCGAGGTCGTCGCGGAGCGTGCGGAAGTCCGGCGGGCTGACGGGCACCTTCACGACGAGCCGGGCCGGGTCGCCCACCGCGAACACCGGCTGCGTCTCGGCGTACCCGCGGTCGAACAGCTTGCCCACCTCGTCCCGCTTGGGCGCGGTGACCAGGATCCCGTCGCGGGGCGCCCGCATCTCGCGCAAGCGGGCCTGCCGGTCGAGCAGACGGGCCACCTCGTTGTCGGCCGTTTCGGCCTTCGACTTGGCCTTCTTGTGGTCCTGGATGAACCGCAGTTCGGCCGCGGCGTCGCCCATCCCGCGGGCCTTCGAGGCCGACGAGTAGAGCTGCGCGGCCACCGCGTACTGCTCGGCCTTCGTCGCCTGCGCCTTGGCCAGTTCGACCTCCAGTGGCTCGCTCCGGAATAGAGCGAGTGCCTGGTTCTGACGAACCCTCTGGCCCGGGCCGACGTCGTTGAGTACGACCATCCGGCCCGGTTCCGGTAACAACACCCCTTCCAGCGCGTCCGGGTCCACCGCCACCAGCCCGGTCTCGTGGACCCGGCTCACCGGCAGCGGGAGGAAGAAGAACGCGAGGAGGAGCGACGCAAACACGCCCAGCGTGATGTACACCCGCGCCGCTTTCATGTCTGGCAACCGCCCGCGCTGGCGAATGTTTTTGATGACCTTGTACGTGGGCCAGACGAAGATCGACGCCAGCGAAACGATCGCCAACATCTGGCTCAAGATCTTGAGTTTCGGTCCC
>CAZBXY010000493.1:0-4399 GCA_964495365.1 uncultured Frigoriglobus sp. | reverse complement strand
CCGGGCTTCACCTTCCCCGGCCAGCGCACGATGAGCGGCACCCGCAAGCCGCTGTCGTAGGGCCACCGCTTGCCGCGACTCAGCCCCCAGCCGTGATCGCCGAAGAACACGACGATCGTGTTGTCGGTCAATTTTCGCTCGTCGAGGAGTTTGAGTACGTCGCCCGCGGTGTAGTCCATCGCGGTGATATTGTCGTGGTACTTCCCGACGCACTCGCGCACCGCGGGCGTGTCCGGGTAGTACGGCGGCAGTTTCACCTTCGCCCGGTCGCGGATTTCGGTCGGTTTCAGGCGGCTGATGTTCTTCTTGTATGCAGCTTCGGCCGCCCTCGCCTGGCTCTCGTGGGTGACGGTCATGTTGTACACCGCGAAGAACGGCTCCTTCAGCACCTCCGGCTTCTTCGTCCAGTCTTCCGTCACGTCACTCCACCCCTTCGGCGGGTCGAAGTTGAAGTCGGTTTTGCCGATCCCGCCCGGTCCGGTCGGCCAGCAGATCGTGTAGCCGGCTTTTCGCAGGTATTCGGTGTACATCGGCGGCGCGGTGACGAGCTTCGACCGCATGTGATGGCTGCCGAGCGTGGTCGGGTACTGCCCCGTAATCAGCCCGCTGCGACTCGGCGCGCACACCGGGGCGTGGGTGAACGCTCGCGTGAACCGCGCGCCCTGCGCGGCGAGCCGGTCGAGGTTCGGAGTGATGGCGTCCGGGTCACCGTAGCAGCCGAGGCTGGGCGAAATGTCCTCGCAGGTGAGGAACACGATGTTCGGCTTGTCGGCGGCCGCGAGCGGCGAACCACAGGCGAGCGCGACCAGGAGGGAGAGGAACAGGCGCATGGGAAGTGCCCCCGGAGGAACGAACACGGTCGTTGTAGGCAAGCGAGTCGCGTTGCGCCCGGTTGATTCCGCCGGTTCAACTGTCATAATCGACTGTTGGTCGCCACATCAGGTTCGTTTCCGAGCGGTGGGGGCGCGATGATCGGTGTGCCGTGTCCGGAGTGCGGCGCGAACATGAGCGCCTGTGGGCCGAACCCCGACGGGACCGTCAGTTGCCCGCGGTGCGGTCGGACCGTGGCCCCGGGCGCGGAGAACGCCGAAACGGTCGCCCTCCCGGCCCCCGCGCCCGGAGCGGGGCCGACGCTGTCCATCGGTTCGGGCGGTCGCACCGTCACGACCGACGGGCCGCCGCACATCCCCGGCTACGAGGTGCTCGAAGAAGTCGGGCGCGGCGGGATGGGCGTCGTCTACAAGGCCCGGCAGTTCAACCCGCCGCGGGTGGTCGCGGTGAAGATGATCCTCGCCGGCGAACACGCCGACCCGGAACAACTGGTCCGGTTCCAGCACGAGGCCGAGGCGATCGCCCGGCTCACGCACCCCACCATCGCCCAGATCCACCAGGTCGGCAACTGGCACCCGCCCGCGGGCGGGCCGGCGGTGCCGTTCCTCACCCTGGAGTTCGTCGCCGGGCAGTCGCTGTGGCGCCGGCTGGAGTCCGGGCCAGCGGTCGGCCCGCGGGCCGCGGCGGCGCTCGTCCAGCAGCTCGCCCGCGGGGTCCAGTACGCCCACGACCAGGGGGTCGTTCACCGCGACCTCAAGCCCGCCAACGTGCTGCTCTGTGGAACGGAAAGCTCGGACTCGCTCGGCGAGGTCAAGATCGTCGATTTCGGGCTGGCCAAGCCGCTCGACGGGTTCGCCACCACCGTCACCGACGGCCCGCGGACCCGGACCGGCGCGGTTCTCGGTACGCCGAGCTACATGGCCCCCGAACAGGCCGCGGGGAAAGGAACGATCGGTCCGGCCACCGATGTGTACGCTCTGGGCGCGATCCTTTACGAGTTGCTCACCGGACGCCCTCCGTTCTTCGGGGAAAGCACCCTGGAGACGCTGCTCCAGGTGACCAAGGACGACCCGGAGCCGCCGCGCCGGGTCCGGCCGAGTGTTCCGCGCGACCTGGAGACGGTTTGCCTCACGTGCCTGGCGAAAGACCCGGCGCGGCGCTACCCGTCGGCCGCGGCGCTGGCCAAAGACCTCGGCCGGTTCCTCGCGGGCGAACCGGTGAAGGTGCGCCCGCCGTCGCGCGCGGCCCGGTTCGTCCGGTGGGCGCGGCGGCATAAGGGGCCGCTGTACCTCGCGAGCGGGGCGGCCCTGGCGCTGATGGTCGTGCTGGCGGTCGCGCTCAGCCGCCCCGCGCCCGAAGATCCCGGGCGAGCGGAGAAATCCGGGTCGGTTTCACGCCCGCCCGCGGACGACAGCCCGATGGACAGATCGCGCCAGCAGATGATCGGCGCGAACAATTTGAGGCAACTGGGACTCGCGCTGCACAACGTTCACGACGTGAACGGAACGCTCCCGCCAGCGGCGATCTGCGACAAGACCGGCAAGTCGCTGCTCTCGTGGCGCGTCGCGATCCTCCCGTACATCGAGGAGGATGTCCTCTACAAGCAGTTCAAGTTCGATGAGCCGTGGGATAGCACGCATAACAAGAAACTGATCGAGAAGATGCCGAAGGTGTTCGCGGTCGAGGGCAAGTCCGCGGGGCCGGCGGGCACCACGCACTACCAGGCCGTCGTCGGCCCCCAAACGGCGTGGGAACTGCAACCGCAACTCGGCGGCCCGTTCGGCCGCCGCGGGCTGTCGTTCAACCATTTTATCGACGGAGCCTCGAACACCATCCTGCTCGCCGAGGGGGCCGACCCGGTGATCTGGACCAAGCCGACCGACCTGACGTTCGACGGCACGCGTTTGCCGACCTTCGGCGGGGTCTCGAAGGGCGGGTTCCAGGTGCTGATGGCCGACGGGTCCGTCTCGTTCCTCCACGACACCGTCAAGCCGGAGGACTTGCGTGCCGCACTGACGCGCAACGGGGGCGAAGTGCCGGCGGCGGGATGGGACACCACACCCAGCGGGCCGACGTCCGGCCCGGGGCGCGTGCGCGGAAAGATCACCCTCAACGGGCAGCCGATCAAGGGCGCCCGGCTGATCCTGACGGCCGAGGAGACCTCGCTCGGGTTGTCGGTTCCCCTGAGCGCGGACGGAACGTACTCGGTGAACCTGCCGCCGGGACAGTACCGCGTGGCCTTCCAGCTCGGGACGGCACCGAAAGACAAGCCGTGGGAAAAGATCTTGGGCGAGGTTCCCGAGCAGTACACCAACGCAGCCACGTCCGGGCTGACGCTCTCGGTCCGGTCCGGCGATCAGACGGTGAACTTTCCACTGGGCAAGGGGGCGACGCAGGCGGCCCCCAAGAAGTAACGACTCGCGAGGCGAACGGAGCGGACATGAGCGGTCAGTGCCCGTCGTGTGGTCAGCACCTCTCGGCGCCCGTTCGCGCCGGGGCACACTGCCCGCGGTGCGGCGACCCGCTGCCGGTTTCGGACGATCCCGAGGCGACCACCGCCCCGCCGCCCGAGGACGGCCCCACCGTCACCGCCGCGCCGCCGGACGCCGACGACGGCGCCACGGTCAGTGTCGCGCCCGATTTACCGCCCACGCTGCCGGCCGGAGCGGGACGCCCCGCGTCGCTCCCGTCGATACCCGGTTACGAGGTGCTGGAGGTGATCGGGCGCGGCGGGATGGGCGTCGTGTACAAGGCCCGGCAACTGGCCCCGCGGCGGATCGTCGCGCTGAAGATGATCCTCGGCGGGGGCGGGGCCGCACGATTCCGCACCGAGGTGGCCGCGGTCGCCCGGCTCCAGCACCCCAACGTGGTCCAGATCCACGAGGTCGGCGAGATCGGCGGCCGGGCGTTCTTCGCGATGGAGTTCGTGCCCGGCGGGAGCCTCTCCGCACACCTCCAGGCCGGTCCGGTGCCGACCCGTACCGCCGCCGAGATCGTCGTGCAGCTCGCCCGCGCCGTTCAGCACGCCCACGAACGGGGCATCGTTCACCGCGACCTCAAACCCGCCAACATCCTGCTCGCACAAACCGGCCCGGCGAAAGGCCCGACCCCGGACGGTGACGGGTCCGATTCGGCGGCCCTGCGCCCCGCGGTCCCGCACCCGAAGATCGCCGATTTCGGCTTAGCCAAATATCTGGAAGGGTCTGGCGAAGGCTCCGGGCCGCAAACGCAAAGCGGAGCGATCCTGGGCACGCCCAACTACATGGCCCCGGAACAGGCGAAGGGACAGGTGAAGGCGATCGGCCCGCACACCGACGTGTGGGCGCTCGGCGCGATCCTGTATGAGTGCCTCACCGGGCGCCCGCCGTTCCGCGAGGACGCGGCGCTCGACACGCTGATGAAGGTCATTTCCGAGGCCCCGACGAAGCCCCGGCAGCTCCGCGGAGCGGTCCCGCGCGACCTGGAGGTGATCTGTTTGAAGTGCCTGCGCAAGGAGCCGGGCGAACGGTACGCCACGGCCGGGGCGCTGGCCGACGACCTGGAGCGGTTCCTCGACGGGCGCCCGATC
>CAZBXY010000492.1:0-4438 GCA_964495365.1 uncultured Frigoriglobus sp. | reverse complement strand
GTGCGTGCCGCCGCCCACCAGGTACACGCCGGGCAGTTCTGTGAAGCGGTTCCGCGGGCGCAGGTGCAGCATCTGGCGCCACGTGTGCGCCAGGTTGAACGTTGCCCCGCGGTAGACGTGATACCGGCCCTCCCAGTCCGCCGGCGTCACCACTTTCTCGTAGCGGATGCGCTGTTCCACGTCGGTGATACCGAGTTTCGCGAGTTGCTGAATGAGCTTCGCGCGGAACGGGCCGGCTTCCTTCGCCCAATCGACGTTGGCGTGCTGGTGAGTCACCGGGGCGAGGACGTACAGCGTACTCATCCCCGCGGGCGCGAGCGCGGGGTCGGTCGGGGTCGCGTTCTGCACGTAGAACGACGGATCGGCCGACAGGACGTGCCGCTTCTCGATGTCCGCGAGGTTGGTCGCGTAGTCCGCGGCGCAGTGGATCGTGTGGTGCGGCAGGTGGTCGTAGCGGCCCTCGATACCGAGGTACATCATGAACGTCGAACACGAGAACTTCTTCTTCTCGATCTTCGCGTCGGTCCACGCCCGGCGGTACTGGTTGGGGACGAGGGTCCGCATCGCGTGGGCGAAGTCGGCGTTAATCACCAGCGCGTCGGCCCGGTGTTCGCCGGCGTCGGTCTGAACGCCGACCGCCCGGCCGCGGTCGAACAGCACTTCCTTCACCTCTTCGCCGAGCGAGAACCGCACGCCCATTTCCTGTGCGATGCGCCCCATGCCTTCGCTCACCGCCGAACACCCGCCGTAGGGGTGCCACACGCCGTACTCGTATTCGAGGAACGACAGAATCGAGAACAGGCTCGGGCAGTTGAACGGCGACATCCCCAGGTACTTCGACTGAAACGAGAACGCGAGCCTGATGCGGTCGTCCTTGAAGTAGCGGCCGAGTTCCGAATCGAGCGAGCGCCACGGCTTGAGGATCGGGACGAGCTTGGCAAGTTGCCACCGCATCACGTCGCGCCAGCCCTGAAACGGGCGCTCCAGGCACGGCCGGAACTGCTCCATCTTGTGCCGGTTGTCGTCCAGGAACCGGCGAACGTTCGGCGCATCGGCCGGGGCGATCTTCGCCACTTCGGCGGCGAGCTTCGCGACATCGGGCGTGCAGTTCAGTTCGCCCCCGCGGCCAAAGGCGATGCGGTATTGCGGGTCGAGCCGGGCCATCGGCACTTCCGTGCGGAGGTCGCGCCCGATCAGCCGGAAAATACGCTCCAGCACCCGCGGATAGAGGAAGAACGTCGGGCCGAGGTCGAACCGGAAGCCGCCCTCTTCGATCGCCGAGCAGCGCCCGCCGACGTGCGGCAGCCGCTCGACGACGCGAACGTCTAATCCCGCTTTTGCGAGCAGGAGCGCTGTGGCGAGGCCGCCCGGCCCCGCGCCGACGATCAGCACGGAATTCGGGCGGGGGGAAGAGGTTGGGGAAGTCGGGCGGCTCGGAGCGGTGTCGGAAGCCGTCGAGATCATGCGCGAGTCCGTGGCAGGGTGGCCCGCCGATCCGATAGCGGGTCTCCCACAGTCTACGGGAACGAACGTGTCGGCCCAACAAATCGCGGCCCGCGGGCGTCCGACCCGGTGGGCGAACCCTTGACCGCAACTCGCGCCGGAAAATTAACCGCCGAATTTTCCGATTCGTGCCCGAACCCGCGTGCGACTTCAAACCCCTGCGCCGGCCAGGTGCATCTGGGTCAGGTAATTCTCTCGCACGATCCGCGCCTCGATCGGGTCCGGGGCCTCCGCTTCTTCCGCCACCGGGAGCGGGTCCGGGACGCGCTTGCCGACCTCCGAGAGCAACATCCCGGCCCAGCGGTAGATGTTGTGGTCGTTCACCTGCGCCCGCATCCGGCGCATCCGGCGCTCCTGTTCGCCCCCGGGCATCGTCAGCATCGCGAACAGCCCGTCGGCCATCTCGTCCACGTCGAACGGGTTGACCAGCACCGCGTCGGGCAGCTCGCGGGCCGCCCCGGTGAACTTCGACAGCACGAGTACGCCGCGCTCGTCGTCGCGGGCCGTCACAAACTCCTTCGCGACGAGGTTCATCCCGTCGTGGAGCGAGCTGACCACGCACCCGGCGGAGTCGCGGTACAGCGCGAAGATGTCTTCCGGGCCGTGGTGTTCGTTCAGGAACACGACCGGCTTCCAGTCGGGCGTGCCGTGGGCCTCGTTGATGGCGGCGGCGAGCGCGTTCACCTCGTCGGTGAGATCGCGGTACGCGGGGATGTGGGTGCGGCTCGGCGCGCCCACTTGCACGAAGTGGAACGTCCCTTTGTGTTCCGGGTGTTTGTGCAACAGCCGATCGACCGCGCGCAGGCGCTCCGGGATGCCCTTCGTGTAATCGACCCGATCGACACCGACGATCAGTTGCCGGGCGCCGAGGTCGTGCTTCTGCCGAATACCCGCGGCGCGGGCCTCCCAGCCGACCAGGTACTCGTCGGCCAGCGCCGGATCGACGCTGATCGGGAACGGCTTGACCGTGGTGTCGCGCCCGCCGCGCTGCACCGCGAACCGCTCGCGGTCGAGCCGGCACTCCAGCGCGCGATCGACCGTCTCCAGGAAGTTGTTGCAATCGTACTGTGTGTGGAACCCCAGAAGGTCGTTGCCGAGCATCCCGGCGAGCAACTCTTTGGCCCACGGGCAGACGAGGAACTTCTCCGCGTTGGGCCACGGGATGTGCCAGAACTGCGCCACCACCAGATCGGAGCGTGCGGCCTTGAGTAGCTGCGGCACGAGCGCGAAGTGGTAATCCTGCACGAACACGAGCGCCGGTTCGCCGGCGACCTCTTCGAGTACCGCGTCGGCGAACGTCTGGTTCACCTTCTTGTACGCGTCCCAGTGCGCGGGGTCGAACACGGGCCGCGCGAACACCTGGTGGCACAGCGGCCACAACATGCTGTTGGCGAACCCGTAGTAGTAACCCTCCTCGTCCTCCCTGGTGAGCCACACGCGGCGGAGCACGTAGTTCGGGTCGTCCGGCGGCACGCCGACGCGCCCGTTGGCGTCGCACACTCGGTCGTCGGCGTCGCCGGACCCGTGCGCGACCCACACGCCCCCGCACGCCTGCATGACCGGATCGAGCGCGGTCGTCAGGCCCCCCGCGGGCCGGATCCATTCGATCGTGCCGTTCTTGTAGCGGTGGATGTACGGCTCGCGGTTGGCGACCACGATCACCTTCGCGCCGCCCAGGCGCGTGCGCGCGACTTCTTCCAGACGTTCCTTGCTCCAGCCCATGTGATTGGACCTCGCAGGCGCTTGTGGGGGCGACGAACGTTGAATGCACGAATTGTGCAGCGGGCGAAAGGACAACAGAGACGAGTTGGCAGCCCCGTCTCGCGCGATCTGTCACGAGTCAGCCGGTCGAGCGGCGGGCGAGTTGCGGTTGAGTGCCCACTGTAGTTGCAAACCGGGTGCCGAGCAAGTGTCCGTTCGTGGCCCCCGCGCGTTTTCTCGTGTGCGGACCTACGAACCGCGCGCGGAGCGGGTCGGTTACGCTCACAACGCAAAACGGGCTGTTTCGTTGGTGAATTTGGGGCATGTGGCGAACAACTGCGGGCGTGCGCCGGGCGCAGGGGATTGTCAAAACACACTCAAGTGTAACTGCGGCTGGTCAGAGTTACCAATGTCGGTAGAAATGGGTGTCAGGCCCGAGAGGTCATGAACAGCTTTGCTGAGTGAAGTTGGGGTTCGTAAACCGTCTGGGGCAAATGCTCGGCCCGGTTTGGGTCGCAACCGCAAGGCAGGACACGTCATGGCCCGCCGTCCGTTCACCCCGCAGGAACTCCACGAACTCCGCCAACTCGCCGCCCAATGGGGCAAAATCGTCGCCCGTCGGGCCTTCGGCGACGACGGCCCCGGACTCGATGTCGACTTCGACACCATGGAGCAGATCGCTCAGGCCGCGGCCGCCGGTCTGACCGAAGGCACCCTGCAAACCCTCCTGGAGAGTCAGACCAACGCCTTGGGTGCCCAACAACTCTGTCCTGACTGCGGGCGGGCCTGTCCCGTCGAGCGTCAGGAGCGACCCTTGCGAACCAAGGGAGTCGAACTCCGCCCGAGCGAACCGGTCTGCCACTGTCCCGACTGCCGGCGGGACTTTTTCCCCCCAACGGCCGATCCTGCGACTTGACGGGCACGGGTACAGCCCGTCCCTGCTCCGGGCGATCGTCACCGCCGCGGCGCGGTTGCACTCGTACGCCGACGCGGCCTTCGCGTTGAGTTTGAGCGGCCTGTCGATTTCGGCCCGACACGTCCAACAGTTGACGCAGGAAGTGGGCACCGAGTTGGCAGAGGCCCGCGACGCACAGGCCGACGCTCGTCGGCACCGGGTGTTGGAACCGCGGGTGACGACGACGCCCGAGGTGGTGGTCGTCGAGGTCGATGGCGGACGTTTGCGGACGCGGGCGAGGGGGTGTGGGCCGGGGGTTCATCAGGCCGAGGGGAAGGA
>CAZBXY010000491.1:0-4445 GCA_964495365.1 uncultured Frigoriglobus sp. | reverse complement strand
GATGCTGTCGTCGAGGTTGTACATCGCGAGCGTCACGCCGCCCCCGGGGGCCTTGAACACGTCCTTCTCGATCGCGGGGCCGCCGTCCGCCGGCGTGTAGGTGAGTTTCACTGTCCCGGCGCCGGGGAACAGGATTTCGCTGGCCTTGTACTGATCGCCGAACCCGTGACGCGCGACCACCACCGGCTTGTCCCAGTGCTTCACCAACCGCGGGACGTTCTTGCAAACGATCGGTTCGCGGAAGATGGTGCCGTTCAAGATGTTACGGATGGTCCCGTTGGGTGACGGGTACATCCGTTTGAGGTTGAACTCCTTGACGCGCGCTTCATCCGGTGTGATGGTGGCGCACTTGACCGCGACCCCGTATTTCTTGGTGGCCTCGGCGCTGTCGAAGGTCACCTTGTCGTCGGTCTTGTCGCGGTACTCGATGCCGAGGTCGTAGTACTTGAGGTCGATGTCGAGGTACGGGAGGATGAGTTTCTCGCGGATCTTCTGCCAGATGATGCGGGTCATCTCGTCGCCGTCCATCTCGACGACGGGGTTCTTGACTTGGATCTTGGCCATGAGAGCAGCTCCTGAAACCGCGTAGCGGCGTAAAGCCGTTAGCTTATCCGCGGAGCGGAAGTGCGAACAGAAGGGCTACGCGCCTTCGGCGGGCGGGGGTTCTTCGAGCGGGGTGACGTGCAACTGAACGCCTACGACTTCGTGTGGCTTATACGCACTACGGGCGTTGGTGACGTGCCCGTCAATTGTATTGGGCATCAGGTCGGCGCAGTTGAGACAGCGGTTCCTCCGCTGCCGGGCGCGAATCTCTCCGTTAGCTGATGTGCCATTTGACTGGGTTCCCGCCGTTTGAGTGAACTTGAAGATGTCCGCGACAGGGAACTCGTTAGAAAGCTGTGTGGTTGAACCGTACCCTTCGCCTGCATCTCGGCAATCGCGGCATCGCCCTTCGCCCGCATGGAGGCTTTGATCTCGGCTTCAGCGATGTCGTACTTCCGAAACTCCTCAGCTTCCCACCGGTCGAGTCCGGCCATGACCGCGTCGGCGCGGCGCTCGAACCGGCGCACCGCGCGGAGCAAGTACGCCGCGAGCAATAACCCAACGCACAGGTTGAACACGAACGGCGGCCAGAACATGCGCGACACTCTCACTTCCCGCCGAGGCCCTTCAACAAATCGTCCACCCGCTTCGACACTTCCTTGGTCAAACTCGCGATCTGCTCGTCCTTCTCGGCGAACCGTTTCTCGTTCGATTCGGTCAGCGCCTTCTGCGCCTCCTGAAACCGTTGGATCTCCGCGTCGCGGTCCTTACGGATTTCGGGGCGGAACCGCTCCTCGCGGGCGGCGACCTCCGCCACACTCTTATCATAACGCCCTTCGAGCCGGAGTTCTTTACCCGCCACTCGCTTCTCGGCGAGAAAGAACCTGCGATCGCGACCACCACCATCGGCGACTGGCGCAAAATGTCGATTACTCAAACCGGGAGGTCGTTCATCAAAGCACCGGGCGCGGGTGTCGGGGCTCACGCCCATTAAACCCTCACCCGACTGGCCCGACAAGCCGACGCGGACCGAGCGTCAGCCGCAAATCGCTAGCATGGTTATCTGAATAACGGGGGTGGTGGTGGCGAAGTGGCAATCTTTGGCAATCTTTGAGGAAAGCCTGGAAAAACAAGGGTTTGGTCAAAGATTGCCAGTGGCAATCTTTGGCAATCTTTGGCAATCTTTGGCAATCTTTCGATTTCCTAGGGGTTTTGGAGCGCGTAACACCGGCTGGCTGCCGCGCTTGCACTCGGGGGGGCGATTCGGAACAATAAACATCACCTCCGAGCGCTCCCAGGTGTCACGATGCCACAAGACGCGACCTGCCCCCAATGCACCCACCTGTTCCCGGTCACCGAGGCGCGGAACGCGTTCACCGTCGCGTGCCCGAAGTGCGACGCTGAGCTGACCGCGGAGTTCAAGAAACCGGTCGCTCCGCCCGAGGCCGGGCAGCCGCCCTACGACCTGGTCGTCAAGCCCGGCGCGCTGGCCGGCAACCCGGTCCCACCCCCGGTCCCGCGAAAGAAGAAGGACGACGATGACGAACCGCAGGACGACGGCGGCGGGTCGGCCCTGATCGTGATCTTCAGCGCCGGGTTCGGCCTGTTGGTCGTGCTCGCCGGGCTGGGCCTCACCGGCTGGTTGCTGTTCACGCAGATCGACGTGAGCGACACCGTCTCCAACCGCTCGACCGGTTCGAGCGGACCGAGCGGCAAGACCACCAACCCGAAGGGCATCGGCGGAACCCCGGGCACCAAGGGCACCACGCCCGGCAAGACCGCCCCCGACCCGTTCATCCCGCCGCCGGCGCCCAAGCCGAAGGACACCTTCGAGCTGCGCCCGGTCGCCGGCACCGTGCCGCCCATCGTCGCGCCGACCTTCGACGCCAACGCCACGCAGACGCTGCTGTTGCCCGGCAAGGTCGGGGCGGTCGCGGTCGGCGGCGGGGGCCGGTACATCGCCTTCCACATCCCGCAACCGGGGCGGCTCGTCGTCTTCGACGCCAACATCGGCGACCTCTTGCCCGACGGCGGCGGCACCGACGCGGGCGAGGTCCAGATGGCCGCCGGCGCGAACAAACTGGTGACCATCCAGAACGGCGGGAAGAAGGGGCGCGTGTACTCGCTGCCCGAACTCCAGCAGCAGAACGAGTTCGAGTTGCCGACGTTCTTCGGGGTCAAATCGATCGCGCTGGGGTCGCGCACGAACGGCCCGCTGTTCGTCACCGCCGGGTTCCGCAACCTGATGCTCATGGACCTCGCGACCGGAAAACCGGTCGAGGGGTCCGAAACGGAGATGGACCTGCCCAGCAACCACGCGCGGGCCACCGCGGACGGCAAGCTGTTCCTGGTCGGCGACGGGTTCGGCCCCAACAACGGGTTCAAGACCGTGGACGAGGCGGGCAAGAAGTGGCAGGTGAAGACCCCGGGTATCGCCGCGGCGTACCCCGGCGCCGACGGCAAACGACTCTACGGCCGGGACCAGATCGTCGCCCCCAACGGGGCCAGCATCGCCGGCAAGCCGAAGGCGCTGACGAACATCCCCGTGTGGTACGTCCCGGCCGTCACCGCGACCGGCAACTACTTCCTGCGGGTGAACGAGGTGAAGTTCGGCAACCCGCCCAACAAGACCGGCGTCTCGATCGCGCTGCACCGGGACCGGACCGTGGACAGCATGGTGCTGCCTCCCTGGGAAGGGCTGCCCGAGGCGGAGGGGCTACTCGGCCCGTTCGGTGACACCGAACCGCTCGACCGGCGCCTGTTCCTGATCCCGGAGGCGAAGCTGCTGGTCATCCTCGACCGCGAGAAGACGCGACTGATCGTGCGGAAGCTGCCGATCTGACGGCGAACCCGGCGTGCCAACGCCGGGGTGGGCGCGCCGTTGTGCTACCCGGCGCCCACCCCGGCGTTGGCACGCCGGGTTCGCCTCGCGTCACTTCACCCGGTGCGGGTTGACCGGCACCGGGGCGGCTGACGGCTCGGCAGGCGCCGGTATCCTCGGTTTCACCTGCTCGGCCAGCTCGAACGGGTCCGGCACCGACACTTTCACGAACCCGCTGGGGGCCGGCGGCACCCGCACCACCCCGCTCACGACCACCGCGTTGCCCAGCTCGCCCGTCGGGTCGTCGAGACCGACCCGCTCGGTGAGCGGGCGCCCCAACACCGGCGCGGGCGGCGGCCGGTTCACGTCGCGGGCGCGCGGGGTGACCACCGGCGCGACCGGCAGCTTCGGTTTGGCGGGCACGTCGTCGGCCCGGGCGCCGAGGTCGAGCGGCACCCGCTCCGGGGGCTGCGCGGGCCGGGCCGAAACCGGCTTCGGCGGGAGCAACGGCGGCGGAACGTAGCGCGCGCGCTCGGCGGCGTCCGGTTCGAGTACCTTCGGCGGAACGGGGCGCGGTAGCGGGGCGATCCCGAACCGCTCGGCGGGCAGCGGGCGCGTCACGTCCGGGGCCATGACACGGGCCAGCGCGACCCCGGTCTGGTCCGCGGGGAACGCGAACGTCGGGGGCGGGGGTTCGGGCTTCGGCGAAGGGGCCGCGCCCGGTTGCGCTTTCGGCTCGCCGGCGGGCGCGTCGGCCGGTTGCGGGGCGATCACCACCGCGGGCGGCCCGGCGGGCGCGTCCGCGGCTTGTTGCTGCGAGCAGCCCGCGAGGCCGATCGCGAACACCGATGATCGAAGTGCGCGAACGAATGTCGTCACGGCCGGTTCTCCTGACTTTGGTCTTCCACTCGCACTCACACTACTTCCCCTCGATCACCAGCTTCACCGGCGTCCCCTCTTTGGGCAGCACGTCGGGGCGCACGTCGAGTTTGAGGAACTTCTCCTCCTTCATCGTCCACCCGGTTTGCAGTACCACTTCGTCGGTCACCGGGAACAGGCAGATGAGGCTCCCGGTGAGGTC
>CAZBXY010000490.1:0-4454 GCA_964495365.1 uncultured Frigoriglobus sp. | reverse complement strand
GAGGGTGAGTTTACACCACATTCCCGCTGTCCACTATTCGTGGGGAACTTCAAGGTGCCCGTGCCCGAGTCGGTTGGCCGGCACCTGCAGCGCGTACTCCGGTAGCGCGATCAGCCAGCTCAGCGCGATCGTCGTGACGAGTGCCACCTGCTTGAACTTGAGGTGCCCGTACCACGCGATCGTCATGAACGTGTTCGACGCGACCAACAGCAGGACGACGGTGAGGGTGGTTTTCATCGGAGGCGATGAGTGAGTGAAAGAAGGCCCAGGGAAGCCCTGAGCCTTCAAAATGCGCCGCACTTCTTGCGCTTCTCACCTGACACTGCTTCTCGACTGTCTTTTCACTAATCACTGGCCACTGACACTAACCACTACTTCGGCGTGATGGTGATCTGGGCTTTGGGCTTCATCTGGGCGATGACCGCCTCGCGGACCCGCATCGCGTAGAGCATCCGCACGTCCTCCTTCACCTCCTCGAACTTCTTCGGCGCGCCCTGGCGGCGCGCGGTCACGAGGATCAGGTGGTAGCCGAACTCGGTGGCGATCACGTCGGTCATCTCGAACGGCTTGATCGCGAAGGCGGCCTTGGCGAACGGCTCGACCATCGCCCCGGCCCGCGGGAAGAAGTTCAGGTCGCCCCCGTCCTTCTTCGACGGGCACACCGAGTACTCCTTCGCATAGGCCGCGAACAGCTCGTCGGTCTTATTCGCCTTCGCCTGCTCCTTCGCCAGCGCGTCGGCCGTCGGCGGCAGCGCCGCGACCGCCTTGGCGGCCTCCTGCTCCACCACCTGCTTGATCCCGCGGAGCTTCTGGGCCGCGTCCTTCTGCTTGGCCTCGTCGGTGCCGGGGGTCATCAGGATGTGCCGGGCGCGGACCATCGTGCCGTCGAACACGTCCGGGCTGGAGTCGAACAGTTGCTTCAGCGCCGCGTCGGTGCCCTGCTGCTGAACGAACTTCTCCCACTTCATCTGCGCGGTGACTTCGACGCGGAACTCCGGCTCGGTGAGCATCATCGCTTCGAGCTCTTTGAGGTAGTCCTTCTTCGCGTCGGCCAGCTCCTTCTTCAGGTCGGCGATCAGCTTGTCAACGTCCTTCTCCTCGACCTGCACCTTGAGGGCGGACAGGTACTGATCGATGAGCGCGTTCTCGATGAGATGCGCCATGATCTCCTTGCGGGCCATGTCCTTGTGGGCGTCCGGGAACTGGCGCAGCGCGCGGTACACGGCCACTTCCGGGATGACCTGCCCGTTGACGGTGGCCGCGGTGCCGGTGGGGCGCGCTTCCGGGGCCTTGGGCGCTGTGCCGGGGCCGGGCGGTGGCGTGACCGGCGGAACGACCGGGGACGCGGGCGGTGTCCCCGGCGGGGAACCGGGCGGCGCGCCCGCCGGCGGCTGGGCGACGGCCGAAGCGGCCAGGGCCGAGCCGAGAACGAGGGCCGCGGCCCCGCGGGTCAACTTGCGCATCACGGACTTCCTCCAGTCGGTCGGGGCGCCCGCTCGAACCCCCTGCTGCGGGCCGCCCGGTACAAAGGTCGCAAGTGATACCGCGCCCGGGAGTGGTGTCAAGGTTAAGTTGGGGCCGTTCCGTAATCTGTAATGATCCGGCCCCAGGCCCCGCGATTGGGTGTTGCCGTTTGCCCGGCTCCGGTCTTTCCTGTCCTTGTAGAAACGGCCCGCCTCCGCTTCCGTACCGAGGAACCCATGCCGAACCCGACGATCGCCGAACTGGCCCGGATGTTCGACCACTCGCTGCTCCAGCCGAACCTGACCGACACGGACCTCGCCGCGGGCTGCTCGTTGGCGCGCGAACTGGGAGTCGCGTCGGTGTGCATCAAGCCCTACGGGGTGCGGCTCGCGGCGAAGCTGCTGGCCGGCAGCCCGGTGGTGGCCAGCACGGTGATCGGGTTCCCGCACGGCGGGCACCTCACCGCGGTGAAGGTGTTCGAGGCCGAACGGGCGATGGACGACGGCGCGACCGAACTCGACATGGTGGTGAACGTCGGCAAGGTACTCTCGAGCGAGTGGAACTACGTGGCGCACGACATCGCGGCCGTGGTGCAAGCCGCTCACGCGCGCAACGCGAAGGTGAAAGTCATTTTCGAGAACGCCTACCTGAAGGACGAGCACAAGCGGGCGCTGTGCCAGATTTGCGGCGAGGTGCGGGCCGACTGGGTGAAGACCAGCACGGGTTACGCGGAGACCGGCGCGACGGTCGAGGACCTGCGCCTGATGCGCGAGTGCAGCCCGGCGTGGGTGCAGGTGAAGGCCGCCGGCGGGGTCCGCACGTTCGAGAAGCTGATGGAGGTGCGGGCCATCGGCGTCACCCGCGTCGGCGCCACCGCCACGAAAGCCATCCTCGACGACGCGAAGGCGAAACTGGGGTTGTCGTGACGCCCGGGCGGGTCAGGTACTCCTTACCGGCGCCGCTCTTTGGGTTGGTTGTAGTTGCATACGCCGCGCCCGAACCGCTTTTCGAGTGCGCGCTTAGCACTGGCACTGATCTGATTGGCCCACAAATCGAGGTGCGTCAGTCGCAACTTGTGTGGCGAATTCGCGAGGGCGAGCGCGCCTTCATCGGTGATCTCGTTCCGGCGGAGCGCTAGTCTCGTGAGGCGTTCGATCAGTGGTGAGTCTGCGAGAAGGTGAATTGCCTCATCCGGGGCCAGTATTGCTCGTCCCCACCAAAAGGAGTCGGACAAGTCCAGTTCAATCAGCGCGGGCAAGCTGTTTGTCTGAACGAAGTTCGCAAACTCCCTCACAAATCGCCCACCCGAAATGTCCAGGTATCTCACTTGCCGAAGGTGCGATGTTGTCGCAAGCGCTCGCAGGCCGTCATCGCCGATATTGCAATCGCCAAGGTCGAGATGCTCCAGATTGATGAGGTGCGCGGAGTGGGCCAGTCGCGTGATTTCGGGCGGGTGATGGTCCAAGTCGTCGTTGCCGTGGAGGTTCAGCCACCGGAGGTTCGCGAACACCGGTGAATCCAGCTCCTCGAACGCATCACCGGCGTCACCAGACGCGCTCAATCGACGCAGACCGGTTAGATGTGGAGAGTTGAAGAGAGTTTCCGCGGGCCAACCGCGAAGGTAGAGCCTCGGTTCCAAAGAAATGCACCGGCGAAGTTCGGGCGGTTCCACAGCAGAGCGAACAACAGCGGTCTCGTCGGCCTCGTCCCCGAATAGCAACTCGTCGTCCTTCTCGTCGGGATCGAGAACCAACTCATACGCGGGTGCGTCCTTGGCGTGCAGTTTCGCGGCGTGTTTGGCAAAAACTTGCAGGCCGGACGTGACCGATTCGACGAACCCGCGGCGGAAAGTGATCTTGGTAAACGGCAGTTTGACGAGGTGCGGGAATAACTTTGCGCGGAGTTCCTTCTCGCGCGGGGCCTTTCTCTTCGCTTCGGAGGTGAAGCGCGAGATGCGATCGAGGCAGCACTGAATGCGGATGAACTCGGCGCGGTCCGGCTCGTCGTGTTCGTCGAGCCAGTCTGCGTACACCAACCGCGGCGTGTCGTCGTCGGGGTGCGCGAGAATCGCTGCCAGTAGCGCGTCGCAGTCGCTCATGCTTTCTCGGCGGTGACGGCGGAGAAGCTTCTCATTTCAGTCCTCGTCCGGGTCGCGGGCCGCGTCGCCCTGCTGGACGTGGAACGCGAGCTGCTCCAACTGGATCGCCAGATCGACCGTGACCAGTTGCACCCTGCGCGGCAACTTCAGCACCACCGGGGCGAAGTTCAAGATGCCGCGGATCCCGGCCGCGACCAGCCCCTCCGCGACCGCGTGGGCGGTGTCGCCGGGCACCGTCAGCACGCCGAGTTCCGCGTGCAGGGCCACCGTCCGTTCGGTGAGTACGGAGATGGATTCGACGGTCAGCCCCTCGACCTCGGTCCCGACCTTCGCCGGATCGCTGTCGAACAGCCCGACGATTTTGAACCCCTGTGCCCGGAATCCCTGGTACTTCAACAGCGCGCGGCCCAGGTTCCCGACGCCGACCAGGACCGCGCGCCACGGCCGGTCGATGCCCAGCGCCGTGCGGATCGCGCCGGCCAGCTCGCGGGCGTCGTAGCCCACCCCGCGCTGACCCAGGTGTCCCAGCGCCGCGAGGTCGCGCCGCACCTGCGCGTCGCTGACCCCGACGGCACCGGCGATCCGCCCGCTGGACACCTTCTCCCCGTCCGCCGGCCAGTCGGCCACGCACCGCAGGTACAGGCTCAAACGCTGGGCTGCCGCGCGCGAGAGCCGCTGGCCCCGCTCGGTTGGCTGACCGTCCAAGTTGGCAACCTCCTGTCGGGAGAGGCAAACCGTGCCAAATCGCTCCCCCGCCATTTTAGCTCACCCCGCGCGCCGGCGAAGAGGATTTCACCGCGGAGACCGCAGAGACCGCAGCGGGAGCCAAAGACAAGATTAACCACAGACAGTAGTTCCCAAGATCGTTCCCGGTCAGGCCCCGAGCCTATCC
>CAZBXY010000489.1:0-4461 GCA_964495365.1 uncultured Frigoriglobus sp. | reverse complement strand
GCGCGGCGAAGGCGACCCCACATGGCGAAACTCCTGGTGTGATGACGGCGCAGGAAGTCAAAAGAGGCGACCGCGTGCAGCGGTGCGGGTAACTCTGGCTAGTTCGCTTATAGTTACAGATTTCAGACCTGATACAAGAGCCTACAAGCGGTCCCGCACGAATTCTTCACGCCCGGCCGCAACCCGGAATTCGTGCCCCGGAACGCGCCCCGGCCGCGCCGTACACTGATGGCACCGTTCACTTTCCGTCAATCGGGGCGCCTCTCATGATTTACTCATCACTTCGCGTCGCGGTGCTGGTGCTAACGCCGGTTAGCGCGCTGGCGGTGCCCGCGCGGGCCGCGGCCGACGAGCCGAAGGACAAGGGCGACTGGGTATCGCTCTTTAACGGCAAGAACCTCGACGGGTGGACGCCCAAGATCACCGGCTACGAGTCCGGCGACAACCACGCCGACACGTTCCGCGTCGAGAACGGCGCGATCGTCGTGCGTTACGACAAGTACACCGAGTTCGGCGGGAAGTTCGGGCACCTGTTCTACAAGGACACGTTCTCGCACTACCGGCTGCGGATCGAGTACCGGTTCGTCGGCGAGCAGTGCAAGGGCGGGCCCGCGTGGGCGACGCGCAACAGCGGCGTGATGCTCCACTGCCAGGATCCGAAGTCGATGCGCAAGGACCAGGAGTTCCCGGTATCGATCGAGGCGCAGTTCCTCGGCGGGCTGGGCAAGGGGAACCGCCCGACGTGCAACATGTGTTCGCCCGGAACGCACGTGGTCCTGAACGGCAAGCTGTTCAAGACGCACTGCACCAATTCGAAGTCGAAGACGTTCGACGGCGACGTGTGGGTGACGGCGGAGATCGAGGTGAACGGGAGCGGCACCGTGAAGCACTTCGTGAACGGCGAGTTGGTTCTGGAGTACGAGAAGCCGCAACTCGATGACGGCGACGCCGACGCGAAGAAGCTCATCAAGGACGGAAAGGTGTTGCTGGAGGAGGGCTACATCGCGCTCCAGGCCGAGAGCCACCCGGTCGAGTTTCGGAAGGTGGAGATCCGCGTCTTGAAGAAGTGAGTGACAGGGATCAGGAGACAGGAAACAGAGCCAGGGGACAGGAAGCGGAAGACGGCAACCCCTTGGGTCTTCTGATTCCTGTCCCCTGGACCCTCTGCGCGAACTGTCGGGGAAGAAGGGCGTGGCGCTCAGGCCACGAGCACCCCCTCACCCGTTCGGGCGGTGCGGCGGTGGGTCGGGGCACGGTCGGCGGTCATTTCCTCCTTCACGCGGCGGGTGAGTTTGAGGACGTAGGCCATGTCGCGGAGCAGCTTCTCGGCCGCGGCGACTTCGATGGCGGCGGTGAGCGGGGCGGTTTCGGCGGCGCGGGGCGTATCGGTAATCGCGGTCACGGCTGGCATCCTTGCGTTTGAAGTTTCGTTCGGTGAGAGAGGGGAATGCAGGGGCCGTGCCAGTCGGCGCGAAAATCGCGCGGAATCGCGCCGCGCCCAGTGATTTGCAGGCGTTCGTGCGGTTCGGACGTGTCGCGGGCGCGCCGGAGTTTCTTACGCGACCGTTGTAACCGTTGCGACTTCACAGAAAGAGTACATTCCGCGACGGACGGAGTTACAACGCAAGGGCCTTCTTCGCGGCCCCGGCCGGGGCCGCACACCGCGGCGCTTACCGCCGGGCCAGCAACTTCACCAGCTCCGCCACCGACCCCGCGTTCACCTTCTTCATCAGTCGCGCGCGCCGGTCCTCGACTGCTCGAAGGCTCAACCCCAGCGTATCGGCCATCTCGCGGTTGGTTTTGCCCGCGGCGATCAGTTCCAACACCTCGCGCTCTTTCAGGGTCAGTGCCGCGAGCCGGGCGTCGGCGTCCGCAGTTTGTTGACGCGCGGCGCGGTGGGCCGCGTCCTTTTCCAGCGCCTTGCGGACGTGGGCGAGCAGTTCGTCGAGCCGGAAGGGCTTCTCCAACAGCGTGACCGCGCCGAGCGTCATGGCCTCCACCGCGATGCGTACGTCCGCGTGCCCGCTAATCATCACAACGGGAATCGTCGCGCCGTCGTCGGCGAGTTTGCGCTGAAGCTCCAGCCCCGTCATGCCCGGCATTCGGATGTCGAGGACGAGGCACCCCGGCTCGTCGGAGTACGCGGCGAGGAAGTCGTCGGCCGACGGGAACACGAGTACCGGGTGACCGAGCAGCTTCCCGGCGCTCTGGAGCGCCCGCCCGACGGCCGCGTCGTCATCGACCACAAATATGATCGGGTCGGCGCTCATTTCGCCTCCTCGCGGTAGACGGGAAGGGTCAGGGTGAACTCCGCGCCGCCGTCGAGTGCCTTCGCGGTCAGGCTGCCGCCGTGAACCTCCGCGGCCGAGCGGCTGATCGCCAGCCCCAGCCCCATGCCGTCGGGCTTGGTGGTGTAGAACCGCTCGAACACGCGCTCCGCGTCGGCCAGCCCGACCCCCGTATCGCGCACGCAGACGTATACGACATCGTCCGTTGTGGCGGTTTCGATCCGCACCGTGCGCGGGCCGGCGCCGCGGGCGACGACGGACTCGATCGCGTTCTGGAGCAAGTTGAACACGATCTGTTCCAACTGGATCGGGTCGCCGTGGGTGATCGGGGGCGGTTCGGCCGGCTGAACCTGCACCGCGACCCGCGCCCGCCGCGCCTTCCAGTCGAGCAACCGCACGACCACCTGCACGACCTCGTTCAGATCGACGGCGCCGCGTTCGGATGCCGCCGGGCGCGCGGCGCGGCGGATCGAGCGGACGATTTCCGCCGCCCGCCGCGCCTGGCCCGTCACTTCGCCCAGCGCGGCCGACAGTTCGGGCGAATCGGCGTCTCGCGCCAGGAGTTCGGCGATGTCCGCCTGGAGGCACACCGCGGCGAGCGGCTGGTTCAGTTCGTGGGCCATGACCGTCGCCAGTTCGCCGACAACCGCGAGCCGCGTCATCCGGGCGAGGTCCGCCTCGTGCTGCCGGTTCCGCTCCTCGGCCCGCCGGCGGAGGACGCCCAGGAGTGTTGTCATCCCGATCGCGAACAGCGCCAGACAGCGGTTGGCGATCACCTTCCACATCTCGGTGTTGCCGCGTTCCGGTACGATGCCCATTTTCGCAACGGTGAGCACCATACACAGCGCCGCGACCGCCGGGCCGAACCAGGTGGGTTTCGCGCCGAGCGCGAGGAGCACCGCGAACGTGTACGGCACCGCCGCGGCCACGCCCAGCGGCAGGGACAGATCGACGACGAACACGACCGCGACCAGCGCGAGCGACAGAGTTGCGGGGTGTGACGCGAGGAGTCGGCGCATCACCCGCGGCCCCCGTTCGTGCGCCGTTGATGGGCACTCGCGGGGCGTCGATGCCCGCGGTGTGAGCGGGCGCGGGTCGGGGGCGGGAGTCGTTCGACGCGAAAAAAAATGTGCGAATCTCGCGTGAAAATAGCGTGGTTTACCACGTGTCTGTGACTCCGATGCGTGGGTAATCGCGGGTCTGGCACACCGCGTGCAAGGCGTGGGCCACTCTCTCAGATCGCTGACCCGAAATCATGCCGAAATCGCGGGCCGGCTCTCCCCGGCTCTGTTGCGACCCCTCCCGCTGCTGTCGGATCGGCGGCGGGAGGGCCGACGACCGATCGGAGGATGCCGTGGGCCGGTTCGCGCGAGAGGGAGTCGTGTACCTGGTCGGCGCCGGTCCCGGCGCGGCGGACCTCATCACGCTCCGGGGCTTGCGCGTCCTCCGCTCGGCCGATGTCGTTCTCCACGACGCGCTCATTTCTTCCGAACTGCTCGCAGAAGCCGGCCCGCACGCCGAGGTCGTAGCGGTCGGCAAACGCGGCTACTGCACCGGCTCCACGAAACAAGAAACGATCAACGACGCGCTCGTGCGATTCGCCCGCGTGGGCAAGTCCGTCTGCCGCTTGAAGTGCGGCGACCCGTGCGTGTTCGGGCGCGGCGGCGAGGAAGCCGAAGTGCTGGCACGCGCCGGGATTCGCTGCGAGATCGTGCCGGGTGTGACCTCCGCGACGGCCGCGTGCGCGGCGGCGGGCATCCCGCTCACGCACCGCGCCGCCGGGCAGGCGGTGGCGCTCGTGACCGGCCACCACGACCCCGATTCGCCCGACTGCACCCTCGACTGGGACGCGCTGTCACGAATGCCCGGACTCGTCTTTTACATGGCTGTTCGGCACGTCGCGCGTATCGCGGCTCGCCTCCGTGACAGCGGGATGGCGGCCGACACGCCGGCCGCGGTGATCGAGAGCGGCACGCTACCCTCGCAGCGCGTGCTGGTGGGCGAACTGAGTGACATCGGCGGAACCGCCGAAGGCGCTGCTGTGAGCGGCCCGGCGGTGTTCGTGGTGGGTGAGGTGGTGCGCCGGGCGAACGGCCGGGGTCAGCCGCGCGGGGACACACCGGGCCGCCAGGACCGCCACAGTTCCCCCCGCCGGCGGACCACCCCCCGGTTG
>CAZBXY010000488.1:0-4486 GCA_964495365.1 uncultured Frigoriglobus sp. | reverse complement strand
TGATTCTGAACGGGCTTCTTGCGACGAAGCACGAGGAGAAGCGATGACGCGAGTAACGTGCGCGGCGCTGTCGTCGTTGGCGCTGCTGGTTCCGGCCTGCGCCCCGAAGGCCGATCCGTCGGCGAAGTCGGAGGAGCCGAAGCCGGTGCCGGTGACGGTCGCCGACGCGAAGCCGATGGCCCTGCGGCGCACGGTGTCGGCGAACGGCACGCTGTACCCCTACGAGGACGTGACGCTCGCGCCGAAAGTGGGCGGAAAGGTGCTCCGCACGTTCAAGGACATGGGCGACCGCGTCGCCCCGGGCGAATTGCTCCTGGAACTGGACGCGACCGAGTACCGGATCGCGGTCGAGCAAGCGCGGCCGGCGCTGGAGGCCGAACTGCGCAAGTTGAAGCTCGCCGCTCTGCCCGCGACCGACGTGCAGTTTGAAAAGCACATCGCAACGGTGGACGCGGTGGTCGAGGCCCGCGCCAACCTGGCGCTGGCGGATTCCGAACTCAAGCGTGTGGAAGCCGAAGCCAGCGGCGGCGTCGGGACGCGGCAGGCGCTGGAAACGGCCATCAACCGGCTCGCGGTGGCGAAAACGCGGGTGCAACTGGCCGAGACCGACGCCCGCGTCACGCTCGCCAACGCCCGCCGACTGAAGGCCGCACTCGACGACGCCGAGCGCAAGCTCGCCGACACGAAACTCAGCGCTCCGGTGCCGCCGGAGTGGGGCGAGTGGCTGAAGGAACTCGGCCCGACCAAAACCCCGCTCAGCTACACGATCGCGCAGAAGATGGTGTCGGCCGGCTCGCCGGTCGAATCGACGCCCGCGACGCACTGTTACCGGCTCGTCATCGACCACGCGCTGAAGCTCGGCGCCGCGATCCCGGAGAAGCACGCCCCAGAAGTGCTCGTGGGGCAAGCGGTCGAAGTTCGTGTCGTGGCGCACCCGAACCGCGCGTTCGCCGGGATCGTGGCCCGGATCAGCCCGACGGTCGATCCGACGAACCGCACGTTCGGGGTGGTGATCGGCATCCGCAACGGCGACCACCAACTGAAGGCCGGCGGGTTCGCGGAGGCCGAAATCATCGTCCGCACCGACAGTGTGACAACCATCCCGTTGGAAGCACTCGTTCAGTTCGCCGGCGTGAACAAGGTGTTCGTGGCGAACGGCGACAAGGCAAAGGTCGTCGAGGTCACGGTCGGCACGCGCGACAAGGAGTGGGTGGAGGTGGGCGGACTGCCCGCCGGCGCGAAGGTCATCACGAGCGGGCAATCGCAGTTGGTGGACGGCTCGTTGATTCGAGTCAAATAGGCGAACCCCGCCCACAAGGGCGGGGGGTGTTCGCCCCCACGCAACCACCCCCGCCCTTGCGGGCGGGGTTCGCCCGAGGTTCCTATGGCCATTTGGGACATCTGCATCCGCCGGCCGGTGTTCACCACCATGCTCGTTCTCGGGCCGGTGGTGCTGGGGCTGGCGTCGTACACGCGGCTGGGCGTCGAGCTGTTCCCCAACGTCGATGTGCCGGTCGTGGTCGTCACGACCACGCTCCGCGGGGCCGGCGTCGAGGAGATGGAATCGAGCGTCACGCGCCCGGTCGAAGAGGCCGTCAACACCGTCTCCGGAATCGACGAACTGCGATCGACCACGCGCGAGGGCGTCTCCACGGTCGTCATCGGGTTCCTGTTGGAGCGCAACGGCGACATCGCGGCGCAGGACGTGCGCGATCGCGTCTCCACGCTCATTCCGCGACTCCCCTACGGCACCGATCCGCCCATTGTGGAGAAGTTCAACCTCGACGCGGCCCCAGTTGTGACGGTCGTGGTGTCCGGCGGACCCGGTCGGAAGCTGCGCGAAGTTACTGAAATCGCGAAGAAGCAAATCAAGGAAGACCTCGAAGCGGTCAGCGGGGTCGGCGCGGTGATCCTCGTGGGCGGCGAGCAGCGCGCGGTGAACGTCACCCTCAAGCCGGCCCAGCTCCGCGCGCTCGACCTGACCGCCGAGGACGTGCGGAAGGCGCTGGTCGCGCAGAACCTGGAACTGCCCGGCGGAAAGGTCGATAGTGGTGCCACCGAGTTCGGGCTGCGCACCGTCGGTCGCATTCAGAAGCCCGACGACTTCAAAGAGGTCATCGTCGATACCCGTACCGGAAAAGACGGGCTGAAGTACTCGATCCGCCTGGAGGACGTGGCGACCGTCACCGACGGCATCGAGGAACCGCGGGGCAAGTCGCGGCTCGACGGGAACGTCGCGGTCAGCCTGATCGTGCAGAAGCAGTCCGGCGGAAACACGGTGGCTGTTGCGGAGGCCGTGAAGGCCAGACTCGCGCAGATCACGTTGCCCCCGGACATCAAGACCGACGTGATCCGCGACCAGTCGAAGTTCATCAAAGGCTCAATCGAGGAAGTGAAGTTTCACCTCGTGCTGGCGTCGTTTCTGGTCGTCGGCACCATCTTCCTGTTCCTCCGGGACTGGCGGGCCACGCTCATCGCCGCCACGGCCGTTCCGACCAGCATCGTCGGGACGTTCGCGTTCATGGACATCATGGGGTTCTCGCTGAACAACATGACGCTCCTGGGTCTGATTCTGGCCGTCGGGATCGTGATCGACGACGCGGTGGTGGTGCTGGAGAACGTGTACCGGCACATGGAGCTGGAGGGCATTTCGGGCTGGGACGCCGCGAGCAAGGCCACGAAGGAGATTTCGCTGGCGGTGATCGCGACGACGCTCTCGCTCGTCGTGATCTTCGCCCCGATCGCGTTCATGTCCGGGCAGGTGGGCCGGTTCTTCAACAGTTTCGGGTTCGTGGTCGCGTTCGCGATCCTGATGAGCATGGCGGTCAGCTTCACGCTCACGCCGATGTTGTGTGCGCGGGTGCTGAAGCCTTTGGCGAACGGCCGGTGTCAGCCGGCCGGTGGAACGCAGGAACTGCACGAGACGAATCGGTCCCACCGGCCGGCTGACACCGGCCGTTCGCCGAACCACTCCTCCGGTTGGCTCACCCGCCGCTACGTCGGCATCCTCGCGTGGTCGCTGCGGCACCGGTGGGTGATCGTACTCGCCACGATCGTCACGTTCCTCAGCACCCCGGTGCTGTTCATGATCGTCGGTTCGGACTTCGTGCCGAAGGACGACCAGAGCGAGTTCGAGGTTGCCATCAGCCTCAAGGAAGGGACGACGCTCAAGCAGGCCGAGGCCGAGGTCGCGGAGCTGGAGTCGCGGTTGAAGCACGTGCGGGGCGTGACCAACACGTTCACCGTGATTGGCCCGACCGACGGCCGCGCCCCGAAGGGGCAAGGCGATGTGACGCGGGTGAACATCTACTGCCGCATGGTCGATCTGCGCGAGCGCACGTTCGGCCAGCGCGACGCGATGGCCGACGCGCGGGTGATCCTCGCCGACTACCCCGACATGCGCGCCGCGGTGCAGGACGTGACGCTCTTTAGCTCCAGCGCGTTCAAGAATTCGCAGCTCGACCTGGTCATCCGCGGGCCGGACACCGCGAAGCTGGAGGAGTACACGGCGAAAATCGTCAAGAAGATGAAGGCGAACCCGCGGTTCTCGGACGTGGACACCAACGCCGCGACCCGCACCCCGGAGCTGCAAGTGCGGATCGACCGCCAGCGCGCCGCGGACCAGCGCGTGAACGTGCAGGGGATCGCCACCGCGCTCGGGTTGCTCGTCGGCGGCGAGCCGGTGACGAAATATAAGGAGGGCGCCGATCAGTACGACGTGTGGTTGCGGGCCGCCCTGCCCGGGCGCGACCGGCCGGACGCGATCAACGCCCTCACCGTCCCGGACGCCGGCGGCAAGCCGGTGGAGCTGCGAACACTCGCCAGGCTCGCCGACGAGCGCGGACCTGCAACGATCGAGCGGTACAACCGGCAGCGGCAGATCGGCATCCAGAGCAACTTCGCGCCCGGCGTCGCGCTCGGCGACGCGCTGCCGGAGGTGGAAGCCTACGTGAAGGAACTCGACCTGCCGCCGGAGTACCGCTACGAGTTCCTCGGCGAGGCCAAGCTCATGGCCGACTCGAACGCGAACTTCCTTATGGCGTTCCTCTTGGCGTTCGCGTTCATGTACATGATCCTCGCGGCGCAATTCGAGAGCCTCGTTCACCCGATCACGATCCTCATGGCGGTGCCGCTCACGCTCCCGTTCGCGCTCGTCTCGCTCATGCTCCTGCAAACGCCGCTCGACGTGTACGCCATGATCGGCCTGTTCATGCTGTTCGGCATCGTGAAGAAGAACGGCATCCTGCAGGTGGACTACACGAACGTGCTGCGGGCGAAGGGGGTGCCGCGGGACCAGGCCATTCTGGGGGCGAACCGCGCCCGCCTGCGGCCCATCCTGATGACCACCATCATGCTGGTGGCGGCCATGATCCCGATCGCCACCGGGCAGGGGCCGGGGGCGAGCGCGCGGGCGAGTATGGCGAAGGTGATTCTCGGCGGGCAGGCGCTGTCGCTGTTCCTCAGCCTGCTCATCACCCCGATCGCG
>CAZBXY010000487.1:0-4492 GCA_964495365.1 uncultured Frigoriglobus sp. | reverse complement strand
CACACCATCCTCCTCTACGAACTGTCAAGGCCAAAGATGTGAGGGACTGTCAGGCGTAAGCCCCCTGTCTTAGGAGTCAGGAGGCAGGAATCAGGAGACAGGGGTGGAGAGGCACGAAGGGGTGCGGTCAGTTTTGAGCCGCGGAGCGGCGCCGGCGGGTAGCCGGGGCAGAGCGCGGATCAAAGATCCCGCGCAACCCCTGGGGTACAGACGGCAGAATCACGGCTTATCGAAGGTGTTCGCGTCGAGTTTCTCGAACAGCTCCATACTCGTGATCTCGCCTTCCAGGAACAGCTTCCCGTCGCGCTTCGTGGTGAATTTCATCGCCTGCTTCGTCCCCTGCACGTCCTTGTACTCGCTGGGGAACGATTCCTCGGTCACCTCCTGCCCGCTCATGTCGTCCTTCACGCGGTGTTCGTACTTCACCAGCAGGCCGGTTTCCTTGTCGAAGTACAGGTCGATGTCGCGGTGACCCTTGCTCGACACCTTCACGCCGACCGCCGGCTTGTCGTTCACCTTGATCTCGCCGACGGTCGCCAGCGTGAACTGCTTGTCCTTGAGCGGGGCCAGCGTCGTGACCCAGCCGGCGTAGGCCTGTTCCTTCGCCTCGGCGACCGCGTCCTTGTCCATTTCCGTCACGTCCTTGATGATCTTCGTCCACCCCTTGTCGCCGGCGACGACGATGACGATGGGGATCTTCATCCCGCCGGCCTCGATCTCCATCTCGACCTTCTGCTTGTCCTGCCCCAGGGTCGAGATTTCCCCGGTGATCGGCAGCCCGTCGCCCATGCCGTGGAACGTGCCCTTGAACTTGAACACGTTGCCGGTGAACTTCTCGAGTTTGTCCTGCCCGCCGTGGGCCTTGACGGCCTTTTCGACGATCTTCCGCGCGTCGGCCGCGTCGTCGGCCCGCGCCGGGGCGCCGACCGCCAGAACGACGCCCACCGTCAATACCGCGTACCGGAACCGTGCCATGTGCGAACTCCGAGTGGGGACGTGATGTGCCATGCGGCACGAAAAGCCATTCGCCGTGATCGCGGCCGGATTTGGGACCGGGGATCATTTTAGGGCGATTTGCCGCAATGATCGATCCCATTGAGTTGACGCGAGCGGTCGTGATATGATGCCGACAGAGGTGAGTCATGCCGATACACGACTGGACGACCGTACCGGACGGAATCTTTCACGCGTTTCACCACCGGTGGATTACCGCGATCAGCGACACGTTGAACGCGAACATGCTCCCGCGCACTCTTTACGCGCTGCCCGAGCAAGTCGCCGGCGGGTTCGGGCCGCACGTGCTGACGCTCCAAACCGAGGGCGGTGACGATTCGCCAGAAGACGCAGGGGGCGGAGTCGCTACCGCCATTGCGACGCGCATTCTGCAACCGCGCCCGGTGAGCAAGATCACGGCGCAGACGGAAGCTGAGTTCTACCGGCGGAAGAAGAGCGCGATCGCGATCCGGCACGTGAGCGGGGACCGCGTTGTTGCGATGATCGAGATCGTTTCGCCGGGCAACAAGTCGAACAAGAACGGAATGCGGGCGTTCATCAACAAGGCGTGCGAATTACTCGAAGCCCGCATTCACCTGTTGATTATCGATCTGTTCCCGCCCGGCCCCCGCGATCCGGGCGGCATTCACGACCTGATCTGGAACGAAATTACCGACACCGAGTACCGCCCACCCGCGGACAAGCCGCTGACATTCGTGGCTTACGAATCGGATATCATCACGCGAGCCTACGTGCGACACATGGCGGTCGGAGAGCCGCTTTCCAACATGGAACTGTTCCTGGAGCCGAACGGCTGCGTGATGGTTCCGCTCGAAGCGACCTACGACGCCGCGTTCGCCGCCCAACCGCGCCGCTGGCGCGACGTGCTTCAGCCGCCGAAGGCGTGAAGGGCGAATCCATGGGTCAGGTCTGTTCGTGCCAGGGCCAATCCGGTGGGTACGGCCGACCGCCCCCGAACACTTCCTGCGTCACCGTTGAGTAGATTCGTAACCGCCAATCCTGCTGAGTGGCGTTGAACCCAGCTCGTCGAAGAACCGTATCGAAGTATCCCCATAAAGCCGAGGGCGAGCCGACAATCTCCATTCCGTTCGCCAAGAACGGACGGATGACTGCGATGATGGCTGCCCGGTCGTCGCCGGCGGCACATAATCCCGTAGCCGTTCGTTCGATGAGTGCGTCCATTTGTTGCCGCGTCTCTTCTTGCTCCTCATCTGGGCACATCGGGTTTTCCTCTCGCAGTATCCGCCTGTTCGTCGCTGCGGCATTTCCCGCAATACGGTCTGGCATTCACCCAGTATAAGATTATACTTGGGTGAAGTTGGAAGCCCCGCCGATAACTCTCCCTCCCACCGGGCCGAAGCGCTCTACCCCGCCTTGCCAGGAGCACTCTTCATGCGGCTCCGTCTGCTGCTGACCGCGGCCGTGATCGTTTACGCGACTTCGTTTGCCACAGCGGCCGATTCGCCCGCGGCTTCCGCGCCGATCGAGACCGCGATCGACCAGCTCGTTGACGCGGTCCTCGCGGACGCGAACATCACCCCCGCGGCGCAGGCCGACGACGCGACCCTCATCCGCCGGCTCACGCTCGATCTCGTCGGACGCATCCCCACCGCCGGCGAAGTCGAAGCGTATGTGAAATCGACCGATCCTAACAAGCGCGCGCAGTTGGTCGATCGGCTGATCACCTCACCGGGGTTCGTTCGGCACCAGGCGGCGCTGTTCGAGGTGATGCTGAACCCCGAGGGGAACCGCCGCGGGTCCGGCGCACTTCAGGCGTACCTCGCCGATGCACTCAAGGACGGCAAGCCGTGGGACCAGATGTTCCGCGAGTTGCTACTCCCCGATGAGAAGGACGCGAAGCTGAAAGGCGCGGCGGATTTCCTCCGCGGGCGCGTCAGCGACGCTGACAAGCTCACCAGCGACGTGAGTATTGTGTTTTTCGGCGTGAACGTGAGCTGTGCCCAGTGCCACAATCACCCGCACGTGAAGGACTGGACGCAGGACCACTTTTACGGGATGAAGGCGTTCCTCGCCCGCACGTTCGACAACGGCGGGTTCCTGGCCGAGCGCGGCTACGGGGTCATCAAGTACAAGCCGACGAAAGGCCCCGAGCGCACCGCGAAGATGATGTTCCTGAGCGGCACGACCGTCGAGGAAGCGAACGCAAAGGAGCCGAGCGCCGAGGAGCAGAAGAAGGAGAAGGCCGAGTTCGACAAGGCGAAGACCGCGAAGACCCCGCCTCCGCCACCGAAGTTCAGTGCGCGGGCCAAGTTCGTGGAAGTCGCCCTCGAAGGCGAGAACGCGGAGTTCTTCGCGCGGTCGATCGCGAACCGCATGTGGCACCGGTTCTTCGGCACCGGCCTCGTGTCCCCGCTCGACCAGATGCACGCGGAGAACCAACCGAGCCACCCCGAACTGCTCGCGTGGCTCGCCCGCGACACGGCCGAACACAAGTACGACCTGCGCCGACTGATCCGCGGCATCGTGATGAGTAAAGCCTACTCGCGCAGCAGTGTGTACGATTCCGAGAACCGCCCCGCGAACAAGACGTTCGCGGTCGCGCGGCTGAAGCCGATGACGCCGCTGCAACTGGCAACCTCGCTCAAAATCGCTGCGACCGACCCGGCGAGCTTTGACGGGCTGAAACCCGAAGAATTCGAGAAGCGCATCGAGCAGATCGAAAGCTCGGTCCGCGGCTTTGCTTCGCTGGTCGCGCAACCGACCGACAACTTTCAGATCGGCGTGGGCGAAGCGCTGTTGTTCAGCAACGGCGACCGCGTGATGAAGGAACTACTCACCGACGGCGCGGGCACCGCGCTCGGGCGCGTGAAGACCATGAAGGAACCGAAGGAAGCGGTCGAGTTCCTGGTGAGAGCCGCCTACGGCCGCGCCGCCACGACCGAAGAATCGAAGGCGCTCGTCGCCTACGTCGAGAAGCGCAAGGGGCGCGAGGCCGAAGCCTACAAACAGGTGCTGTGGGCGCTGGTGACGGGCACCGAGTTCCGGTTCAGCTATTAGGGCGAACCCCGACCGCAAGGTCGGGGGTGCGCCTGCAACAGCTTGCTTGCTCATAACACCCCCGACCTTGCGGTCGGGGTTCGCCAAGAAGGGGTTTGCCATGCGTCGAATCAACTTCTGCGGTTCGGCGGAGCACGCCATCGATCGGCGCGCGCTGCTCGGCGGGATCGGGGCCGCCGGCGCCACCCTGGCGGCCGACATGACGCAACTCAACGCGCTGGCCGCGCCGGATGTGAACACGGCGCTCAAGAAGACGCAGAAGCGCGTCATCCTGCTGTTCCTCGCCGGCGGGGCGTCGCAACTGGAAACGTGGGATCCGAAGCCGGGCGCGGTCACCGGCGGGCCGTTCCGCTCGATTCAGACCGACGTACCGGGCCTGCGCATCTCGGAACTCATGCCGAAGATGGCGGCGCGGATGAAGACGACGTGCGTCATTCGGGGGCTGAACACCAAGAACGGC
>CAZBXY010000486.1:0-4493 GCA_964495365.1 uncultured Frigoriglobus sp. | reverse complement strand
CGCAGGTCGGCGAGTACCTGATCGAGGAGTTCGCCCGGGTGCCGGTCGAGGTCGAGTACGCCAGCGAGTTCCGCTACCGCAACCCGCCGGTCGATCGGAACACGATCGTGATCGCCATCAGCCAGTCCGGGGAGACCGCCGACACGCTCGCGGCCCTGCGCGAGAGCCAGCGGAAGGGGCACCTCACGCTGGCGATCTGCAACGCGGTCGGCAGCTCGATCGCCCGCGAGGCCGACGGCGGCATCTACCTCCACGCCGGCCCGGAGATCGGCGTGGCGAGCACCAAGGCCTTCACCAGTCAGGTACTCACGCTCGCCATGTTCGCCCTTCAACTGGGCCGCCTGCACCACCTCTCGGCGCTCCAGGGCGCCCGCATGATCGAGCAGATGCGGGCCCTTCCCGATCTCGTCGAGCGCGCCCTCGGGTGCAACGAAGCGGTCCGCCGGATCGCCGAAAAATACGCCCGCCGCACCAACTTCCTCTACCTCGGGCGGCAGTACCTGTTCCCGGTGGCCCTGGAGGGCGCGCTGAAGCTCAAGGAGATCAGCTACGCCCACGCCGAAGGGTACCCGGCGGCCGAGATGAAGCACGGGCCGATCGCGCTCGTCGATCCGCACACCCCGTCGGTGTTCCTGGCCCTCCGCGGGCCGATCCACGAGAAGACGATGAGCAACCTCGAAGAGGTCCGGGCGCGCCGCGGGCCGGTCATCGCGATCGCGACGGAGGGGGACGAGTCGGTCGCGGGCCGGGCCGACGACGTGATCTTCGTTCCCGACGTGCCCGACTACCTCCAGCCGCTCGTGGCGGTGATCCCGCTCCAGCTCCTGGCCTACCACGTGGCGCGGATCCGCGGGTGCGACGTGGACAAGCCCCGCAACCTCGCCAAGAGCGTCACCGTGGAGTGACTTCGGTCGCCGGCGATCCCTCGTGCCTTCTGTTCTGGAGCCTGATGATGACCGAGACCCTCGAAGCAGCCGTGCAGCGCCTGACCGCCGGGTCCGACCTGGTGCGGACCGCGGAGGCGGTTCGCGCCGACGGCGGCATCGCCCTGGCCCTCGGTGATACGCCGCTGCGGCAGCTATTCAAATCCGAGATCGCCCGGCTCGAAGTACTCGGCAACACCGCGCAGGACTGGTTCCGCGTTCGGGTGGCGGAGGGGTTCAGCCCGCGCCGGGTGCGCGGGTGCGAGTTCCGCGGGGACGTGGTTCTGGGCACCTTCGACGAAACCGTCGAACTCGCGGACCGGGTCGAGGCCGCGACCGGTTTGTCGAACAGCACGCTGGTGAACTGTGTGATCGGCAACAACGCCGTCGTCCGCGACGTGCGGCTCCTGGCCAACACCGTCGTCGGCGCGGGCGCCGTCGTCGTCGATTGCGGGCGCATCACCTGCTCGACCGGCTCGACGTTCGGCACCGGCGCCCGCGTGCCGGTCGCGCTTGAGGGCGGCGGGCGCGAGATCGAGGTATTCGCGGAACTGGACGTGCAACTGGCGGCCACCGTGGCGCGCCCGGGCGACCGGCGAGCGGAACTCGACGGGTACCGCCGCGCCGTCGCGGAGTACCGCGATCGAGTCACTTCCGATCGCGGGGTCATCGGCGCCGGTGCTCGCGTGTGGGGCGTGGCGCGGTTGGAAGACAGTTTTGTCGGCCCCGGCACGAGAATCGACGGGGCCGCGTGCGTCCTCCGCAGTACGCTGCTGAGCACCGCCGAGGAGCCGGTGGTGGTGGAATCCGGCGCGCAGGTCACCGACTCGCTGTTGCAGTGGGGGTGTCGCGTCACCGGGGCGGCCGTTGTCGAGCGGTCGGTGCTGATCGAGCAGGCCCGCGTCGAGCGGTTGGGGAAGGTGCAGTGCAGCGTGGTGGGGCCGAACACCGAGATCGCCGCCGGCGAGGTGTGTTCGTGCCTGCTCGGCCCGTTCGTCGGGTGTCACCACCAGTCGCTGCTCATCTCGACCCTCTGGCCGGGCGGGCGCGGCAACGTCGGGTACGGGGCCAACGTCGGCTCCAACCACACGTCGCGGGCCCCCGACCAGGAGTTCTGGGCCGGCGAGGGGCTGTTCCTCGGCCTCGGGGTGAACGTCAAGTTCCCGTGCGACTTCAGCCGCGCCCCGTACTCGGTCGTCGCGTGCGGGGTGGACCTCGCGCCGCAAAAGGTGACTCTGCCCTTCTCGCTTATCGCTCCACCGAAGGACTCGTTCGCGGGCGTGCCGCCCGGGCTGAATCAGATCAGCCCGGCGTGGATGTTGCGGGAAAACGTCTACGCGCTGAAGCGGACCGAGGCCAAGTTCCGCGCCCGGAACCGCGCGCGGCGGAACCGGTTCGACTTTGCGGTGTTCCGCCGGGAGACGGTGGACCTCATGCGGGCCGCCGCGGGCCGGCTCGCGGACGTTCCGGCCAAAAAACCCTTCTACACCGAGCGCGAGATCCCCGGAATCGGGAAGAACGTGCTGACCGAAGCGGACCGCGCGCGGGCGGTGGAGGCATACCAGTTTTACGCGAACTACTACGCCCTGTTGGGGTTGCGCGACCGGGTTCGCGAGGCGCTCGCCCTCGGGCGCGACCCGGGCGCGGTGTTATCCGTCCCGGGCGCGGGCGCCGACTGGGAACACCAGCGCCACATCCTCACGCACGACCTCGGCATCGGGGACCCGGTCGCGGGACTTTGCCTCCTCGGGCCGATGGCCCTCCAGGTCGCGAAGGACTGCGAACGGGCCCGCGCGAAAGACGACGCCCGCGGGGCGCGTGTGATCGACGACTACCCGGACGTCCACCCGGCCGCGGACCGCGACCCGATCGTCCGGCAGGCCTGGGACGAGGCCGACGCCCTGCACGACGAGGTGGAGGGGTACTTGAAGCAACTCGCCGGGCCGGGGGCGCGGACGGCTCCCCGGTTCACGGCCACGACTGTCGGCGCGATGGTCGTCACACTGCGAGATTAATGCACCGGAGCCGTGGAGGGCTCTGGAACGGCTCGCCGCGACCACATCGCGGGGACACGAGTTCCGCGCGCGCCGAAACGCCCATCGTTCCGGCTGTTTCGTCTTTTCTGAAAGTGCGATTAGAACGGATCGTTCTCGGAAGATAACCGCTTGTACTCAATTGCCGTGCTGCTAAAATCCAGAGTCTACTGCTACCGACCTCACCAACTATCGCGCCTGCGATAGACCGAGCGTCCTCCCGCTTCAGGGACTCGTGTACCACCAGACAGCGACACTCCGAAACGAGTTCCGGACCTGACCGTAGATCGGATTCCCGCTAAAGGTGACCGAAATGTTACTCGCCCAAGAGTTTCCCGCCGAACACACTTCTTTTCCGCTCAGGGTTCTGAGCATTTCGGGTTCTATTGCCGAGATTCGGCCGGGGGTCCGTGGGCGGCTATTGACGGGCTTGAGACGCTCTTCGCCTCGTGAGAGCGCCAACGGCTCGGGGTCGCTCCGGTCCGGGTTCCTTGTTGTCTCCTTCAACGAGTGAACCGGCTGGCCCGAACCGCCAAAACGACGGTCGGAGTCGTTCTTCAGAGTAGAGTAGGAGTCTTGCGCCCATGCCCCGCCCGCCGAATACCATCCCGGACCTCTTCGAGGCGCAGGCGGCGGCGACCCCCGACGCGATCGCGGTCTCGTTTGAAGATCGCATTCTCACCTACCGCCAGCTCGACGCGCGCGCCAACCGTCTCGCCCACCGCCTGATCCGCGCCGGCATCACGCGCGGAGGGTTCGTCGGTCTGAGCATGCAACGCGGCCCAGAAGTGATCGTCGGGATGCTCGGCATCCTTAAAGCCGGAGGCGCGTACGTTCCGCTCGATCCCGCCTACCCGGACGAGCGGTTGGCGTTCATGCTCGGCGATACCGCGGCGGCCGTTGTCCTGGTCCACCCACCGACCGCCGACCGAATGGCACCGTTCGCAGGCCGAACGGAGGTTCTCTGTTTGACATCGGATGCCGATTTCACTGCGGAATCGACTGCCGACCCCGCCTGCGAAATAACCGGGGAGGATTTGGCCTACGTCATGTACACATCCGGTTCGACGGGCCGTCCCAAAGGGGTACTCGTCGATCACCGACCCATCGTGAGTTTGGTCCGCGAATCCGATTACTGCCACTTCGGTCCCGACGAAGTGTTCCTCCACTTGGCCCCCCTGGCCTTCGACGCCTCGACGTTTGAAATTTGGGGGGCGCTGCTCAACGGCGGCCGGGTCGCGATCTTGCCCCCGGGGCCCCCCGCGCTGGACGGCCTCGCAGACGCCATCGCGCGCCATCGCGTCACCACGATGTTTCTGACTACGGCCCTGTTCAACTTGGTGGTCGATCAGCGGGTTGAGATGCTCCGGCCCCTGCGCCAACTCCTCATGGGTGGGGAACTCGTCTCACCCCGACACGTTCAGCGGGCCGTCTCTGAGTTTCAGGACGGGGTACTCCGGCACGTGTACGGGCCGACCGAATGCACCACTTTCGCCACCTGTTTCCCCGTCGCGAAAGCGCATCGCACCGAAGACGG
>CAZBXY010000485.1:0-4533 GCA_964495365.1 uncultured Frigoriglobus sp. | reverse complement strand
CCACCAGCCCGCGGTCGCCCGCCGCCCGCGCAGGGTCGCCGCGATGAACCCCGCCAAGAGCGCGACGAGGAACAGGTTCACCTGCCCGCGCGACACGCTGCTGCCGATCGCCGGCAGGCAGATCCAGAACGGCCAGCACCGGAGCCACCAGAACGCGCGCGTGCGCGGGCCGGCCGGCGCCGCGGGGCCGGGGCGCGTTTCATCTAACGCCCGGCACAACGTGTGCAACGCCCAGAACAGTGCCGCGACGCTGGCGAAGTACCAGAGCGCGACCGTGAGCGGGAACGGCACCTCCCACGGCTTCGGGGGCGTTCCGGGTGGCGGTTCGGCCAGCGGTACGAGTACGATCGCCGGCAGCGACGGGTACGAGTAGTGCCAGCCGTTGGTATCGACGACCGCGTAGGGGTCACCGCCCTCGCGAACGGCCCAGGCCGCCCGGAGGTAGACACCCAGGTCCGTATGCCGCCGCTGCATATACGCCGAGCGCAGCTCGACGTTCACCCCGTAGCCGACGACGACCGTCAGCAACAGCGCGATGCACAGGAAATCGCGGCGCAGAAGCGGGCTGCCGGGCACGGGACGCCCCGATGACTCTGGAAAACGAACTTCGATTGTGATCGACCCGCCGGTTGCCCGGCCTGAACCGATTCGGCCACCCGTGCCGAACTCGCGGCCCGCGCAGGCGTGACAACCGCTCCATTCCTCCCGCGAACCGACCGGGGTACACTGATGGCCCGTATCCCCCAGGGTGACGCCATGAGAGACGAGACGCCGAAGCGGGCGCACACTCGACCCGCCCCGCCCGCGTCGGAGACCGCGCGCGCGGGCAGCGGCACCCGCCCCAACGCGCAGGCCGCGCCCAAATTGCACCCCCATTCGACCGAGCCGGAAGTTCAGACCGATGTCGTACCCGGGTACGAGGTTCTCAACGAACTGGGGCGCGGGGCGATGGGCGTTGTGTTCCGCGCGCGCCACGTGAAGTTGAACCGGGTCGTGGCCCTCAAAATGGCCGTCGGAACGCGCGTGGACCCGAAAGACCTGATCCGCTTTCTGGCCGAGGCCGAGGCCGTCGCGGCGGTGCAGCACGACAACGTCGTGCAGGTGTACGACTACGGCGACAGCGACGGGCGCCCGTACATGGCGCTGGAGTATTGCTCGGCCGGGACGCTCTCGGAACTGCTGCGGGCCGAGGCCCCGATGGACCCGACGGACGCGGCCGAGATCGTCGGGCGGATCGCCGAGGGCGTCGCCGCCGCGCACGAACAGGGGATCATTCACCGCGACCTCAAACCGGGCAACGTGCTGTTGCAGGTGGACCCCGGGGCGCTGGCCCGGGCCGGCCTGGAGCCGGGCGAGGAGGACGAACTCCCGGTCGCGGAACTGACCCCGAAGGTCGCGGACTTCGGGCTGGCCAAGCGCGGGGTCGCGTCGGACCTGACGCAGACGAACGCGGTGATGGGCACGCCCGCGTACATGAGCCCCGAACAGGCGGTGGGCAAGGCGAAGTTCGTCGGCCCGCCGGCGGACGTGTGGGCCCTGGGCGTGATCCTCTACGAGTGCCTCACCGGCGCGCGCCCGTTCCACGGCGAAACCGCCTACGACGTGCTGATCCAGATCCAGACCGAGGAACCGGTGTCGGTGCGGACGATCCAGACCACTGTCCCGCACGACCTGGAACTGATCGTGCGGAAGTGCCTGGAGAAGAACCCGCAGGACCGCTACCCGACGGGCCGGGAGCTGGCCGAAGACCTGGACCGGTTCGTGCGCGGCGAGCCGATCAGCGTGCGTCCGCTCAGCCCCGCGACGCTGGCCCGGCGGTGGGTGAAGCGGCACAAGGCGGTCACCGGGCTGCTGGCGGTCCTGGTACTCATCACCCTGGGCCTGATGGGGTCGCTGTACAACTCGAACCGGCAGGCGAACAAGAACTTGAAAACCGAGCGCCAACTGCGGGCGGCGGCCCAACAGGCGCAGGAGAGCGAGCGGGTCGCCCGTGAGCAGGAGGAACAGGTGCTGGCGGCCGAGATCGAGGCCGAGCGAGCCAAGGCACAGGCGGCACAGGCCAAGGGGCTGGTCGAGTTGCTCAACAACCTGTTCCGCTCGTCGGACCCGCTGGTCGAGTTCTTCGGCGACGCGGCCCCGGCGGAACTGGGCGTGACGGGCGGCGCGGAGGGCAAGGCGGCGGCCTACGCCCCGTTCCTCCGCGACGCCGCGAAAGGGATCATGGAGAGCAAGGCCGAGCCGGGCAGCGAGGCGACGCGAGCCAAGATGCTCTCGGCGCTCGGCAACGCGCTGAAGAACCTGGGCCTGTACGCCGACGCCAAGCCGGTTCTCACCGAGGCCCTGGCCCTGCGCCGAAAAGTCCGGCCCGCCGACAACCCCAAATACAACCCCGACGCCGACCCGGAAGTGTGGCAGAGCGAACTGGACCTGGGCCGACTGGAAACCGAGGGCGGAGACCTGTTCATCGCCATCGAGCGGTTCCAGCGGCTGATCGAGATCCAGATCCGGGCCAAGGCCAAGCCGGAGGCGCTGCTCAACACGCGGTTCTACCTGAGCGTGGCCCTGAGCGGGACCGGGGCGTTCGAGGGGGGCAGCCGGCTCATGGAGGTCGTCGAGGAGAGCGACCGGCTCCTCGGGCCCAGCCACCGCGACACGATCCTGGCCAAGATCGCGCTGTTCTCGTGGTTGCTGGATCACGGCGAGTTGGCCGAGGTCGTCAAGCGGTTCCCCCAATTCAAAGCCGACTTGATGGCGATCCCCAACGAGCGGGTCCGCGAGGTGTTCGCGCCCATCCTCGACGCCCAGCAGTGGCTGGCCGTTGCGTTCGGGTACCGGCGCCCGGGCGGGTTCACCCTCTTTACGCTCCCCCAGGCCGTCAACGGGGTTCGAGACGCGATCGAGCGACTCGAGAAGAAGTTGCCCGAGGGGCACCTCGTGTTGTGCATCCTCCGGTTCGAGACGGCCCGCAGCCTGATGGAATTGCCCGACGGGACCGCCGAGGCGGAGGTCCTGTTTGCCCGGGTCGTGGCCGACCTGCGGAAGTCGGTTGGGGTGGCGCACCCGAGCGTGCTGACCCTGTTGGAGTCGTACTCCCGGTTGCTGGTCGATACCGGTCGGGTCGCTGAGGCCCGGGAACTGTTCGACGAGTTCGAGCGGGACAACCGCGCGCGGTTCGGGCCGGAGAACCCGTGGCTGGCGGTGCTCCTGCTCAAGCGGGCCCGATTCGAGGCCAACCAGAACAACCTGGCCGCGGCCCTGGAACCGGCCAACGGGGCCCTGGCGCTGGCCAAGCGGAAGAACCTGCAGCCCACGACCCGCATGTTGGTTGAGGCGCTCGAGACGGTCCGGTTGTTGAGCACGACCAACGACCCGGCCCTGCGGACCCCGACCCGCGAGTTGTCGGCCGCGCTCCGCGAGCAGATCGTCAAAACGCTCGGCGAGGGCATCCCGGCGCTGGCCGTCCTCCAGACCATCGAGGGCCAGTTGGCCCACGAGGCCGGTGATTATGCAGGGGCGGCCGTACTGCTCGACGAGGCCCGTCAGCGGCGGCAGAACTGGGCGAACCTGTTCCCGGCGGGGTGGGCGCGGGCGAACTACTGGTACGGGCGGGTGGCCCTGGACCGCGGCCGGCTCGCCGAGGCCGAGAAGCACTTCAACAACTCGGCCCGGTTCGGGGATACTGTGCCCGAGTACCCGGCGAAGGAGAAGCTGGCGAACGTCGCGTACTATGCCCGGGCCCTGGCCGCACAAGGGAAGTTTCTGGACGCGGCGCAGGTGTTTGAGGCCGTTCGGCAGCGGACCCCGTCGCGGGCGCCGGAGCCGGACCGGGCGTTCGCGGCGCTGGAGCTGACGACCGCACACCTCGCCGGCGAGAACCGCGCGAACTACCAGAAGGCGCTGGCGGACCTGCTCGAGCGCTACGGCCGATCGGCCGACCCGCAGACCCTGGCGCGGGTGGCGTGGGCCGCGGCGCTGGGGGGCACGTCCGACAGTTGGGACGCGAGTGCGTTCGAGGCGCAGTTTTCCGCCGCGCTGGGGCCGGACGCAACCGACCCGTGGGCGTGGCGCGGGCTGGCCCTGGTCCGGCTCCGCGCCCGGAAGCTCGACGCGGCGGAAGCGGCGCTGGCGAAGCTGGCGAAAGCGAGGTCGGAGCAACCGGTCGATCACCTGATCCGCGGGCTGATCGCGCTGGCCCGCAACGACACCGCGGCGGCCCAGGCGGCTCTGACGAGGGCGCAGTCGCTGATCGAGGCACAGAAGCCGACCGCGGCGAACCCACTGGCCTACGCCGGGCGCGTGTGGCACCAGCACGCCGAGATCACGATTCTGTTGGCCGAACTGAAGGGCGCGCTGGAGAAAGGACCGAAGGGGTGATGTAGACGGTCGTAGCGTTCGTAGCCGCGGAGCGGCGACCGATGTTAGCCCGGGGTGCAGCGAACGAAGTGAGCGCAACCCCGGGAACTTAGACGAAGTCAGAAGAAGCCCCGGAGGGGCGACAGAGCCTTTCGCGAAGGTTTCTGTCGCCCCTCCGGG
>CAZBXY010000484.1:0-4535 GCA_964495365.1 uncultured Frigoriglobus sp. | reverse complement strand
GGTCCCGGTGCTCGCAAATGAGATGTGTAGAACAACGAGGGCAACGCCCCGGGTAGTGGAACACCATGGTTTGGCAGCCTGAAGGGCTGCGATACGCCGAGCGCCGATGTCCCAGCCCTTCAGGCTGGAAGACCAATACCTCGCATACCCGGGGCGTTGCCCCGGGCTATGTTGTCCCGGCCCTTCGGGCTGAAGAACGCACGCGATCCAACGAGTACACCAGATTTCGACACAGTCCAATAGCGCAGAACCCGGTCGCGACGAACTCCCCTCGGCTTTTTGGCGTAGAATCCACCAGCACCCCACTGCGATTTCTGGAGCCGCGGCCATGAGTACGGGAGCCGAGCAGAAACCCGCTAGCGGGCAGAAGCCCGCCGGCGGGCTGAAATCCGCGCTGAAGATCGCCTTACCGCTGGGCTTTCTCGTCGCGATCGTGGGGGGCCTCACGTACATCACGCAGTACACCCCGACGGACACGGACAAACCGCCCGATGGGCCGGACAATCCTGTTAATTCCAATGAGCCCCCGCTGATATTCGCCACCAGCACGCGCCGGTTCGACCCGCCGCGGCTGACGGGCAAGTACCGCCACTTCCCCCTGCTGGCCCCGTCGGGCAACCAGCCGGAAATGAAGGACGAGAACGAACGGGATTACTGGGAGCGGTCCTTCAACTTCAACCTCCCGGACCGCCTGTTCCAGGGGATTTTCGAGCCGTCCCAGGAACAATTGCGGCA
Organism: uncultured Frigoriglobus sp.; assembly: GCA_964495365.1. Taxonomy (GTDB): domain Bacteria; phylum Planctomycetota; class Planctomycetia; order Gemmatales; family Gemmataceae; genus Gemmata. Next base: position 3,800 of record CAZBXY010000484.1, on the reverse strand, counting down.
CACGCAGTTCTGGTTCGAGAACCGCAACCCGAACCCGGTCCTGATGCAGCTCAAGGGTCTCAGTTGCGGGAACTGCACCGGCGGCCGGGTCGCGGCGATCCCCGCAAAAGTGACCAGCGACCTGCTCCACCACGCCGGGCTGGCCGCGCTGCCGGTCGGGGCGTTCAACCCGTTCGGCGTCGGGCTGACGCAGCCGCTCGCCGGGCTGGCGCTGCCGCCCGACAAGGGCGGGCTGGTGTGGACCGAGTACGGGTTCCAGGCCGACCCGAACGCGATCTTCAAGGTGCCCGCGGCCGACCCCGCGGCGAACAAGTGGGCGCCGCAGTGGGGCATTCTGGAACTGAAGTTCAAGGTGACCGGGCAGCCGGGGCCGCCCCCGGACCCGCTCCAGGCCGTGTTCGCGACGCAGGTCGAGGGCACGTCCCAGGTCGGCGGGAACCAGTTCATGATCGGGTTCGAGATCACCCGGCCGTTCATGATGTGGCCGATGACGATCGACGTGGGCAAGATCGACCAGCTCACCGGCGAGCGCGAGTTCGACGTGCTCGTGTTCTCGGCCACCCGCGGGCCGGGGTCCGAGTTCGGTGACCTGGAGACGCCGGCCGTCACGGTCACCACCCCGGGCGGGCTGCCGGACCCGGTCAAGTTCGTCGAGGTGACCCGGATCGAGCGCGTGCCCGACACGGAGTTGGCGGACGTGATCCAGAGGTTCGCCGAAGAACAGAAGCGGCTGACCCGGGTCCGCAGCGCGTTCCGGATGAAGGTCGTCGTGCGCCCGAAGGTGGGCGAGACCCGGATGGACATCGGGCTGATGGAGCGGACGATCCACCTGTCCGCCGGCGGGGCGACGCTCCAACTGCCGATCAAGGCGATGGTCCGCGGGTCGGTGTGGCTCGACGGCGACCGGACCGACTTCGAAATGGGCACGTTCGCCGGCGCGAAAGAACACATCCACCGGGTCGCGCTCGTCACCGAGCGCCCCGGGATGGAACTGGTCATCGTGAAGGACGAGTGCCAGCCGCCCGGGTTCACCTACGAACTGACGAAGCAGCCGGACCGCGGTGACCGCGGCGCGTACCAGCTCAAGGTCACGGTCCCGCCGGGGCAGTACGGCAGCTTCAAGGGCACGGTCGTCCTCGAAGCGAAGGGGCCGAACGGCCAGCGCATTCGGATCCCGTTCCGCGGCACCGGCAAACTGGGCTGAGTGTGCCGGTCGTGCGGCCCGCGGTCGGCCTTCACCTTGCCCAGCCCGCGCAACCCGGCGCCGGCCGCCCGTGCCGGGCCGCGGGGGCCGGCGCGGCGCTCCACCCGCAGCGCCCCGGCGGCCGAAACACCGATACGGGACCGGCAGGTGACGTGTGGTGCGGGCGTCCCGCCCGCACTCGGATCGCTCGGCGGTGCAGGCAGGACGCCCGCACCACAAGAAGACACGCCCGGTGCTCAGGAGGACGACCCGCGATGACCGCTCCGCACCCGCTCCCGGCCCCGCGTGCCCGATCCGTTCGCACCTTCGGGTTCCTCGGCCTCGTATCGGCCCTCGCCTCCGCATGCGTCGCCACCCCCGCGACGCAACAGACCTCGGCCCCTTCCCTTCCCGACGTGCGGCTCGCCGCGGCCGACCCCGACGCGCAGCCGAAGGACGGGCCGGGTAAGGGGAAGGAAACGCTCGTCGGCGGGTTGCCGCTGTTCGCCACCTGGCCGAAGGACCAGAAGCCCGACGCGGTACTCGTCCTCACCGGGCAGACGTTCGGGTTCCTCCAGCCGTGCGGGTGCAGCCGCCCGCAGTTCGGCGGGGTCGAGCGCCGCGCGGCGTTCATGGACGGGCTGCGGGCGAAGGGCTGGGCGGTCGCGGGGATCGACCTGGGCGACCTGCACCCGGAGAAGTCGCCGATCCGCGAGCAGGGGCAGTTCAAGTACGTCGCGCAGATGAATTCGCTCCGCGAGATGGGCTACCTTGCGGTCGGCGTCGGCAAATCGGACATCTCCGCCGACCTGCTCTCGCTGTTGGCCAACTACGGCTACCAGAAGGAGCAGCGCCCGTTCACGCTGGCCGGCAACGCGGTCGGCGTCAGCGACAAGAAGCTCGTGCCGCGGGCGCAGTGGTTCAACCCCAACCCCGACAAGAAGGACGCGCGCCCGGTGGTCGAGCTGATCGAGGTGGGCAAGGTCGGCGAGGTGCCCGTCGGCGTCGCCGGCGTGGTCGGCAAGGCGCTGGCCCTCGAAGCCCGCGAGGCCAAGCTCGACGAGAGCCTCGACTTCCTGGAAATGGGGCCGGTACTCAAAGAGGCGGTGGCCGCGCTCGCAAAGCACCCGCTCAAGCCCCAACTGAACGTCCTCATCTACCAGGGGTCGAGCGACGACGCGGCGAAGGTGGCGAAGGACTTCCCGCAGTTCCAGGTGATCCTGTGCCGGTCCGACAGCGACCTCGCCCCGCTCATGCCGACCACCGCCCCGGGCACGAAGACGCTCATCGTCCAGGCCGGGCACAAGGGGCAGAACATCGGCGTCTTGGGCGCGTTCAAGAGAGCCGACGGCTCGTTCGACCTCAAGTACCAGCTCGTCCCGATGGGCGAGGAGTACGTCACGCCCGGCAAGGACGAGGACGCCCGCAAGGCGAACAAGGTGCTCCCGATCCTCGACGAGTACGCGAAGCAGGTGAAGGCCGCGAACCTGCTGGCCGCCTACCCGCGGGCGCCGCACCCGGCGCAGATCCAGGCAAAAGGATTGACCCAGCCGCTGAACCTCAAGTTCGTCGGGTCGGACGCCTGCAAGATGTGCCACGCGGTCGAGTTCGCCCTGTGGGCGAAAACCCCGCACGGCCACGCGATGGACGCGCTCGAGAAGGTCGCGACCCGCCCGACCTTGCGGCAGTACGACCCGGAGTGCGTCCGGTGCCACACGATCGGGTTCGAGAACCCCTCGGGCTACCAGGACGAGAAGAAAACTCCCCATCTCAAGCACGTCGGGTGCGAGAACTGCCACGGCCCCGGCAGCGGGCACGCCGACAACCCGCGGAACAAGGACCTGCACCCGTTCCTGTCGCCGTGGAAGCAGACCCAGGCCGGCGTGTTCCTCCTGCCGGACGCGGACTTCATGAAGAAGATGGCGGACACGCCGGGGCCGGACCGCGGGAAGGTGGCGATCGCCCCGGCCCAGCAACTCCTGATTACGCGGGTCGAGGGGATGTGTATGAAGTGCCACGACGGGGAGAACGACCCGCACTTCGACCTGTACAAGTACTGGCCGAAGATCGCCCACGGCCCGGGGGCGAAGTAGGCGAGGGTGTTACTCGCGAAGCCGCGAGCGTCTACGGCCGCTCGCGGCTTCGCGAGTGTATGACGTTCACCCGGCCGGAACCACCTCGGTCGGGACGTTGTCGGTCGGCTTGAGCCGGTCGCGGAGCTGGCGCGACGACACCCGGTTCACCACCTCCAGGTACGCCAGCGCACTCGCCTCCACCACGTCCAGGCTCACCGCCCGCGCCCGCGACCGCTTGCCGGCGTGCTCGATCTCGATACTCACCTCGCCCAGCGCGTCCATGTCCTGGCTCACCGACCGCACGCGGTAGTCCACCACCTTCACCGCGGCTCCGGTAATGCGGTTGATCGCCTTGATGAGCGCGTCAATCGGGCCGTTGCCGATCGCGGCGTCGCGCCGGACGGTGCCGTCGAGGTGCTTCAGCGTCTCCGCGGCGGAGGTCTGCGACCCGGTGGCGGCGGTGCTGGTGAAGCCCTAGAGCGTCCTCTGATTTCCGGTCGCGGACTGAAGTTGAGTCTCGGCCAGCGCCTCGATGTCCGCGT
>CAZBXY010000483.1:0-4538 GCA_964495365.1 uncultured Frigoriglobus sp. | reverse complement strand
CCCCCCGCGACACGTTATACTTCACACAACCCCGCTGTTTTTACCCCCCTTTCTTTTTTGGGGACGGGGGCCGGGGGGTTAGGTTCTTCGCGCAGCACCGCCAGCAGTTCCCCCTCGTCCCGCGGCAGCGTCATCCCCTCGTACTCCTCCGGCGCCTCCGCGAGCAACCGCTCCGCGACCGCGAGCAGGTAGTGCGATTGCAGCCGGTCGAGGTACTGCTTCGGGTCGAACAGCCCGTCGGGGTGATCGATCCGAAGCCCGTCGGCGCGGCCGTCGGCGACCCAGCCGAGCCACTTGCGGTGAACCGCGCGGAACACGTCCTCGCGCTCGGTGCTGAGGGCCGCCAGCTCGTTCACGTCGAAGAACCGGCGGTAGTTGATCTCGTCGGAGGCGACCCGCCAGAAGCTGAGCCGATACGCCTGCGCTTCGAGCAGCGCGTCGAGCGGCGCGAAGCTCGCCGGGTCGCCCGCCGCGCCCGCGAGCCTCGCCACGGCCTCGTTGATCGCGCTCGCGGCGAGGTCGGACCGGCTCGCCAACTCCGCCAGCCGGCGCTTGATGACCCCGCACTCGATCCGGCCCTCGGCGAGGCTCACGAGATCGGCCTCGTCTCGGTGCGGGAGGTGTTTGATCGCCTTCAGGATGCTCCGCAACTCGATCACGTCGGGCGAATCCGGCCCGGCCGCGGCGCGGAGCGATTCGAGCGCGGGTGAGAGGATCTGGCCGTAGGTGCGCGGGTCGAGCGGGAACACCGCCTCCCAGTACCGCACGACGAACCCGCCGCGCTCGAACCGCGGTTGCAACTGCCCGGCTTCGAGGATCTGCCCGTAAGGTTCGCCGAGTACCGGCAACAGCAACCGGCCGCTCATGTCGCCGCGCGGGGCGTCGTGCCAGGCGATGTCGAAGTACCCGGCGAACGGCGACGCCGGGCCGTGTTCGAGTACGTCCGCCCACCACGCGTTCTCGCCGGCCACGCACATGTGGTTCGGCACGACATCGAGGATCAGCCCCATCCCGCGCTCGTGTAGGGCCGACGCGAGGGCCGTGAGGTCGGTCTCGGTGCCGATCTCCGGGTTCAGCCGGTCGTGGTCGATGATGTCGTAGCCGTGGGTGCTGCCGGGCCGGGCGGTGAGGAGCGGAGAGGCGTACAGGTGCGTGACGCCGAGCGACTCGAAATACGGGACGAGCCCGAGCGCGTCGCGGAGCGTGAAATTGGCGTGGAACTGGAGCCGGTACGTCGCCCCGGGAGTTCGCCGGCGCGCGCGGGCCCGCGCGAGGGCGTCGGCCGCGAGCCGGTCGAGGGCGGTCACGGGTTGTCCTCGGTGGGGAGCGGGCCGCCGCGGGCGCCGCTCGCGGCCCGGCGCAGCGCGGCCACGCGGAGCGGGCTGGTGCCGTCCGGTTCCTTCACCGGGCGCGTGCGGAACACCGCCAGTGCGTGGTCGATCAGCTCGTACTTCGCCCCACCGGTGAAGAGCGCGTGCGGGCGATCATCGTCGGCCGTGTCGAACAGCAGTTCCCAGGCGTGTTCCGGGTTCGTCGCCGGTAGCGCGAACCGCACCGGTTTCGGTCCGGCGTTGAACAGGGCCAAGAGCGTGTCGCCCACAACCGGTTCGCCGCGCTCGTCGATCTCGCGGATCAGGTCGCCGGCGAGCCGCATCCCGAGGCACTTCAACGGCGCTTCCCACTCGGCGTCGCTGATCTCCTGGCCCGACGGCTTGAACCACGACACGTCCTTCACGCCCGCACCGCGGATCGCGCGGCCCTGGAAGAACGTCCGGCGCTTCAGGACCGGTTCTTCGGCCCGCAACCGCAGCACCGCCCGCGCGAAGTCGAGCAGGGCACGGTCCGCGGTCGGCCATTCGAGCCACGTCAGCTCGTTGTCCTGGCAGTACGCGTTGTTGTTGCCGCGCTGCGTGTGGCCGAACTCGTCGCCCGCGAGCACCATCGGCACGCCCTGCGAAAGCAGCACCGTCGCGAGTATGTTCCGCTGTTGCCTGCGCCGGCGCGCGGTCACCTGCGGGTCGTCGGTCGGGCCCTCGGCCCCGCAGTTCCAGCTTCGGTTGTGACCGCTCCCGTCGCGGTTCTCCTCGCCGTTGGCCTCGTTGTGCTTCTCGTTGTAGCTGACCAGATCGCGGAGCGTGAACCCGTCGTGGCAGGTGGCGTAGTTGATGCTCGCGTAGGGCTTCCGTCCGGTTTGTTCGTACAGGTCGCCCGAGCCGGTAAGCCGGTGCGCGAGCTGTTCGGTTGGCACGTCGGCGCCGGCCCAGAAGTCGCGCACCGCGTCGCGGTACTTGTCGTTCCACTCGGCCCACCCGACCGGGAAGTTCCCCACCATGTACCCGTCCGGGCCGATGTCCCACGGCTCGGCGATCAGCTTCACCCGGCTCAGCACCGGGTCCTGATGGATGATGTCGAAGAACGAGCCGAGCTTATCGACCACCGCCAGCTCGCGGGCCAGCGTCGGCGCGAGGTCGAACCGGAACCCGTCCACGTGCATTTCCGTGACCCAGTACCGTAGGCTGTCCATGACGAGTTGCAGGACGCGCGGGTGCTGCATGTTGGGGCTGTTCCCGCACGCGGTGAAGTCCATGTAGTACCGCGGGGCCTCCGGCGAGAGGAAGTAGTAGCTCGCGTTGTCGATCCCGCGCCAGGACAGCGTCGGCCCCTGCTGGTTGCCCTCGGCGGTGTGGTTGTACACCACGTCGAGGATCACCTCGATGCCCCCGGCGTGCAGCGCGCGAACCATCGTCTTGAACTCGCGCACCGCACTGGCCGGGTCGGCGGGGTTCGAGCTGAACCGCGGGTCCGGGGCGAAGAACCCGAGCGTGTTGTAGCCCCAGTAGTTCGACAGCCCCCGGTCCATCAGGTGCCCGTCGTCGATGCGGTAATGCACCGGCAGGAGCTCGACCGCGGTGACGTTGAGCGCCTTCAGGTGCCGCACCGCGGCCTCGGAGCCAACGCCAGCGTAAGTCCCGCGGAGGTGCTCCGGCACGTCCGCGAGCAACTTCGTGAATCCTTTCACGTGCGCTTCGTAGATGACCGTTTCGTGCCACGGCCGGTTCGGCGCCCGGTCGTCGCCCCAGGTGAACGCGGTCTCGGTGACCGCCGCGAGCGGCGCGAACGCGGAGCTGTCGCGCGCGTCGAACGTGGTGTCGTCCTCGCCGATGGAATAGCCGAAGAGGGACGGGTTCCACGTCAGCCCGCGGCCGACGGCCTTCGCGTAAGGGTCGAAGAGGAGCTTGTGCGGGTTGAACCGGTGCCCCTTCTCCGGGTCGTACGCGCCGGACACGCGGAACCCGTAGAGCTGCCCGGGCAGCACGTCGGGCAGATACGCGTGGAACACCTGGTCGGTGCGCTCGGAGAGCGGAACGCGGCGCTCGACGAGCGCCGGGCCTTCGAACAGGCACAGTTCGGCGCCGGTCGCGGTCTCACTGAAGAGGGCGAAGTTGGTCCCCGCGCCGTCCCACGTGGCACCCAGGGGATACGGGCGTCCCGGCCATACGCGCATGAGGTAACTCCTGTAGCTCTCGGCCATTGAGGATTCAGTGCGAATGACATGCCGAAGAACCTAACCCCCCGGCCCCCTTCCCTGGAAAGGAATGGGGTGAAAGACCGCGCTTCTCGTTTTCGCCCCTTCCTTCTGAGGGAAGGGGCGGCGAGCGAAGCGAGCGGGGTTAGGTTCTTCGCGGCACGAGTCGTGCATGGACCTCGCACGGCCGGCGCTCGTCGGCGCGCGACACCATTCCATTCAACTTAGGAGATACGACATGGCAGCCGAGACCGGGGCAGTTCGGGTCGAGGACGTGGCGGGGGTCCGCAGTCGGATCACGTGGCAGGCGGTGCTGGCCGGGGCGGTCACCGCGCTGGCGGTCAATCTCGTGTTCACCCTGTTCTTCGCGGCCATCGGGCTGACGCTCACCGAGGCCGGGGTACGGGCCAACGCGGTCGGCACCGGGGCGCTGATCGCGACCCTGCTGGGGATCATCGCGGCGCTGTTCGTTGGCGGGGCGGTGAGCGCCCAACTGACCGCCGGCGAGACCGAGCGCGAAGCGGTGATCTACGGGATCATGACGTGGGCCGCGGTACTCATCTTCTCGGCCATGCTGGTCGGGATGGGCCTGCGGGCCGGGTACTTCGCGCTGGTCGGTGGGGCGATGATCGTGCAGGGGAGCCCGGAGGTGCAGAGCGCGGCGAACTGGGAGCAGGCGGCCCGGAACGCGGGCGTGTCGCAGGAGCGGATCGAGGCGGCGAAGGCGTCGGTCGATCCGAACCGCGCGCAGGCGCTCGCCAACGACCCGGCCGCGCAGCAGCGGGCGCACGAGGCCGCGGTCGCCGCGTCGTGGGCGGCCCTGGTCGGGGTGCTCTTGTCGATGGCGTCGGCGATCGGCGGGGCGCTGTGCGGGCGCGGGCCGAGCTTCCGGCTGTTCCCGGCGGTGCCCCGGGTGCGGACCGTCGAGGCCCGCCGGGAACTCATCATCCCGTAAGTGAGAAGGCGGCTTCAGAGTAGTAGTAGGCCGAAGGCCGGCGCCGTGTGCCGTTGC